>AXCX01000508.1 GCA_000767215.1 Actinotalea fermentans ATCC 43279 = JCM 9966 = DSM 3133
AGCCCTCCCAGACCGTGCCCGACGACGCCGCGACGCCGGTGCCGAACGCACGCACGGGCGCGGCAGCCATCTCGAGCGGCGTGGCGGCGGCGACCTCGCGGGCGGCCTGGTGCCAGGCGTCGCGCAGCGGCTCGACCAGCTCGCGGCAGGCGGCCGTGCGGTCGGCGTCGCCGCTGATGTTGGCGCCGACGAGCTCGGTGATGAGGAACATGTAGACGCTCATGAGGCGCGCGGCGCCGTCCCAGGCGTCGACGTCGAGGGTCGCGGCGAGCTCGTGGACGATCTCCTGCGCGTGCACCAGGTGCGCGCTGGCGGCGACGCGGTCGCCGACCTGCTGCTCGGCCTCGGCCCGCTGGAGGTCCAGCACCAGGCGGTCGTAGAGCATGGTCAGCAGCTTGGCCGGGCTGGCCGTGCTGATCGAGTCGTCCACGTAGCGGGTGCGACCGGCGGCGTAGTTCATCTCTTTATCCCGTCCCTGGGCTCAGGATGACCAGTTGGCGTTGAGCGTCTCAAGCTGGCCGGCGAGCCAGTTGGACTGCGAGGTCAGGTTCGACATCGTGACCTCGAGCGCGGCGTAGGTGCGCTGCAGGCCCTCCTTGCGGACGGCGAGGCGGCGGTCCCAGTCCTCGATCCGGGTGCCCATGTCCTTGACCAGGCCCTCCTGCCCCTGGATCTTCAGGGTCAGGCTGCCCTCGTACTTGTCGGAGACGTCCGTCGCGACCTCGGCGACCCGTTCGGCGACGCCCGCGAGGACCGTCTGCACCTTCGCGGGGTCGTCGGCGAAGGCCTTCGTGAAGGCGGCCTCGTCGAACGTGAACGTGCCGTCCTTCTTCAGGGTGATGCCCGCGACGGAGGGCGAGAACCCGTCGACCGGGTACGACGCCGCCTCGCTCAGCTGCTGCTGGATGGCGCGGACCGCTGTCTCGCCGGTGAAGAGCCCGCCCTTGACGCTCGTCGTGCCGTCGCTGTTGGTGGTGGTCGTCACCGCGGAGCGCGAGGCGATCTCCGACAGGACCACGTTGAGCGAGTTGACGAGGTCGGAGCCGAGCTTCTTGAGGGCGTCCGTGTCCTGGGCGACGGTGATCGTCGTCGGGGCCTCGTCCGCGGCGGTGACCTTGGAGACTGTGACGTCGACGCCCGTCATGAGGCCAGTGAAGGTGTTCGACGGCTGCGTGTAGACCTGCTGCGCGTCGGTGCCCTTCCACAGGGTGAGCTGTGCGTCGCTCGACGCGCGGACCGTCGCCGTGTCGATCCGCGTGGCCGTGCCGACCTCGACCGCGGCCGCGTCGCCGCGGAACACCTCGAAGGCGCCGTCGGTCTCGCCGGTCGTCGTGCCGGTGAACTGGATGCGGTACAGCGGCGTCTCGCCGTTGGTCACGCGGACGACCGTCGCCTTGACCCCGACGTCGGCGGCGTCGTTGAGCGCCTTGGTCACGTCGGCGAGGCTGCCACTGGTGGGCTGGATGGTGACCAGAGCGCCCGCGCCGGTGCGGACGGTGATCTGCGGCGGGATGCCGGCGAGCGCGCCGTCGTCGGCGACGACGTCGGTGAGCGTGACCTGGGTGCTCGCGACCGAGTCGACGGTGAAGCTGAGGGAACCCGCCTGCGCGGAGCCGGAGGCGGAGGCCGTCACGCTCGTCGACGACGAGGTGGCCTTCCACGCCTGCCACGACTCGGGCTTGGCCACCTTCGCGGCCATCTCCGCAAGCGAGGCGACCCTGACGTTGAGGGACTGCAGGGCGCTGACGAAGCTCTTGGTGGTCGACTGCTTCGCCTTGAGCTGGGTCTGCGGGCCCGCCTCGATCTGCATGAGCTGGTTGATCAGGGTGGTGGTGTCGAGACCGCTGACCAGGCCGTCAATGCCGAGTGTTGCCACGGTACCGCTCTCCTTCCCCCCTGCTGGGTACTGCTGTCGGTGGTGCCGCGGCCGGCGGCGGTGACGGTTGACGTCCCGCCGCCGGCCGGGTCACTGCTGG
>AXCX01000509.1 GCA_000767215.1 Actinotalea fermentans ATCC 43279 = JCM 9966 = DSM 3133
GCCGCCACGGGAGCCGGTGCGGCAACCGACGTCGCGGCGTGACGGGAGGCCGGAGCCGCCGGGGCGGGCGCGGCCGGCGCCGCAGCGGGGACGCCGGCGACGCTCGAGATCAGCGCGGTCAGGTCCAGGCCGGTGAGCTGCTTGACGACCTCCTGGCCCTCGCTGAGCACCGAGGCGACGGTCTTGGTCAGCTGCGAGGCGCCGTCGGTCGAGACGACGGTCATGTGGTCGATGGCGGCGACCGGCTCCGCGGCGGCCCGGACGATCTCCGGCAGGCGCGAGATGAGCTCCTGCGCGATGGCGGCCTGGCCGTACTTCTTCAGGGCCTCGGCCTTGGCGTCGGTCGCGGCGGCCTCCGCGCGGCCCTCCGCCTCCGTGGCGGCAGCGCGGGCCTCGCCCTCGGCGCGGATGGCGGCGGCCAAGGCCAGCTGGCGGTCGCGCTCGGCCTCACCGGCGCGGCGCACGGCCTCGGCGGCGGCCTCGGCGTCCTGGATGGCGGCCGTCTTGTTCGCGGTCGCGATCGTGGTGCGCTTGAAGGCGTCGGCCTCGGTCGCGGCGTTCGCCGCGTCGCGCTGGGCGGTCGCGCGCTGGACCTCGGCGTACGCCTGGGCCTCGGCGGGCTTGCGGACGTCGATGTCGAGCTGCTCCTCGGTGACCCGCGCCTGCTCGGCGAGCGCCTCCCGCTGCTTGCCGGCGACGATCGCGTCCTGCTCCGCGCGGGCGAGCTGCCCCGCGGCGTCGGCCTCGGCGTTCGCCCGGTCGGTCTGGGCCTTGATCTCGGCCTTCTTCAGGTCCAGGGCCTTCTGCCGCTCGGCGATCTGCTCGGCCGCCTCGATGACGGCGAACTCCGACA
>AXCX01000510.1 GCA_000767215.1 Actinotalea fermentans ATCC 43279 = JCM 9966 = DSM 3133
CTCGGCGACCTGGCGGGCGCGCGCGGCCTCGGCGCGACCGAGGTTGGCCAGGTAGTCCGAGCCGGGCGTGGAGATGTCGGAGATGTTGAGCAGGTCGACCTGGAGGCCCTGCTCGGCGAGGTCCGTCTTCGTGGAGTCGACGACCCGGTCGGACAGGCCCTTCCGGTCGGAGATGATCTGCTCGATCGTCATGTCGCCGACGATCGACCGCAGCGAGCCCTCGAGCGACTCCTTGATGATGTCGGTGAGGGTCTGCTGCTGGGAGAGGAAGCGCTGGGCCGCGCGCCGCACGCCCTCCTCGTCGCCGCGGACCTTGAAGTTGATGGACGCCTTGATGGCGATCTTGATGCGGTTCTTGTCGACGCCCTCGACGGTGATGCCGATCTGCCGCTGCTCGAGGGAGATCGGGAAGCCCTGCTGCAGGATCGGCCACACGAACACGCGCCCGCCGACGACGACGCGCTGCCCGCTCTCGCCCGCGGCCGCCTTGCCGGCGCCGCGGCCGACGATGATGAGCGCCTCGTTCGGGGGCACGCGCCGGATGCGCCGGGCGACGAACGCCAGGATCGCCAGGACGACGAGGATCAGGGCGATGACGCCGAGGACGGTGACGGTGTCCGAGGCGACGTTCTCGAGGTCCGGCATCGGGCTTCCTCCGGTTGCGGTGTCGGGTTACGGGCGGGCGGGGGTGGCGTCGGCCGGGGCGACCTTGACCCGGCTGCCGGACTGCTCGAGGACGACGACGCGGGTGCCGACCTCGATGGGTGCGTCCGCCCAGGCGAGGCGCCGCTCGAGCTCGCGGGGGTCGTCGAGGCTGACCTCGCCGCCGGTGGCGCCGATGGTCGACATGACGGTGCCGTGCACGCCGACGAGCACCCGGGGCTGGCCGTCCTCCGACGCGCGGAGCCGCTTCACGACCACCTGCACGCCGAGCACCACGAGCACGCCGAACACGGCGGCGGCGGCGTACGCCCAGCCGGTGGCCAGGCCGTTGACCTTGACGATCGAGCCGAGGGCGCCGAACGCCACGAGCCCTGCCCCGAGCGACGTCCCGGAGACGGGTCCGTCGCCGAGGTCGAGGAGGTCGTCCAGCACGAGCGAGACGAGGAGCAGGAGCAGGCCCACGCCGCCGACGACGAAGAACGTGACCATGTCCCACCCCTGACCAGTACCGGCGTCGGCGAACCTGGCCGAACCCTATCGGTGCGTCTCGCGCGGGGGGAGGTCTTCCCGGCAGTCGGTGTGGCAGCGTGAGCGACCGTGACGCACCCGACAACGCCGGACCCTTCCGAGCCCGGCCCGCCCGACGCCGGCCCGCC
>AXCX01000511.1 GCA_000767215.1 Actinotalea fermentans ATCC 43279 = JCM 9966 = DSM 3133
CACCGCGGCGGGCCGCGCCCTCGCCGGCGCGCACCTGCACCTGTCCGCCGAGCCGACGACGGTGCACCTGACCTGGACCGGCCCCGCCCACGACCCGCTGACCGAGGGATGACCACATGGACCCCGCCCGACTGATCCACCTGGCCGCCGACGGCGTCTCGGTGCTGCTCGTCCAGCGCGGCGGCCTGCTCCCCACGCTGGCGCACTGGGGCCGGGGCGTCCGGGCGTCGGACGCCGAGCTGGTGGCCCTCGCCGACGCGGGCCACCGCCCGGGCATGGACGGCGGGTCCGACGTGCCGTACGAGCCGAGCATGCTCCCGGAGCACACGCGCGGCTGGGCCGGTCGGCCGGGCCTGGAGCTGCACCGCGCGGGCGCCGGCTGGTCCCCCCGGCTCACCGTGACCTCGGTGACGGTCGACGGCCGCGCCGTCGGCCCGGGCGAGGTGGCGCAGACCGGGCCGGGCCTGCTGAGCGTCCGGGCACGCGACGACGACGCCGGGGTCACGGTCACGCTCGAGGTGGAGCTGACCACCCACGGGCTGCTCCGCACGCGCGCCACCGTGCGCAACGAGCCGGGCGGCGCCGACGCCGGCGGGGCCACCGTCGCGCCCCTCGAGGTGGCCAAGGTGAGCCCCTCGCTCGCCGTCCCCGCGCGGGCGCGCGAGGTCCTCGACTTCGGGGGGCGCTGGGGCACGGAGAGGGTGCCCCAGCGCCACGCGGTCACCGTGGGCACCTACACCCGCGAGTCGCGCCGCGGGCGCACCGGCCTGGACGCGACCGGCACCCTCGCGGTCGGCGTCCCGGGCTTCGACTCGCGCGCCGGCGAGGTCTGGCTCTGCCACGTCGGCATCGGCGGCAACCACGAGCACGCGGTCGAGCGCACCGACGGCCACCAGGCCTTCCGGGGCGCCGAGCTGCTGTTCCCCGGCGAGGT
>AXCX01000512.1 GCA_000767215.1 Actinotalea fermentans ATCC 43279 = JCM 9966 = DSM 3133
GTCTCGCCGTGGGTGTACGGGAGCTGGGCCGACGGGCTCGACGCCGCGGCGCACCGGTACCACGCCTTCCTCCGCGAGCGGTCGCGGGCGGGGCGCCGGCCGCGGCCGGTGACCTACAACGTGTGGGAGGCCGTCCTGTTCGACCAGGACCCGGCCGCCCTCGCGGACCTCGCCACGGCGGCGGCGGCCCTCGGCGTCGAGCGCTTCGTGCTCGACGACGGGTGGTTCCTGGGCCGGCGCGACGACCGCGCGGGCCTCGGCGACTGGACGGTCGATCCCACCGTGTGGCCGGAGGGGCTCGCACCGTTCGCGCGCCACGTCGCCTCGCTCGGCATGGAGCTCGGGCTGTGGGTCGAGCCGGAGATGGTCAACGAGGACTCCGGGCTGGCCAGAGCGCACCCGGACTGGATCCTGCGCGCGCGCCCGGAGCTGCCGGACCGGTGGCGCTTCCAGCAGGTGGTCGACCTCACCAACCCGGCGGCGTTCGCGCACATCCTCGGCGCGCTCGACGCGCTGGTCGGCGAGCTGGGCCTGCGCTACCTGAAGTGGGACCACAACCGCGACCTGGTCGACGCCGGGCACCCCGGCACGGGCTCGGCCGCCGTGCACGAGCAGACCCTCGCCACCTACCGGCTCATGGACGAGCTGCGGGCGCGGCACGAGGACCTGGAGATCGAGAGCTGCGCGTCCGGCGGCGGCCGCGTGGACCTCGGGATCCTCGAGCGCACCGACCGCGTGCACCCGTCGGACAACCACGACCCCCTGGACCGGGTGCGCATCCTGCGCTGGACCGGGCTGCTCGTGCCGCCGGAGATGCTCGGCTCGCACGTCGCGTCCCCGCGGTCACAGGGCACCGGCCGCACCCACGACCTGAACACCCGCTGCGCGGCGGCGCTGCTGGGGCACTTCGGCATCGAGTGGGACCTGGCCGAGGCCGACGTGGCCGAGCGCGCCGAGCTCGCCCGGTGGGTCGCGGTGCACAAGGGGCTGCGCGGCCTCCTCGCGTCCGGTCACGTGGTCACCGACGGCGACGAGGACGACACACCGTCGGTCCGCGGCGTGGTCGCGCGGGACGGGAGCGAGGGGGTGTTCGCCGTGGTCACGCCGGCTCTGTCGGCCGACTCGCGGCGCCGCGTCCGGCTGCCCGGGCTCGACCCCGACCGGTCGTACCGGCTCGCCGCCGCGTGGTCCCACGTCGCGCCGCCGTGGCTCGTCCCGGCGTGGCTGCG
>AXCX01000513.1 GCA_000767215.1 Actinotalea fermentans ATCC 43279 = JCM 9966 = DSM 3133
AGCGGAGCGGGCGGCAGCGGCGCGACGGGGGGCGCGACGACGTCGGGCACCCCGGCCCCGGCCGTCAGGTCCAGGACCCCCGGCGCCGGCACCGCGGGGGGCGTCGCGCGGTCCCGGTGGATCTCGACCGTCACGTCCGTGAACGGCACGGGGATGGGCGCCTGCGGCTTGTGCAGGACGACGTCGACCGCGGACACCCGCGGGTCGGCGAGCAGCGCCGCCGCGATGCGTTCGGCGACGGTCTCGATGAGGTCCGCGGGCGCCCCCGCCAGGATCTCCGTGACCCGCACCGCCACCGACGCGTAGTCGACCGTGGCGTCGAGCCGGTCCCCCGCCGCCGCCTCCCGCGTGTCCACGTGGAGCACGACGTCGGCGACGAAGGTCTGGCCGTCGCGGCGCTCGGCCGGGAGCACCCCGTGGTACCCCGTCGCGGAGACGCCCGTGAGGCGGATCAGGTCAGCCACGTCGCCCACCCTGCCCTTCGTCGTGCTGCTCGTCGTTCCGGTCGCCGTGCTCGTCGTCGTGCCCGTCGCTGTGTCCGTCGTCGTGCGGCGCGTCGTCGGGCCGATCGCGCCGCGCGGCCAACCATGCCGCACCGACCCGCACCGCGTCTGCCGAGCCGGGCACGTCGTGCACGCGCACGCACCACGCGCCCGCGGCCGCGCACAGCGCGCTCACGGCCGCCGTCGCCAGGTCCCGCGCGTCGGGCGGGGCGGGCTCCCCGTCCGGCCCGGCCAGGAGGTGGCCCAGGAAGCGCTTGCGGGACGCGCCCACGAGCAGGGGCCGACCCAGGCCGGCCAGCACGTCGAGGTTGGCCAGCAGCGGCCAGTTGTCGCGGCCGGGCTTGGCGAACCCGAGCCCCGGGTCGAGCACCACCTGGTCGAGGCGGACACCGGCCGCCAGCAGCTCGTCCAGCCGTCGCGCGAGCTCGTCCCGCACGTCCGTCACGACGTCGTCGTAGTCGGCGAGCGCGTCCATCACGTCGGCGTGCCCGCGCCAGTGCATCGCCACGTAGACCACCCCGGTCTCGGCGACCACCGAGCGCATGCCCGCGTCGGCGAGACCGCCCGAGACGTCGTTGACGACGCTGGCCCCCGCCTCGACGGCCGCGCGGGCGACCCCGGGGCGCGTGGTGTCGACGCTGACGACGGCGCCCTCCGCCGCGAGCGCGTGGACCACCGGCAGCACCCGGCGGCGCTCCTCGTCCTCGTCCACGCGCGGCGCGCCCGGGCGGGTGGACTCCCCGCCCACGTCGAGCAGGTCCGCGCCCTGCGCGCGCAGCTCGAGGCCGTGCGCGATGGCGCGGTCGCGGTCGAACCACCGCCCGCCGTCGCTGAACGAGTCGGGCGTCACGTTCACCACGCCCATGACGAGCGTCCGGTCGAGACCGGTCAGGTTGGCGGGCAGGGGCGCCGGGTGCCTCACGCGCGCCTCACCGGCCGATGATCAGGCTCATCGCCTCGGCGCGCGTGGCCGGGTTGCGCAGCTGCCCGCGCACGGCCGACGTCACCGTGTGCGAGCCCGGCTTGCGCACGCCCCGCATGGTCATGCACAGGTGCTCGCAGTCGACGACGACGAGCACGCCCCCGGGCGCCAGCACCTCGACGAGCGTGTCCGCGATCTGCGACGTGAGCCGCTCCTGCACCTGCGGGCGGCGCGCGTAGAGGTCGACCAGCCGCGCGATCTTCGACAGGCCGGTGACCCGCCCGTCCGGCCCGGGGATGTAGGCCACGTGCGCGACGCCGTGGAAGGGCACCAGGTGGTGCTCGCACGTGGAGTACACGGCGATGTCCTTGACCAGGATCATCTCCTCGTGCCCGAGCTCGAAGGTCGTCGCGAGGATCTCGCGCGGGTCCTGGTACAGCCCGGCGAAGGTCTCCGCGTACGCGCGGGCGACCCGGGCCGGCGTCTCGCGCAGACCGTCGCGGTCGGGGTCCTCCCCGATCGCCAGCAGCAGCTCACGGACGGCCGCCTCGGCCCGCGGCGCGTCGTAGTGCGGCTCGGGCGGGACGGCCAGGTCGGGCTCGCCGGGGAGCGGGACGTCGTCGGGCAGGTCGGTCATCGCGGCCCTCCTCAGCCGAGCCGGCCGGGGTCCACGGACCCCCCGGGCGGCACCTCGCCGACCGGGCCGGCCGGGTGCT
>AXCX01000514.1 GCA_000767215.1 Actinotalea fermentans ATCC 43279 = JCM 9966 = DSM 3133
GAGCCGCCGCTGGTCACCTTCGGCCTCGCCACGCTCGTGGTCGCGGCCGGGTTCGCGCTCGCGGGACGGGTGGCCGGCCCGGTCGACGCCGTCGAGGTGCGCGGTGCGGTGCTGGTGGCAGCCGTGCTGGCGGTCGCCGCGGTCGAGGCGGCGGCGTACGGCGTCGCGCTGCGGGTGCTCGGCCTGCGCGCCGCCGCACCGGTGGTCGCCTGGCTGGCCTGGGCGTTCTACGCGGCGGACGCCCTCGGCGGCGTCGTCGCCTGGTACACGGTCCCGGTCGGCGGCGCGATGATCGCCGTGGTCGAGATCTGGCGGGCGGACCGGCGACAGCGCGTGCTGCCGCCGTCGGACCCGTCCCTCGCCGCCCTGGACGTCGCGGGCATCGGGTTCTGCGTGGTGGCGTCCTTCGTGGCGGCGTTCACGGTGTCGGTGCTGCACGCGCTGGTGGCGGCGGGGATCGGCGTGCTCGTGTTCCTGTGGTCGCTGCTCACGCGGGTCCGGCGTCGGCTGCTCGCGGGCGCCGCGATCGTCCTGGCCGGCGTCGTCGTCGCGGTGGTGCTGCCGCTCGTCGAGCTGGTGCCGGCGTGGGGCGGTGCCGGGATGTGGGTGCTGGTCGCCCTCGTCGGCCTGCTCGTGGTGCTCGCGGCGACGTTCCTCGAGCGGGGCCGGGCCGCCGTCCGCGACGGGCGCACGCGGCTCGCCGAGGCGACGGCCGGCTGGGAGTAGGGCGGCTGGGGCGCCCGGGGCGGACCTACCCCGTGGAACGTTCGTGGACCCGTTCGTTCCCCTCTCGCGAGGGGGTGGTCCGCTAGCATCCCGAGCGTGATCGGGTTCGGCCACACAGGCCGTCCCGCGACCGTGGCGATGGCTGCCGCGGGCGACCGCTCGTGAACCACGGAGGCGACAGTGGGACTCATCAAGGCATTCGCGGGGGCGCTCGGCGGGACGTTCGCCGACCAGTGGAAGGACTTCCTGGTCCCCCCGGCCGGGCTGGAGCCGACGGCGGCCCTGTTCCCCGCCGTCGCGCAGGGGCAGAACGCCGGCCGCGGCTCGAACACCCAGGGCTCGGCGCACATCATCAGCAACGGCAGCCGCATCGTGATCCCCGAGGGGTACGGCCTGCTGACGTTCCAGGACGGCCAGCTCACGGCCTTCGCGGCTGAGCCCGGCGGGTACGTCTGGAACTCCGAGGACCCGAACTCGCAGTCGATCTTCGCGGGCGGCGGGATCCTCTCCTCGACGCTGGGGATGTCCTGGGAGCGGTTCAAGTTCGGCGGGCAGCCCGGGTCCCAGCAGCTGGCGTTCTACGTCAACCTCAAGGAGATCCCGAACAACAAGTTCGGCACGCAGTCCGAGATCTACTGGGACGACGCGTACCTGAACGCGCAGGTCGGCGCGATCACCCGCGGCACGTACAGCCTGCGGATCGTCGACCCGATCCTGTTCGTCAAGCAGTTCGTGCCGCTGACGTACTACAGCGCCTCCCCGCAGGTCTTCGACTTCTCCGACTTCGAGAACGACGCCGCGAGCCAGCTCTTCAACGAGGTCGTCGGCTCGCTGTCGGCGGCGTTCTCGATGTACACCAACGACCCCAGCAAGGGGAACCGCATCGCGCGCATCCAGAGCGACGCGGTCGGCTTCGCGCAGTCGCTCGCGGCCGCCGTCGAGGACGGCTACCGCTGGACGACGGACCGCGGGCTCACGATCGTCAAGGTCGCCCTGGCGGCCGTCGAGTACGACGAGGACACCCGCGCGCTGCTCAGCGACGTCAAGAAGGCCGACGCGCTGTCCGGCAACCGCGGCAACGCGTTCATGCAGCAGGCGGCGGCCCGCGGTATCCAGGCGGCCGGCGAGAACCCCGGCGGTGCCGGCGGCGCGAACCTCGCCTTCCTCGGCATGGGCATGGGTGCCGCCGGCGGTGCGGTGAGCGGTCTGCAGCAGCAGCCGACGACGCCGCCCCCCGCGCCGCCCGCCGCCCCCGC
>AXCX01000515.1 GCA_000767215.1 Actinotalea fermentans ATCC 43279 = JCM 9966 = DSM 3133
TGACCGGTTGCTCGGCTGCCGCACCCTGACCGTGCCGAGGACCTGAGACTCGGCAGCTCGTCCATTCCTTCGGCGAAGGCGGGTTCAGGTCAGCGGCCCGCGAGCCGATAAGGGACGTGTCAGGGTCGGCGCGGCTCGCTCCTCCCTGTCGGTGTCCGGGTCCCTCCGCCCTGGGTCGGGGGGAGGGTCGACCATCGAGGTCAGGGGAGAAGTGCCCACTCGTCTGCTGAACTTGCTCGCTGTTGCCGTGCTCGTGTTCGCTCCCGGCGGGGCCGTCTCCGCCGCAGCCGAGAACGCCGGGCTGGCCACGTCGGCGGCCACGCCCGACGTGGCCGACACCGTCGTCGAGCCTGCACCGGCGAGCGACGAACCGTCGGCCACCCCGTCGGCGACCCCGTCGGCCACGCCCGAGGCGCTGGACAGCGACGGTGGATCCGCGCCGGAAGGTGCCGGCGCCGACGAGCAGGAGAGCGCCGCGGCGCCTGTGCCTGGCGCGGCGGCGCCCGAGCCAGGGGCGGCGGACGCGGAGCCCGGGGCGGCGGATGCGGAGCCCATGGTGCTGGTGGGCGAGGTCGTGCGCGTCGCCGTCGAGGTGTACGACGGCGAGGCTTTCGAGGCCACAGCTGTGGTGGCCGAGAGCGGGGACGCCCTCCAGGTCGCCGAGGCGGACCTGGCGGGTGTTCCGGCGGGGGCGACGGTCGAGATCACGACGACCGCTGCGTCGGTCGCCGACGGCGCGGACGCCCCGCTCGAGGCCGATGGCGGAGCGGACGTGTCCGAGGTCACCGTCCTGGCCCCGGCGGAGCTCGCCGCGGTCGAGCCGACCGTGGCGAGCCTGGCCGGCCCCTCGTCGCGTACCGTCGACGTCCTCGCGGGGGCGCTGCCCGGTCAGACCCCGTCGGTGATGCCGTCGACCCTGGCGGACATCGTCACCACACAGGTCGCGCCGTTCTGGCGTGAGTCCACGGGGAGCGCGGTGCAGTTCCAGGTCGGCGACCAGCTCGCCGTCGGGACTTACTCGGGCTGGAGCACGAGCGAGGGTTGCACGACGTCGCAGATCCTCGGCTTCCTCAGTTGGGCGGGCGAGCGGGCCGGGGTGGCCTCGAGCGGGACCGGCGAACACGTGGTCGTGCACACGCCGCGCTGGAACGCGTGCGGGTTCGCGGGCGTCGCGCACGTCGCGAACGGCGGCGTGGCCTGGCTCAACGGCTACACGACCTGGAGCGTCATGGCCCACGAGCTCGGGCACACGCTCGAGCTCGGTCACTCGAACTCACGCACCGGGTGCACCGGCGGCGACTACTCCGCGATTGCCTGCCGGAACGGCGAGTACGGCGACGCTTACGACGTCATGGGCACGTCGGTGGGCGGGACCGGGCCGCTGGGTGCAGCCCACCTGGCCACCCTGGGTCTCATCTCGAGCTCGAACGCCGTGATCGCGAGCGGTCCGGTCACGGCGACGCTCGCCCCGGTCGGAGGCCTGACTGGTCAGCGGTTCCTCACCTTCGCCACGGGAGGTGCGACCTACTACGTCGAGTACCGCGCCGCAGTCGGACGTGACGCCGACCTCGCGACGTCCCGCGGGGGTTGCCCCGCGGGCGTCCAGGCATGCAGTGGAACCACCAGGTACGTGCCGGGTGTCGTGGTCCACAGGGTGGACGGCGTCCCGTCCAGGGGTTCGGACTCGTACTTGCTCGCCTTGCCGGGGGAGAGCTTCGTCCTGCCCGTGGGCGGATGGTTCGCCACGCCCGACGACGCGTTCGCCGTCCAGGTCACGGGTATCGGCTCGGGGGGGGCCACGGTCCGGCTCGTCCGCGGCGCCGACGCCCCGCTCGGCGTGCTCGACGGCGGACCTCCCGTGGGCAACCTGGAGTCCGCCCAGGGTGTGGCCGGGGGAATCCGTCTACGCGGTTGGGCGCTGGACCCCGACACGGCGGCGTCGACCTACGTCTGGGTGAGCGTCGAAGGTGCGGGTCGGCCGGTGCTGGCCAACGTGTCGCGACCGGACGTGGCGAGCGCTTTCCCGCAGCACGGTGCGTCGCACGGGTTCGACGTGGTGGTTCCGGCGCAGGGCGGTGCCCGCGGGGTGTGTGTGACGGCGATCAATGTG
>AXCX01000516.1 GCA_000767215.1 Actinotalea fermentans ATCC 43279 = JCM 9966 = DSM 3133
GCCCGCGGTCGCGGGCGCAGGGCGCCGTGCGGCACGGCGCCCTGCGAGGAGCATGCGGGCCCACCAGGCCAGCCCGCCGAGGAGCAGGAGGCCGCCGACGACGACGCCCGGCCAGAGCCAGGGCGTGGTGACCACCTGCGGCCAGGCCAGCGACACGGTCGGCGCGTCGGCACCCGGGCCGACCGCGGCCACGAGCACGCTCCAGCGCCCGTCCTGCGCGGTCCACTCGAACTCGGCGTCCCGGTTGCCCGAGACCTCGGTGATCCAGAGGTCGGAGCCGGACGGGTCGGGGGCCGCGGCCTCCTCGGCCACCGTCCCCTCCGTCGCGTCCCCACCCTCCGCCGGTGCCTCGCCCTCCGCCGGTGCCTCGCCCTCCGCCGGGGCCTCGCCCTCGGCCGGGGCCTGCCCCTCCTCGGGCGCAGCCGTCGCGCCCTCCGTCGGCGTGGGCGTGGGCGTGGGCTCCGCCTCCACGTCGTCGGTCGCGAGCACGTGCCACTCCGCGAGCCCCGTGATGCGCGTGTGGGCGTCCCCGCCGACCCAGGCGTCGACGTCCTGCGCGCGGCCCAGGGCGATCACGACGTGCGAGTCCGCGGTCGCGGTGACCGTCACGTCCTCCGCGGCGAGCTCGAGCACGCCGGGGTCCGTCACGATCATCGTCGTTCCGGGCGCCGCCGTGGCGCTGGCGACGAGGACGTCGTCCGCCCGCCACGCGGTCGCCGAGGCGATGCCCAGGGCGATCGCGGCCGCGCCGACGAGGCACAGCAGCGTCGCGAGCACACGCTGGATCACGATGGTTTCCGGGTCCCTTCCGACGACGGTTGCCGGTTCACAATAGGCGTTCCGGGCACCGCCCCACGTGCCGGAGCAGCTCCGCACGCCCGTCCGACGTGCTCCCCGGGGCCCGTGAGCGACGCTCCGGACCGGCGCGAGGCCGCCGCACGGCGGTCCACGAGCCCTCGATCATGGTGCCCTGCTCGGGGTGGGGCCGCACGCCGACGACCGATAGGCTGACCGCCGGGGTTCATGTGTGCACTCGCGCCCGCGCGCCGAGAGCGCCCCCGCACGCGCCGTCGTTCCTTCGAGGAGGCAGTTGTGCCCGACGACCGTTCGACCTTCCCGGTGGTCATGCGCGGCTACGACCGTGCACTGGTCGACCAGCAGCTCGAGGGCCTCCAGCGGCAGCTCGACGACGCACGCAGGCAGGTCGAGCAGCTCGACACCAAGGCGATGCAGATCGCCGGCGAGCTGTCCGAGGCCCACCGGCAGCTGCGGGAGGCCGAGCGCCCGACGTACTCCGGCCTCGGGTCGCGGATCGAGCACCTGCTGCGCTCGGCGGAGGAGCAGTCCTCCGACGTCGTCGCGCAGGCGAACGCGCAGGCGGCCGACGCGATGGCGCGGGCGAAGCTCGCCGCGGGCCAGATGCGGGCACGCGCCGAGAACGAGGTCGCCGAGCTGCTCGCGACGGCGCGCCGCGAGGCGGACGAGGTCCGCCAGTCCGCGTCGTCGGAGGCGGAGAGCACGCTCAGCGCCGCGCAGCGCCGCGCCGAGGAGCTCGTGGGGTCGGCCGAGCGCGAGGCCGCACGCATCTCGAGCACGATCGCCACCGAGGAGAGCGAGCGGCGGACGGGCCTGGAGCGCGAGCTCGGCACCCTGCGCGCCACCGCCGAGCGCGAGACCACCGAGCTGCGCGTGGGCACCGAGCGCTACGTCGCCGAGCTGCGCAACACCGCGGAGGTCGAGACCAGCCGGCAGCGCGAGGAGGCCGAGCGGTACGCGTCGGACCTGCGGGCGACCGCCGACGCCGAGACCACCGAGCTCCGTCGGCGCACCGAGGCGGAGGCGGCCGCGCTGCGCGCCGACGCGGACGGCTACGCGGCCCAGCTCCGCACCAGCGCGGAGTCCGAGGCCGCCGAGCTGCGTCGGGCCGCCGAGGAGGCGGTGGCCGCTCTGCGCACCGAGGCCAAGGAGTACGCCGACGGCGTGCGTGCGGCCGCAGAGCGCGACGCGAAGGCCACCGCGCAGAACGCCGAGACCCAGGCCGCCGCCCTGCGGACGGAGGCCGACCAGTACGCCGCGCTGCAGCGGGCGACCGCCGACCGCGAG
>AXCX01000052.1 GCA_000767215.1 Actinotalea fermentans ATCC 43279 = JCM 9966 = DSM 3133
CGTCCGCGTCGGGTGCGGCGCTGTTGGCGTCGCCGGTGGGGTCGGCCGCCGTGGCCGGGGCGTCGGCCGAGCCCTCGGGCTCTGTCGTGCCGGGCTCCGTCGTGCCGGGAGCGGGCGCGCCGCCGTCGGCGGGCTGCTCCGAGCGGCGTGACCTGGCCACACGCACACCCTATCCGGAACGTAGGGGTGCATCATCCGGGCGCCACGACCTGGTCAACGGACGGTCATCGGCGCAGGCCGCGGCGGGGACGCGCGGCTCGCGTCCCCTCGTGTGGGCAGGTGTGGGCAGGGTGCGGGCAGGGTGCGGGCAGGGTGCCGGCGGGATGCCGGCGGCGCGTCAGCGGAGCGTGAGCTGCCGCGCGACGAGACCCGCGCGGGCCCGGCGGGCGTTCGCGTCGAGGGGCCCGTCGACCGCGAGCGCACCGTCCAGGCGGCCGGCGAGGGCGCCCATGAGCTCCTCGATGCGGTCGTCGGCCAGGCCGGGCTCGAGCTCCCACACCGGGACCACGAGGCCGCACGAGCGGAACGCTCCGATGAAGCGGCCCTGCGCGCCGCCGTCGCCCAGACCGGACTCGCGGCGGGCGTGCAGCCGGGCGAGGGCGTCCATGAACGCCTCCTCGTCGTGCGGCTGCGCCCAGCGGATGTACTCGCGGCCGCCCATGCGGGTCCAGTACGCGTGCTCGACGGAGGTGAGCCGTCGGGTGGGCACCATGTCGAGCGCGTCGGCCGTCGCGACGGCGTCGGCCTCCAGGTCGCTGCCCTCCAGGCCCCAGAAGTCGAAGGCGTCGTGCACCGTGACGGTGAACGGGACGGTCAGGTCCAGCACGTCCTGCAGGCGCGGCCCGTCGGCGTCGGCCGGCGGCGTCGCGCTGCGGATGGCGGTGCCCGGCTCGAGCGCCATCGCGCGCAGCAGCAGGTCCGCCAGGTCGCGCGAGGCGTCCCCGGAGCCGGCGTTCTGCTGGAGCGCCAGCAGGACCACGCCGTCGGCGCGGTGGATCGCCGGCCACGCGCCCGGCAGCAGCGTGACCACCATGACGTCCTTGGCGCCGTGGGCCTTGGTCGTCCTCGCCGTCGCGGACGCGGCGGGGACCACCTCCCGCATCGCCACCCAGTCGGGCTCGCCGGGCAGACCCTCGAACGGACGCAGCACGAACTCAGTCCTCGCCATGGGCAGCGAGGGTACCGGTCGCCGGTCGCGTCCCCCACCTGTGGCGGTCGCGGTGGTCCGCAGCCATGGAGCCGGGCAGGTGCTCGGTGCAAGGATCGGAGCATGCACCCGCGCGCTGGAACCGTCGCCCTGCCCGAGGACCTCATCGACACGGGCGCGCTCGTCGCCGCCTACTACGACCGCACGCCGGACCCCGAGAACCCCGACCAGCAGGTCGTCTTCGGCACGTCCGGCCACCGCGGGTCGAGCCTGGACACCGCGTTCAACGAGGCGCACATCGTCGCGACCACCGCGGCCATCGTCGAGTACCGGCGGGCGCAGGGCACCGACGGCCCGCTGTTCCTCGGCCGCGACACCCACGCGCTGTCGGAGCCCGCGTGGCGGACGGCGCTCGAGGTGCTCGCCGCGGCCGGCGTCGAGGTGCGCATCGACGCGCGGGACGCGTACACCCCGACGCCCGCCGTCTCGCACGCGATCCTGCTGCACAACGGTGCGACGACCGCGGAGGGGGTGCGCACGACGTCGTCGGGCGGCGCGAGCGGGCTGGCGGACGGCATCGTGGTGACGCCGTCGCACAACCCGCCCCGCGACGGCGGCTTCAAGTACAACCCGCCCCACGGCGGGCCGGCGGACTCCGACGCGACGGGGTGGATCGCGCGCCGGGCGAACGAGATCCTGCGCCAGGGCGTCGACCAGGTGCGACGCGTCAGCGTCGAGTCGGCGCTCGTCGCGGACACGACGCACAAGCACGACTTCCTGTCCGCGTACGTGGACGACCTGCCGTCGGTGCTGGACATCGACCTCATCCGCGCCGCGGGCGTGCGCATCGGCGCGGACCCGCTGGGCGGCGCGGCCGTGGACTACTGGGGCGCCATCGGGGAGCGGTACGGGCTCGACCTGACGGTGGTGAACCCGACGGTCGACCCGCGGTGGGCGTTCATGACGCTCGACTGGGACGGCAAGATCCGGATGGACTGCTCGTCGCCGTCGGCGATGGCCTCCCTGGTCCGGGCGATGGCGGCGACCGACGGCGGGAGCGCGCCGTTCGACGTCGCGACCGGCAACGACGCCGACTCCGACCGCCACGGCATCGTGACCCCGGACGCCGGGCTGATGAATCCGAACCACTACCTCGCCGTGGCGATCGACTACCTGTACGGCGGCGCGCGGCCGGGCTGGCCGGCGGGCACGGCCATCGGCAAGACGCTCGTGTCGTCCTCGCTGATCGACCGGGTCGCCGCGGCGCAGGGGCGCCGGCTGCTCGAGGTGCCGGTCGGGTTCAAGTGGTTCGTGCCGGGGCTGCTGGACGGGTCGGTCGGGTTCGGCGGCGAGGAGTCCGCGGGCGCGTCGTTCCTGCGCTCGGACGGGACCGTGTGGACCACCGACAAGGACGGCATCCTGCTGGCGCTGCTGGCGTCGGAGATCATCGCGCGGACCGGCCAGTCGCCGTCGCAGCTGCACGCGGGCCTCGTCGAGCGGCACGGGCAGTCCTGGTACGCCCGCGTGGACGCCCCGGCGACGCGCGAGCAGAAGTCCGCCCTCGCGCGCCTGACGCCGGACCGCGTCACCGCGGACACGCTCGCGGGCGAGCCGATCACCGCGCGTCTGACGTCGGCGCCGGGGAACGACGCCCCGATCGGCGGGCTCAAGGTCGTGACCGAGAACGCGTGGTTCGCCGCGCGCCCGTCGGGCACCGAGGACGTCTACAAGATCTACGCCGAGTCGTTCGTGTCCCCCGAGCACCTGGCCGAGGTCCAGTCCGCGGCCCGCGAGGTGGTCACGGCCGCCCTGACCTGACGGCCCGGGTCCCCTCCCGCGGAGTGGAGCGTTCGGGACCGACACGCCCGGCGTGTCGGTCGAGAACGCTCCACTCCAGGTACGAACGCTCCACACGGTGGGGTGGGGACGGCGCCCGGTCGGCGGGCCCGGACATGGGTTCAGGGGTGTCGGTCCGAGGGCGGACAATGGAGCACATGCTCCGGCCCTATCGCGAGGTTCTCGCGCGCCCGGGCGCCCTGGCCTTCTCCGCTGCGGGCGTCCTCGCGCGCCTCCCCATGTCCATGGTCGGCATCGCCATCGTGCTGGCGGTACCCGAGGTCTACGGGTCGTACGCCCTGGCGGGCCAGATCACCGCCGTGTACGTGGTGGTGCACGCGATCGCCGCGCCGCTGCTCGCCCACCTCGTCGACCGGTACGGCCAGGCGCGGGTCATGAACCCGGCCCTGCGGGTCGCGGGCCTGGGGATCTTCGGTGTGATCGCCGCCATCGGGCTCGAGGCGCACCCGGGCTGGATCTTCGCCTCGGCGGTCGTCGCCGGCGCGAGCATCGGCTCCGTCGGCGCGCTCGTCCGCGCGCGATGGACGTACGTGCTGCGCGACCCCGGCGCGATCCACACGGCCTACTCCCTGGAGTCGGCCCTGGACGAGTTCGTCTTCATCGTCGGGCCGGTCGTCGCGACGGTCCTCTCGACGACCGTCGCGCCCACCGCCGGCCTCTGGCTGCCCGCGGTCGCGGTGCTCGTCGGCGGCTGGCTGCTCCTGTCGCAGCGCGCCACCGAGCCGCCCGTCGTGCCGCGCGCGCACGACGCCCCGAAGGGCTCGCTCCTGCGCTCGGGCGGGATGATCGTGCTCACCCTCGTGTTCGCCGCCGTCGGCGCGATCTTCGGCGCCACCGACGTCGCGACCGTCGCGTTCGCCGAGGAGCAGGGCAGCAAGTCCTCCGCCGGCTTCGTGCTCGCGGTCTTCGCGTGCGGCTCGATGCTCTCCGGCCTCGGCTACGGCCTGCGGCACTGGGTCAGCCCGCTGTGGCGGCGCTTCGTCATCGGCGTGCTCGCGCTCGCCGCGGGCGTCTCGCTGTTCTTCGTGGTGACCAGCCTGCCGATGCTCGCGGCGGTCATGTTCGTGACCGGCTTCACCATCGCGCCGACGATCGTCAACGGGAACGGCCTGGTCACGTCGTTCGTGCGCCGCGACCAGCTCACCACGGGGCTGGCCTGGGTCGGCACGGCGCTCGGCGTCGGGGTGTCGATCGGCTCGGCGGCCGCCGGCGGCGCCATCGACAACCAGGGCTCGCACGGCGGGTTCCTCGTCGTCGCCGGGTCGGCGGCCTTCGCGGTGCTCGCGACGCTCGTCGCGATCCCGACGCTCCGGGCCGGTCACGTCGACGCGACGCCCGGCCCCGGCCCCGCTCAGGCGACGGTCGTCCCGAACAACGCGCCCAAGCCGTAGGTGACCGCGGCCGCGCCGTAGCCGATGGCGAGCTGCCGCAGCGCCCGACGCACAGGCGGCCCACCGCTGATCAGGCCGACGAACGCGCCCGTCGTCATGAGCGCGACACCCACGGCGACCAGCGCGACGACGAGCGCCGTCGCCCCACCGAGCCCGAACATGTACGGCACCACGGGGATGACCGCGCCCATCCCGAAGAAGCAGAACGACGACGACGCCGCGCCCCACGCGGTCCCGACGGCCTCGTGCGGGTCGACGTCCGGGTCGGTGTCCGCGTGGAAGCGGCGGCTCGCGGTTCCGAGGATGACGATGTCGGCCATCACCTCGTCCGCGTGCCTCTGCGCCTCCTCCGGCGTCATGCCGCGCGCCCGGTAGACCAGCGCCAGCTCGTTCGCGTCGACGTCGAGGTCCGGCAGCGCCTCGATCGCGTCGGGGCTCGGCGTCGAGGCCGCGAGGAGCTCACGCTGCGAGCGCACCGAGATGAACTCGCCGGCGCCCATGGACAGGGCGCCGGCCAGGAGCCCGGCGAGGCCGGTGAGCAGCACGACGCCCCGATCGGTGCCGGCCGCGGCGACGCCCATGATGAGGGCGACGTTGGACACCAGGCCGTCGTTGGCGCCGAAGACGGCGGCCCGGAAGCTCCCCGCGAGGCGGTTGCGGCCGCGCGTCGCGAGCGCCCGGACCACCTCGGCGTGGATGCGCTCGTCGGCGGCCATCTGCGCCGTCGCGTCGACGTCGGCCT
Organism: Actinotalea fermentans ATCC 43279 = JCM 9966 = DSM 3133; assembly: GCA_000767215.1. GTDB lineage: Bacteria > Actinomycetota > Actinomycetes > Actinomycetales > Cellulomonadaceae > Actinotalea > Actinotalea fermentans. The sequence goes on from AXCX01000052.1 coordinate 5,138, forward strand.
CGTAGGTCGAGCGGACCTCGGCGCGCTGCGCGAGCGCCAGCACGAACACCGAGCCGAAGCGCCGCGCGAGCAGCGCCAGGACCCGGAACCGGAAGCCCGGCCGCGGGAGGCGACCCGCGCGGTCGCCGAGCAGGGCCTGCCAGTGCGCGGCGTGCCGGCCCTCGGCGTCGGACAGGGCGAGCAGGATCTCGCGCTCCTCGCCCTCCTTGCGGCGGGCCAGGTCGCGGTACACGCCGGCCTCGGCGAGCTCGTCGGCGAGGTAGCGCCGCCAGCGCCGGAGGTCGGCGGGGGTGGGGGTGGTGGTGCTCGTCACGGTTCTAGCGTGCCACCTGCGCTCACGCCCGCCGCGGGACCGGCAGGTGCAGCGCGGCGAGCAGGTCCAGCGACGCCAGGTGCGTGTTGAACGTGTACAGGTGCACGCCCGGGGCGCCCGCCTCGACCAGGCGCTCGACGAGCCCGACACCCAGCCGCCGCCCGACGACGACGCGCTCGTCGCCGTCGCTCAGGTCGAGCCGCACGAGGATCTCCGGTGGCACCGGCACCCCGCTGATCTCCTGGAGCCGGCGCAGCCGCGCCGGGTCCACGAGCGGCACGATGCCGGGCAGCACGGGGATGTGCACGCCCGCCGCGCGCGCGGCCGCGACGTACCCCGCGTACACCTGCGGCTCGAAGAACACCTGGGTGATCGCGTAGTCCGCGCCGGCATCCTGCTTCGCCAGCAGCGCGAGCACGTCGTCGCGGCCCGGCTCGGCGCTCTGGCCGGGCGCGGCCCAGGCCGCCGACGGCGTCGCCGCCACCCCGATCGACAGCGGCACCGCGTGCTCGCGGCCGAGCTCGCGCAGCCGGGCGACGAGCTCGCTGCCGGACGTCAGCCCCTCGGGGTGGGCCTCCCAGGTGGCCACCCCCCGCGGCGGGGCGCCCCGGAGGGCGAGCAGGTCGCGCACCCCCTCCTCGAGGAAGCCCTCGGCGGTCTGCCGGAGCTCCGCCCAGGGCACGCCCACGCAGGTCAGGTGCGCGACGACGTCGGCGTCGGTGTTGGCCTTGAGCCAGCGGACCACCTCGCGCGAGGTCTCCCGGGTGCTGCCGGACGCGCCGTACGTCACCGAGAAGAAGTCGGGGCCGACGGCGGCGAGCTGCTCGACCGCGCGCTGCATCGACGTCATGCCGGCCGGGGTGCGCGGCGGGTACAGCTCGAAGGACACGCTGGGCCGCGCGGGGTCGGCGACGCACGCGGCGACGCCCGTGGGGCCGGGGCGCCCGGCACCGCTGGTGGTGGTCATCTCGCTCCATCGTCCCTGGTGGGAGCACCCGCACGCGCAGGACAGGCGCGGGTTGCTGCGGCGTCGCGGAGCCAGGTCTCTCGGCCGCTCGTGATGGGACGCCTCACCATAGCGGGGGCGGTCCGGCCGCCGACGGCCCGGCCGCTGACCGGACGCTCACCGGACGCACAGGACCGGGCATGGTCATCGGACGTAGGCTGCCCTGCGGCCCTGTGCGTCTCGCGGGCCGTCCCGATCCCGGAGGAACTCCAGCCGTGCGCCGACCCATGCTTGCCGCCGTCCTCGCCGCGACGCTCCTGCTCGCCGCCTGCGGCAACGAGGCGGACTCGGGCGACGCCGCCGAGAGCCCGACCCCGACCGCGACGACGACCTCGGAGCCGACCGGCGAGCAGCCGCCCAGCGCCGCCGACCTCGCGGCCCTGGCGGCCGTCGCCGTCGAGGGCCCGCTCGGCTCCGCGCCGACCGTGACGTTCGACGCGCCGTTCGAGGTCTCCGCCCCGGTCGCCCGCGTCGACACCCCCGGCGCCGGCGAGCCGATCACGGACGGCCAGCTGCTGCGCGTGCACTACATGCTGGTCGACGGCTCGACCGGCGAGCCTGCCGGCTCCACGTGGGACGTCGGGGCCCCGCAGGCCTTCCTGCTCGGCGACCCGAACATGCCGGCCGCGATGAACGACGTCCTGGCCGAGCAGAACGTCGGCGTGCGCTTCCTGCTCGCCGTGCCGGGCACCCCGGGCACCGACGGCGCAGAGGGAACGCCGTCGACCGTCTTCGTGTTCGAGGTCGTCGGCGCCGTGCCGGGTCGCGCCGCCGGGACGGCCGTCGCGCCGCCCGCCGGTCTGCCGACCGTGACCCTCGCCGAGGACGGCTCGCCGTCCATCGAGGTCGGCGACGCGACCGAGCCCACCGAGCTCGTCGCCCAGACGCTCATCGAGGGCACGGGCCCGGCCGTCCAGACCGGGCAGGTGCTCACGCTGCAGTACACCGGCTGGCTGTGGGACGGCACGACGTTCGACTCCTCGTGGGAGAACGGCGCCCCGTTCCAGACGACGATCGGCGCGGGACGCGTCATCGCCGGCTGGGACCAGGGCCTGGTCGGCAAGACCGTCGGCAGCCAGGTGCTCCTGGTCATCCCGTCGGACCTCGGCTACGGCCCCGACGGCAACGGCTCCATCCCGGGCGACGCGACGCTGATCTTCGTCGTGGACATCCTCGACGCATCCTGACCGGCACGGTGGTGACGCCAGGGCGTCACCACCTCCGGGCGCGACCTCCGGGCGCGACCTCCGGGCGCGCGGCCCGGCGGGCGCTCGTCAGCCGAGGCGGACGTCCAGCACCGAGCCGTCGCGCAGCATCGACTCCGGCGCGAGGTTCCCGACGACCGGGACCCCGTCGACCTCCATGGACACCACGCCGCGGCTCACGTGCTCGGGGTTGCGCACGCGCACCCGGACCGTGCGGCCCCGGAAGGCGCGCGTCATCTCGAAGCCGTCCCACGCCGTCGGCAGGCACGGGTCCACGCGCAGGCCGCCGACCTCGGGGCGCACGCCCAGCAGGTACTGGGTCACCGCGACGTAGGTCCAGCTCGCCGTGCCCGTCAGCCAGGGGTTGCGCGCCTGACCGAACCGCGGCGACGACGGGCCGTGCGTGAACTGGCTGTAGACGTACGGCTCGGCCTGGTGCACCTCCTGGCGGGGGTCGGCGTCGCCGTCGCCCTTCGCCGGCAGGTAGGAGCGGTAGTAGTCGTAGGCGCGGTCACCCCGGCCGAGAACGGCCTCGGCGACGATCGCCCACGAGTTCGCGTGGCAGAAGATGCCGCCGTTCTCCTTGTGCCCCGGGGGGAACACGAGCAGGGACAGCCCGATGCCCTCCATCGGGTGCGTGTGCGGCGGGTCGCACAGGGCCACGCCGTGCTCGGTCGCGAGGTGCTCGTGCACCGCGTCCATCGCGCGCTCGGCGCGCTCGCGCGACGTCGCCCCGGAGATCGCCGCCCACACGTTGGGCTCGAGGTAGATCCGACCCTCGTCCGCCTCGACGGAGCCGAGCGCCGCGCCCGTGGCGGAGATGCCGCGGATGAACCAGTCGCCGTCCCAGGCGGCGTCGATCGCGGGTGCGAGCTCGGCGAGCCCGGACGCGCACCGGTCGGCGACGTCGTCGCGCCCGGCCGCGGCGGCCAGCTCGCCGACCACGCGCAGGCCGTTGGCCAGCAGGAACGTGGAGAACATCGACTCGCCCGTGGTGCCGAACTGCAGGCAGTCGTTCCAGTCGGCCGCCAGGCCCTGCACGAGCCCGTTCGACCCGCGGTGCGCGAGCGAGAAGTCGAGCGCGCGCAGCAGGTGATCCAGGACCGTCGCCTCGCCGTGGTCGGCGAACGGCAGCACCTGCGCGAGGTACCCCTGGTCGCCCGACTCCCCGACGACGGCGGCCACCGCGATGGGCAGCCAGAGCGCGTCGTCGGAGCGGTACTGCTCGAGCGCCGGCGTCGGCTCGCTGCCCGGGGTGTGCGTGAGCGGCTTGACCAGGGGCAGCCCGCCGCCCTCGGCCGTCTGCGCCGTGAGGAGCATGTCCAGCCGCTCCCGGACGGCCGCCGGGATGGCGTGCGTGACGGCGAGGCAGTCCTGCGCCGTGTCGCGGTAGCCCAGGCCGTCCCGGTCCCCCGCCTCGACGAGTGAGACGCCGCGCGACCAGCTGAACGTCATGTGCGTCTGGTACGCGTGCCAGACGTTGACCATCGAGTCGAGCGTCGGGTCCGGCGTCGTGACCTGGAGCGTGCCCAGGCGCTCGGCCCACTCCGCGCGCAGCGCGGCCAGCTCGGCGGCGACGCGCTCCGGGGTCGCGTACTCGGCCATCACCTGCCGGCCCGGGGGCAGCGGCGGGTCGCCCGCCGGGGCGCCGATGCGCGGGCGCTCGTCGCGCCAGGGCTCGTCCGGGTTCCCGACGCCGAGGCAGAAGATCACCTGGCGGCGCTCGCCGGGGGCGAGCTCGAGGCGCACCTGCAGCGACGCGCACGCGTTGTCGCCGGTCGCCTCGCTGCCGGAGCACTCACCGCGCTCGACCGCGAGCGGGTTCGCCTGCGTGTGGTACGGCCCGAGGAACGCGTCGCGGTCGGTGTCGAAGCCGACGACGTCGGCGCCCGCCACCGCGAACCACAGGTCGCTGTCCGCCTCACGCGTCGAGTTGCGCCGGTGGATCATCCCGTCGCGGTAGCGGCAGACGACGACGTACTGGCTGTACTGGAGGTTCTCCAGGTCCTGCCGGTAGCTCCACTCGTTCGCCAGCTCGGCGTAGGAGAAGACGGAGATGGTCCGCGCGTCCGGCCCGGGGTTGTGCACCTCCAGGGACCAGTACTCGAAGGCCTGGCCCGCGGGGATGAACGTCGTCAGTTCGCTGCGGATCCCGGCGTAGCCGGCCTCGAACACCGAGTAGCCCAGACCGTGCCGCACCCGCGCGTCGTACTCCCCGAGCGGCTTGCCCACCGGCTGCCAGGAGGCCGACCAGTAGTCGCCCGTGGCGTCGTCGCGCAGGTAGACGAAGCGACCCGGCTCGTCGACGGGCACGCCGTTGAAGCGCATCCGCAGCACGCGGCCCGTGCCGCCGGACCGGTAGAACGAGTAGCCGCCGGCGTTCTGCGTGACGATGCCGCCGTACAGCCGCGAGCCCAGGTAGTTGATCCAGGACCGCGGCGTGTCCGGCCGCGTGATGACGTACTCGCGGGCGGCGTCGTCGAAGTGGCCGTACCTCACAGCTCGGCCGTGATGTGGACGGTGCTGCCGGCGGCCGCGTACGGCACGAGGCGACCCTCGACGGGGGCGCCGTCGACCGTGAGCGACGCGCGGCGACCCGGCGTGCCCGAGTTCTTCACCGTGATCACGTAGGTCGCGCCGCGGGCGCGACGGGTCACGGTGAACTCCGGCACGGACGGACCGATCTGCGGGTCGACGACGAGGCCGTCGTAGTCCGTCCGCACACCCAGCAGGTACTGGCTGACCGCGACGAACGTCCACGCGGCCGTGCCGGTGAGCCAGGAGTTCTTCGCCTCGCCGTGCCGCGGGGCCTCCTTGCCGGCGATCATCTGCGCGTACACGTACGGCTCGAGGCGGTGCACCTCGCTGATCTCCTCGCGGTACGCGGGCGCCGTGCGGGTCCAGTAGTCGAACGCGCGGTCGCCGCGGCCGAGCACCGTCTCACCGATGACCACCCACGGGTTGTTGTGGCAGAAGATGCCACCGTTCTCCTTGTACCCCGGCGGGTACGTCGTGACCTCGCCCATGTTCAGCCGGTAGGTGCGGTACGCGGGGTACTGCAGCACGAGGCCGTGCGGCGTCCCGAGCATGTCGCGCACCGAGTCCAGCGCGGCGACGGCGCGGCTGGCCTGCGACTCCGGCGTGGTCGGGTCGTCGCTGTCGACGCCGATGCCTGCCATGACCGCGAAGCCCTGGGGCTCGATCCAGATCTGGCCCTCGGTGTCGGCGTGCGTGCCGATCGGCGTACCGAAGTAGTCGTACGCCCGCAGGAACCAGCTGCCGTCCCACCCGTGGTTCTCGACGGCGACGCGCATCTCCTCGACGGCGGCCCGCGCGTCCGCGGCGACGTCGGCCAGGCCGCGATGCTCCGCGATGGCGGCGTACTCGGCGCCGTAGAGGACGAACTGCGCCGCGATGAACACCGACTCCGCGACGCCGCCCGCCTTGTTCTCCGTCGTCTGGAACGACTCGCCCGGCGTCGTCGAGAAGCAGTTGAGGTTGAGGCAGTCGTTCCAGTCCGCGCGCCCGATGAGCGGCAGGCCGTGCGGGCCGCGGTGGTCGACCGTGTACCGGAACGAGCGCGTCAGGTGCTCGAACAGGGTGTCGGCGAGGGCGTCGTCGTTGTCGAACGGCACCTGCTCGTCGAGGATCGAGAAGTCGCCCGTCTCCTTCAGGTACGCGGCGACGGCGGCGACCAGCCACATCGGGTCGTCGTTGAAGCCCGAGCCGACCTCGAGGTTCCCGCGCTTCGTCAGCGGCTGGTACTGGTGGTAGGCCGAGCCGTCCGGGAACTGCGTCGCCGCGACGTCGAGGAGGCGCTCGCGCGCCCGCTCGGGCACCAGGTGCACGAAGCCCAGCAGGTCCTGGGTGGAGTCGCGGAAGCCCATGCCCCGCCCGATGCCGGACTCGAAGTACGACGCCGACCGCGACATGTTGAACGTGGTCATCACCTGGTACTGGTTCCAGATGTTGACCATGCGGTCCAGGCGCTCGTCGGTCGAGGTGACCGAGTAGGTCGACAGCAGGTCGGTCCAGTACTGGCGCAGCTCGGCGAGCGCGGCGTCGGCCTGCTCGGTGGTGGCGAAGCGCGCGAGGAGCGCGTGCGCCGGCGCCTTGTTGATGACCTGGTGCGCGTCGTCGGCCCACTTGGCGTCGTCGTCGTTCTCGAGGTAGCCGAGGACGAACACGAAGGTGCGCGACTCGCCCGGGGCGAGCTCGACGGCGAGGCCGTGCGAGGCGATCGGGTACCAGCCGCTCGCGACCGAGTTCGCCGAGGCGCCGGCCGTCGGGACCACCGGCTCGTGCAGGCCGTTGTAGAGGCCGACGAACGACTCGCGGTCGGTGTCGAACCCGTTCGCGCGCGTGTTCACCGCGTAGACGGCGTAGTGGTTGCGGCGCTCGCGGTACTCGGTGCGGTGGTAGATCGCGGTGCCGGTGGGGCCGTCCTGCTCGACCTCGACCTCGCCGATGTTGAGGTTGCGCTGGAAGTTCGTCTGGTCGTCGAGCGCGTTCCAGAGCGCGAACTCCACGTAGGAGAAGAGCTGCAGCGACTTGGGGGCGTCGGTGGTGTTGGTGACCGAGACGCGCTGCACCTCGGCGTCGGTGTCCACCGGCACGAAGAACAGCGACTCCACGCGCACGCCGCCGCGCTGGCCCGTGATCTGCGAGTAGCCGAGGCCGTGCCGCGCCTCGAAGTGCTCGAGCTCGGCCTTCACCGGCAGGTACGACGGCGTCCAGACGTCGCCGCCGTCGTTGACGAACAGGTAGCGCCCGCCCTCGTCGGTGGGGACGTTGTTGTAGCGGTACCGCGTGATCCGGCGCATCCGCGCGTCGCGGTAGAAGGAGTATCCGCCGGCCTGGTGGCTGATCAGCGAGAAGAACCGCTCGGAGCCGAGGTAGTTGATCCACGGGTAGGGCGTGTGCGGGGTGGTGATGACGTACTCGCGGGTCGCGTCGTCGAAGTGCCCGAAGCGCATGGCAGGAGGCCCTCTCGTGGTGCTGGGTGGGTGCGCAGGTGTCGTGCTCTGAGTGTGCTCTGAGGTGCTGCTGTGGCGTGCTCTGGGTGCTGCTCTGACGTGCTGGCGTGCCGTGGGGTGGTGCGACGGATGCTCTCTCGGCGGGGCACCGGCTGCACCTCGGGCCCGGCCCGGGGCTTCGGCGCCGGCGGGCGGACACGGGCGAGAGCGCTCCCACGTCGTCGCCATCCTAACCGGAGTTGAGGAGTGCTGGGGAAGGACCTCGACCGGCACCCACGAGCCCCGGCCGCCCGCGCTGCGGCGCGTCGGATGCCACCGACGTAGGTCCCCTTGCCAGCAGGTCCCATCTGACTACCCTGCCCCAAAGGGCCACTCCAACGAAGGAGTAAGAATGGACACCGCAACCATCCGGAATGTGGCTCTGGTGGGCCACAGCGGCGCAGGCAAGACGACCCTCGCCGAAGCCCTCCTGCACCGGGCTGGGGTCGTCCCTCGACTGGGCCGCGTCGAAGAGGGCACGACGGTGTGCGACACCGAGCCCGAGGAGATCAAGCGCGGCATCTCCCTGTCGCCCGCCATCGCCCCGTTCCCGTGGAAGGCGCCCGACGGGCGCGAGTACACGATCAACCTCATCGACACCCCCGGCTACGCCGACTTCGCCGCGGGCGTCGACGCCGCCCTGTCCGTCGCGGACCTCGCGCTCATCGTGGTCAGCGCCGTCGACGGGGTCGAGGTCGGCACCGAGATCGTCTGGAAGCAGTGCGAGGAGCTCGGCATCCCGCGGATGGTCTTCCTGACCAAGGAGGACAAGCCGCGCGCCGACTTCCACCGCGTGCTGGAGCAGATGCGCGCCACGTTCGGCTCGGGGCTCGTGCCCCTCGAGCTGCCGATCGGCGAGGAGGAGGCCTTCCACGGCGTCGCCGACGTGCTCACCGAGGAGGGCTACGCCTACGACGGCGACGGCACCCACCACACGCAGGCGCTCAGCGGCGAGGTCGCCGACGAGGAGAAGCGGCTGCACGACGAGGTCGCCGAGGAGATCGTCTCCGGCGACGACGAGCAGCTCGAGCGCTACCTCTCGGGCGACGTGCCCTCGGTCGACGAGCTCGAGAAGGCCCTCGTGCACGAGGTGCGCGACGGCTCCGAGTTCCCCGTGCTCGTGGGCTCCGCGCTCACCGGCGTCGGCGTGGACCGCCTGGCCGACTACCTGTGCGAGCTGGCGCCGTCGCCCGCGGACCGCCCCGCCGTCGTGCGCGCCGGCACCCCCGACGGCCCGGAGACCGAGGTCGTGGCCGACCCCGCCGGCGAGCCGCTGCTGTACGTGTTCCGCACGGTCGCCGACCCGTTCGTCGGTCAGGTCTCGCTGTTCAAGGTGCTCTCGGGCACCGTGAGAAACGAGGACCGGCTGGTCAACGGCGTGACGGGCACCGAGGAGCGGATGCACGGCCTGTTCCGGATGCGCGGCAAGGAGCACACGAACGTCGAGTCGCTCGTCGCGGGCGACATCGGCGCCGTCGCGAAGCTCGCCGCCACCCCCACGGGCTCCACCCTGGCCAAGCGCGGCCAGACCGTGCACGTGCCCGCCCCCGCCAAGCGCCCGACGCCGTACGCGCTCGCCCTCAAGCCGCTCACCCAGGCCGACGACGACAAGCTGTCCTCGGCCATGCAGCGGCTGGTCGGCGAGGACCCGAGCCTGGCGATCGACCGGAACGACTGGAGCCAGACGATCCTGCGCGGCACCGGCGACACGCACATCGCCGTCGCGCTCGAGCGGCTGGCGCGGAAGTTCGGCGTCAACGTCGTGACCGAGGACGTCCGGATCGCCTACCGCGAGACCATCACGCGCACCGCCGAGGCCGAGGGCAAGCTCAAGAAGCAGTCCGGCGGCCACGGCCAGTACGCCGTCTGCCAGCTGCGGGTCAGCGCGGCCGAGCGCGGCGAGGGCTCGGCGTTCATCGACTCGATCGTCGGCGGCGCCATCCCGCGCAACTTCATCCCCGCGGTGGAGAAGGGCGTCCTGGAGCAGATGGCGCTGGGCGGCGTGCACGGGTTCCCCGTGGTCGACGTGAAGGTCGAGTGCTACGACGGCAAGTTCCACCCCGTCGACTCCTCCGAGATGGCGTTCCGCACGGCCGCGTCCATGGGCCTGAAGGAGGCCATGGCCAAGGCCGGCCCGGTCATCCTCGAGCCGGTGGCGCTCATCACCGTGCGGGTCCCGCAGGAGCTGCAGGGCGACGTCATGGGCGACGTCTCCTCGCGGCGCGGGCGGATCGCCGGCACCGACTCGCTCCCCGGCGGCATCAGCGAGATCCAGGCGATGGTGCCGGAGGCCGAGATCAGCCGCTACGTCATGGACCTGCGGTCGATGACCGGCGGTCGCGGCACGTTCGACGCGCGGTTCGACCACTATGACGTGCTGCCGAGCCACCTGGTCGAGAAGGTCGCCGCGGCGGCCAAGGAGGCCAAGGACCCCAAGGAGCACTGACCCTCCCGTCCCAGCCCTCTGGCCCGGCACCGGGCCGGCGCATCCAGCTCTGCGGAGGATTCGTCGCGGAATTCGCGATGGATCCTCCGCAGAGTGGTCGATCAACGACCGGCCGGGCGATCCGGCGGCGGGCTGCGTGCACAGGGGGCTGCGTGCACAGGGGGCTGCGTGCACAGGGGGCTGCGTGCACAGGCAGGGCGGGCCCGACGCCGGACCTCGTGCGCCGTCGCGTGGTCTGTCCCCGTGGACCCGTCCCGGCTCGACCTCGTCAAGCGGAGGGCCGACCAGCAGGACGGCGTGCTCACGGTCGCCCAGCTGCGCGCCCTCGGGGTGAGCGCGGACGCCGTCGGGCGGAGGGTGGCCCGAGGCGAGTGGCAGCGGGCGTTCACGGGCGTCGTCGTCGTGCACTCGGGCGAGGTGCCCTGGCGGACCTGGGCGCGGGCCGCCCTGCTGCGAGCCGGCGCGGGCGCACACCTCAGCCATGCCGCTGCGGGGTTCGTCCTCGGCTACGTGCTCCGCCCCCCGCGCGTCCTGGACGTCTCCGTCCCCGAGTCGCGCCGCCTCACGCCGACGCCGAGGTCCACGCTCGCCGCCGCACCCACGGTTCGACTCCACCGACGTCGGCGGCTCGACGGCGAGGTCGTGGCTCGCTTCCCCGTCACGAGCCCGGGCACGACGGCGCTGGACCTGGTCGCTGCCGCCCGGTCCGACGATGATGCGGTCGGTCTGATCTGCGCTGCCGTGCGGGCACGGACGCGGCCGGAGCTGATCCTCGACGCAGCCGCCGCGCGTCCCCACCTGACTCGGCGCGCCCTTCTCCTCGAGCTGCTCGCGGCCGTCGCCGACGGTGCTGAGTCGCCGCTGGAGCTGCGCTATCACCGGGACGTCGAAGGACGGCACGGCCTGCCACGCTCCGCGCGCCAAGGCTGGGAGCGGCTCGGCGACCGCTGGATCCGCTCCGACGTCCGGTACGACGGCCTCGGGGTCCGTGCAGAGCTCGACGGACGCCTCGCCCACCCGTCGGGACGTACGGAGGCCGACACGTGGCGGGACAACGCCGTCGTCATCGCCCGTGCGGAGCTGACGCTCCGCTACCGGTGGGCCCACGTCGCCGGGAACCCGTGCGGGACCGCGCGCCAGGTGGCCGAGGCCCTGCGATCCCGCGGATGGACGGGAACCCTCCGCCGCTGCGGCCCGACCTGCGCCGCTCTCCCCTGACGAGCCTCACCGTTCTGCGGAGGATTCGTCGCGGAAAGCGCGATGAATCCTCCGCAGACGAGCAGAAGAGCGGACGGCGGAGGCGCGGCGGCGGGGCAGTGGCGCGGAGGGCGGAGACTGGGGGCATGAGCGCTCAGCGACCGACCCGCTGGGAGGCCCGCGTCGCGGCCGACCCGAACCACTCGCACTGGTACGTCGACCGGTTCCGCCGGATGGCGGCCGACGGCGCCGACCTCGCCGGCGAGGCGCGCCTCGTCGACGCGATGGTCCCGCGCGGGGCCCGGATCCTCGACGCCGGCTGCGGCCCGGGCCGGGTGGGCGCGGAGCTGCACGCGCGCGGGCACGTCGTCGTCGGGGTGGACGTCGACCCCGTGCTCGTCGACGCGGCCCGCGCGGACCACCCCGGCCCGGACTGGCGCGTGGGCGACCTCGCCGAGCTCGACCTGCTCGCCGACGGCGTCGAGCCGTTCGACCTGGTGCTCTGCGCGGGCAACGTCATCACGTTCGTCGCCGAGGGAACCGAGGTCGACGTGCTGCGCCGGATGGGCGCGCACCTGGCGCCCGGCGGCCGCGTCGTCGTCGGCTTCGGGGCGGGACGCGGCTACCCGTTCGAGCACTTCTTCGCCGACGCGCGGGAGGCCGGCCTCGAGCTCGACGTCGCCCTGGCCACGTGGGACCTGCGGCCGTTCACGCCCCAGGCCGACTTCCTCGTCGCCGTCCTCAGCCCGCGCGCCGACGCCTGACCCGCTCGGCCCGGGCCCTGCTTGCCAGGGCGCCGCTCAGGCCCCGCGGCGCTCCGCCACCGCGCGCGAGACCTCCGGGTCGCCGAG
>AXCX01000517.1 GCA_000767215.1 Actinotalea fermentans ATCC 43279 = JCM 9966 = DSM 3133
AGTAGGCCGCGGGCGCGGGGCTCTCCGCCGGCAGGTGCATGGCCTCGGGAGACGGCCGCTGCGACGGCACCGCCGGCAGCGGGCCGGGGGTGGGTGCGGGCGCGGGCGCGGGCCCGTCGAAGGCGAGGGTGAGGGCCCGCGCCGCGTCCTGCACCTCGACGGGCGACAGGCGCTCCTCGAGGCCGGCGAGCAGTCCACCCAGGTGCAGCCGTCCGACCAGGTGGATGCCGTCGAGGCGTTGGGCGGGCATGTCGCGCGGGGTCACGCAGAGCACGCCCGAGACGGACGTCCGGTACTGCGGCGGCAGGATGGCCGAGAGGGCCGCGACGGCGTCGCCGAGGGCGTCCACCTCGCGCTCGCA
>AXCX01000518.1 GCA_000767215.1 Actinotalea fermentans ATCC 43279 = JCM 9966 = DSM 3133
CCCGCCTCCACGGAGACCGCGCCCGTCCAGATCCGCTCGTCGACCACGACGACGCCACCCGGGCCGACGACGAGGTGCGCGACGGTGCCGGGCGTCGCCTGCTGCCACGTGACCATGCGCAGGTGGTGCCAGCCGTAGGGCGCGAGGAGCTCGATGCTGCGACGGACGAGGTGCTCGCCCTCCGGGGCATCGGGGGACTGCGCGAAGCTCAGGTGGGCGCGCTGCTCGGCGTCGACCGCGGCGAGCTGCTCGGGCGCGAGGCGACGTCCGTGGCCTTCCGTGGCCGGTTCCACCGAGCCCAGGGTGCTGGGCGCACCGGCGTGGTGAGTGATGCTCATCCGTGAGTCCCCTTCTCCGTCACGACCCCTATGACATCGGCAAGGTGTGCTGTGACCGAGAGCGGCCGTTCGGCTGAGATTCGTTCACCTGGGCGTTACGCCGGGCCGCTGGCCTCGCCCGGCTCGTCTCGCTACGTCACGATGGGTCCGATGCGCGGCGCGTCACAGAGCGCCGTGACACGATCGGGACGGCCTGACGAGTGCGGGCGTGCAGACGCGCCGGCGACCCACGGGAGGACGCGATGGCCAAGGCGGACAAGACGGGCGCTGCCGAGCAGCCCGAGCCGACGAGCGCAGCGGTGGAACCGGGCGGCGGCCGGCCCGCGGACGTCGAGCGGGCGGCGGAGCCGGCGGGCGAGCCTGGGGGCGCGCCTGGGGGCGGCCCTGCGGGCGAGCCTGGGGGCGCCGAGCAGCCGACCGCCGTGCTGCCCGTCCAGCCGCCGTACCCCCAGACGGCCCCCCAGGCGGGGTACCCGCAGCAGGGCTACCCGCAGCAGGGGCACGCCCAGCAGGGTTACGCCCAGCAGTCGTACCCGCAGGAGGGTTACCCGCAGCAGGGTTACCCGCAGCAGGGATGGCGGCCCCAGCTGCCCACCTACGGCGGGTGGGAGGACGCGCACGGGTCGCCAACGCCGTCGGGCGCCGTGCGACGGGCGTTCGCCGGGGTGCCGGGCGGCGACGTCGTGCGCGACGCGCTCGCCGCGCTGCTGCTCGTGCTGGGCCTGACGCTCCCCTGGGACTACGGCCTCGACGGGCTCGGGCGGCTCGAGGTCGTCGTGATCACGGCGATCTCGCTGGTGTCGCTGCTCGCGGCCTACCTCGCGCGCGCCGGCGCGTACGGCCCGCGTCTCGACGTGCGGCGGGCGGGGCTGCTGCGGTTCGCGCTGAACGTGCCCTACCTCGTCATGGTGCTGGGCTTCCTCGTCGGCGACGCCTTCGAGGGTGACTCGCCCGAGCTCGTCGGCGGGGTGGGCGCCGGCCTGGCCGTTGGGCTCGCGGGCGCGGTGCTCGCGATGGCGCCGCGTGCCACGGAGCTCGGCGGCGCCAACCCGGTCGACCGCGGGTGGCTCACCGTGCCGGCGGTCATCGGCGGGGTCGCCGCGGTCTGGGTGCTCGCCGGCCTGCTCGTCTTCGTCCTCGGCGACGGGGCGGACTACTACTCGAGCGCCGAGCTCGTGCGCGTCCTGCTCACCGTGCTGCTCGGGCCGGCGGTGCTCGCGCTCGGCGTCGTCGGGCTGCTCCGGCGGGACGAGGGGTGGCGGCTCGCGCTGGCCGCGGTCGCCGCCACGCCGGTCCTGCTGTACCTCGTCGCGGACGCCGGGACCGCACCCGGGGTCCTCGTCGAGTCCGTGCACGCGCTGCCCGGCGGGCTCGTCTTCTGGCCCGCGGTCGCGGCC
>AXCX01000519.1 GCA_000767215.1 Actinotalea fermentans ATCC 43279 = JCM 9966 = DSM 3133
CCACCCGCGCCGTCGCCGAGCTGCGGGGCCAGGTGCTCGAGCACGCGGCGCGCCTCGGCCCCCGGTGGCTCGCCGCCTCGGGCGGCGAGGCGGCGACGCTGCTCACGCGCGGGCTCGACGCCCTCGAGCCGTACTTCGTCAGGTACCTGCCGCAGCTGCTCCTGGCCGTGACCGTGACGCCCGGCGCGCTCGCCGTCGTCCTCGGGCTCGACTGGGTCGCGGCCGTCACGATCGCCGTGACCCTCCCCCTCGTGCCGCTGTTCATGTGGCTGATCGGACAGGTGACCGCGGGCTACGCCGACCGCCGGCTCGCGACCATGACCCGGCTCGGCCACCAGGTGCTCGACCTGCTCGCCGGCATCCCCACGCTGCAGGCGCTCGGGCGCCACCGCGGCCCCGCCACCCGGGTGCGTGAGCTCGGCGACGCGCACCGCCGCGCCACCATGGGAACGCTGCGCGTCGCGTTCCTCTCCGGCATGGTGCTCGAGCTCCTCACCACGCTCTCGGTCGCCCTCGTCGCCGTGGGCGTCGGCCTGCGGCTGGTGCACGGCGGTCTCGACCTGCAGACGGGACTGGCGGTGCTGGTCCTGGCCCCGGAGGTCTACCTGCCGCTGCGCCAGGTGGGCGCCCAGTTCCACGCGTCCGCCGACGGCGTCGCCGCCGCCGAGCGCGCGTTCGCGGTCCTCGCCGAGCCGCTCCCGTCGTCGGGGACACGGCAGGCACCCGACCTGCGCACCACCACCGTGCGCCTGTCCGGCGTCGGCGTGGCCGCCCCCGACCGCCACCGGCTGGCGCCCGCGGGCCTCGACGCCGTCGTGCGCCCAGGGCGCGTGCTCGCCCTGGCCGGCCCGAACGGCGCCGGCAAGTCCACCGCCGCGCTGACCCTGCTGGGGCTGCTGGCACCGGACCACGGGCACGTCGTCCTCGAGCCGAGCACCGGCGCCGCGCTCGACCTCGCCGACGTGGAGCT
>AXCX01000520.1 GCA_000767215.1 Actinotalea fermentans ATCC 43279 = JCM 9966 = DSM 3133
TCACCGGCTGGTGGTCCCAGATCTCCTGGGTGCCGCAACGGCCGGTGCAGGAGCCGGGCACCGTGCGCGCCGCCGTCGACCCCACCGGCGAGGCGCCGCTCGAGCGGCTCGCGACGGCGGCCGCGCTGACCGGCCTCGACGCCGTCGTCGCCGGCCTGCCGGACGGCTGGGACGCGCGCATCGGCCAGGGCGGCACCGGGCTCAGCCTCGGCCAGCGGCAGCGGGTCGCGCTGACGAGGGCGCTGCTCGACCCGACCCCGCTCGTCGTGCTCGACGAGCCGACCGCGCACCTGGACGCGGCCGCGGAGGCCCAGGTCGTCGACACCGTGCGCCGCCTCCGCGCCGAGGGCCGGACGGTCCTCCTCGTCGCGCACCGGCCCGCGCTGCTCGACGTCGCGGACGACGTGGTGCACGTGACGTCGGCCCCGCTCGCGCCGCAGGACGAGGTGGTGACCCGATGAGCGACCTCTGGCGCGCCGTCCGCCTCCTCGGCGTCTCCCGGCGCCGCGTCGTGCTCGCGATCCTGACGGGCTCCGCCGGGCTGGGCAGCGCCGTCGGGCTCGCCGCGGTGTCCGCGTGGCTCATCGCGCGCGCGTCCCAGATGCCACCGGTGATGTACCTGACGGTGGCCACCGTCGCCGTCCGCGCGCTGGGCGTCTCGCGCGGCGTCCTGCGCTACCTCGAGCGCCTGGCCTCCCACGACGTCGCGCTGCGCGGCATGGCGACGCTCCGCGAGCGCCTGTACGCGAGGCTCGCCGACGCCGACCCACGGCGGCTCCTGAGCCTGCGGCGCGGCGACCTGCTCGCGCGCGTGGGCGCCGACGTCGACGCGGTGGGCGACGTCGTCGTGCGTGGGTTCCTGCCGATCGCCGTGGCGGCCGTCGTGAGCCTCGGCAGCGCCGTGCTCGTCGGCGCGTTCCTGCCCGTCGCGGGGCTCGCGCTCGCCGCCTGCCTCGTCGTCGCGGGCATCGTCGGACCGTGGTGGGCCACCCGGGCGGCGCGAACCGCGGAGGTGCGCTCCCTGCAGGCCCGCGCGGACCTGTCCGCCGGCGTCCTCACGGTGCTCGACGGCGCCGCCGAGCTCGCCGTGGCCGGCCG
>AXCX01000521.1 GCA_000767215.1 Actinotalea fermentans ATCC 43279 = JCM 9966 = DSM 3133
CGCTGCGACCCACCGCGCCGCCGCCCGTCGCGCGAGGCGCCCGCGGCGGGCGCACCTGGCCCGTGCCGCCCTTCGAGGAGCCGAGCGCGAGGACGTCGACGCGCGCGACGTCGTCGGCCAGGTCGTCGAGCCGGTGCAGGACGGCGAGGGTCGCGGAGGTCGCGAACGGTGACGGTCCGTCCTTGCGGCCGAACGTGTGCTGCTCGAACCCGCGAAACGTCGAGCGCGGGGTCACGCGGCCGTCGTCGTCGGTCGTGTAGGCGACCAGGCAGGCGGCGAGCTCGGCGAGGGCGCGCCGGTCGTCGTCGGAGGCGCCCGGCCCGCGCCACAGCGCCGGCCAGCGGCCGAGCGCGTCGAGCAGCGTGAGCGCGGAGTACCAGGTCGCGGGCCACTTGCCGGTCTTGAAGGTGGCGCCGTGCCCGAACATGTACGGCTTGGCCACGGCCCGGTCCCGCCACACCCCGAGCGCCACCCGCGCGACGGCGAGGGTCCGGGCCTCGTCCAGCGGTCGCCGCCCGGCCGGGACGAGCGACAGGACGCGCAGCGCCTCCAGCGTGACCTGCGGGCACATCTCGCCGCGGCGGCCCGGCCCGCGGAACCCGGTCACCGGGTCGGGCCGGCACGGCCAGGCGCGGCCCTGCGCGGTGTCGGCGAGGTCCGCGGCCATGCGCTCGAGCGCTCGCCCGACGCGCGGGTCGTCGCCCCGCCCGTAGCGCAGCAGCGTCTCGGCGATCGCGTGGGTGTCGCAGAGCAGCGTGCCCCACACCGGCGGGTCGTCGGCGCGGCGCCCGGCGAACGAGGAGAACCGGTCCTCGTCGTCGGCGTGCTCGAGCATCGCGTCGAGGACCGCGTCGACGCGCGGGTCGTCGCCGGAGCGCAGCCCCCGGTCGGCGAGCAGCGCGAGGAGGTTGGGCGCGAACGCCGGGGCGTTGTGGCCGCCGAGGGGCGCGCCCGCGTCCCACGGGGTGAGCCGGCTCAGCAGGTCGGCGGTGTCCGGGTGCGTCAGCATCTCGGCGCGCGCCGCACGGACGGCGGGGTCGTCCGCGTCCCGGTCCAGGACGGCGGTGAGGAGGAGCCAGCGGGCGCCCGGGTCGGGCGAGGAGGCGACCCAGTCCCGCGCGTCGGGCAGGACGGCGGCCCACGGGCGGTCGTGGCGCGGCACGGTGTCAGGTCCTCCCGGGGACGTCCCAGACCTCGACCGTCGCGTCGGCGAGGCTGGTGACGATCCTGCCGTCCGGCAGTGCGGCGAGGTGGGTGACGCGGTCGCCCATCCGCAGGGGGGTCGGCCCGGGCGTCGTGAGGTCGAGGACCCGCAGGTGCCGGTCGTGGCCGAGGGTGACCAGGCGGCCGTCGCGCAGCTGGGCGACCTCGCGCGGCGGCGTCGCGAGCGTGACGGTGACCTCGGCGGGCGCGGCTTGCGGAGTGCCGTCGAGGTGCTGCACCCGGACGGCGCCGCCGAACCGCCCGTCGTCGAGCAGACCCTCCGCGGAGGCGATGCGGCCGTCGGCGAGCACGGCGAGCGCGTGCACGGGTGCCGTGTGGTGGCCGTGCACGGTCGGCGGGGCGTCCGACGCGGGGTCGTACACGCGCAGGGCGTCGTCGTGGCCGCCGGCGACGAGACGCCCGTCGGGCAGGGCGACGAGCGCGGTGACGCCGCGCGCGCGGTGGCCGTGCTCGAAGGCGAGCACCCGATGGGACGCGGCCGGGGCGTCCGGGTGCTGCACGTGGATCATGCCGTCGCGCCCGCCCCACGCGAGGGCACCGCCGGGCAGGGCGGCGAGGGCGTCCGCGACGACGTCGTTGCGGGTGAGCACGATCGGCGGGGAACCGGCGAGGTCCCACACGCGCACCGAGCCGTCGCGCGAGGCGGAGGCGAGCCGGCCGTCGCTGAGGACCGCGAGGTGCTCGACGTCGCGCACGTGCCCGGTGAGCAGGCGGGCGTCCCCGTCGCCGTCGGGCGCGCTGGGGTCCCAGACGCGGATGGCGCCCCCGACGACGCCGGCCGCCAGCCGCCCGTCGGGCAGCGGCGCGAGGGTGGTGACGTG
>AXCX01000522.1 GCA_000767215.1 Actinotalea fermentans ATCC 43279 = JCM 9966 = DSM 3133
CCCGCCCGTCGCCGCGCTCGCCGCCGCGCGTCAGACCGACGCGGACGGTGCGCGGCGGGCGGCTGCGAAGACCCTCGGGCTCGACCCGGCGGCGACGACCCTGCTGGTCACGGGCGGCTCGCTCGGCGCACTGAGCCTGAACCGGGCCCTGGCGGGCGCAGCGGCGGACCTGGCCGACGCCGGGGTGCAGGTCCTGCACCTGACCGGCACCGGCAAGGACGCCGAGGTGCGGGCCGCCGTCGCAGGCGTGCCGGGGTACCACGTGCTGGCCTACCTGGCCGACATGCAGGACGCGCTCGCCGTGGCGGACCTGGTCGTGTGCCGAGCCGGCGCCGGCACGGTCAGCGAGCTCGCGGCGCTCGGCATCCCCGCGGTCTACGTGCCCCTGCCCGTCGGCAACGGCGAGCAGCGCCTCAACGCCGCGCCCGTCGTGGACGCGGGCGGCGGCGTCCTGGTCCCGGATGCCCAGCTCGACCCCGCCTGGGTGCGGGCGCACGTCGTGCCGCTGCTCGCCGACCGTGCGCGGCTTGCCGCGATGGCGCAGGCCGCGCGCTCCGTCGGGACGACGGACGCGGCGGCCCGGGTGGCCGACCTCGTCGAGCAGGTGGCCCGGTGACCGCGGCCGGCGGGGCGACGGGGGCCACCGCGACGCCCCCCGCGCTGGACACCCTCGGTCGTGTGCACCTCATCGGCGTGGGCGGTGCAGGCATGTCCGCCGTGGCGCTCCTCCTCGCTGCGCGGGGCGTCCCCGTCTCCGGGTCGGACGCCCGCGACTCCGCCGTCCTGGCCGCCCTGCGCGAGGCAGGCGTGCGCGTGCACGTCGGCCACGACGCCGCACACGTGGCGGGGGTGCACACGGTCGTCGTCTCCTCGGCGATCCGCGAGACCAACCCGGAGCTCGCGGCCGCCCGCTCGGGTGGGCTGCGCGTGCTGCACCGCTCGGTCGCCCTCGCCGCGCTCATGGCCGGCAGGCGGACCGTGGCCGTCGCGGGGGCGCACGGCAAGACCACGACCTCGGCCATGGTCGCCGCCGTGCTGGTGGCCGCCGGGCGGGACCCGTCGTACGCGATCGGCGCCGCGGTGGACGGACCCGTCGGTGCGCGGCCGGGGGCCGGCGACGCCTTCGTGGCGGAGGCCGACGAGTCCGACGGCTCCTTCCTGGCCTACGCGCCGGAGGTGGCGGTCGTCACGAACGTGGAGCCGGACCACCTCGACCACTACGGGACGCGCGAGGCGTTCGAGGCGGCGTTCGTCGCCTTCGCGGGGCGCATCGTGCCCGGCGGCTCGCTCGTGGCGTGCGCGGACGACGACGGGGCACGGCGGCTGGCCGCCCGCGTGGCTGCCGACGACGTGCCGGTGATCACCTACGGCACCGCCGCGGACGCCGTCGTACGGATGGGCCCGTGGGTGCCGGCCGGTGAGGGCGGCTCGGTTGCGGTCCACGACACCCGCGACGGCACCCGCGCCGTCCTCGAGCTGCAGGTCCCGGGCGCGCACAACGGTCTCGACGCGGCGGCCGCGTGGACCGCCGCACGCCTGCTCGGGGTGCCGAGCGACGTCGCGGTGGACGCGCTCGCAGGCTTCCGGGGCACCGGCCGCCGGTTCGAGGCCCGCGGCGAGCGGGGCGGGGTCCGCGTCGTCGACGACTACGCGCACCACCCGACCGAGGTGGCGGCGCTCCTGCGCGCGGCGCGGACGGTCGCCGGCAACGGGCGCGTGCTCGTGCTCTTCCAGCCCCACCTGTACTCCCGGACCCGGACGTTCGCCCGGGAGTTCGCCGAGGCCCTCGCGACCGCCGACCTGGCAGTGGTGACCGACGTGTACGCGGCTCGGGAGGACCCTGACCCCACGGTGACCGGAGCCCTGATCACCGAGGCGATGCCGGCGGGTCGCGGCCTGCACGTGCCGGGGCGCCTGGAGGCGGCCACGCAGCTCGGTCGGCGCGCCCGGCCCGGCGACCTCGTCCTGACCGTCGGCGCGGGCGACGTGACGGAGCTCGCGCCCGTCGTGCTCGCCGCGGTGGGGACGGGCGACGGCGGCGCG
>AXCX01000523.1 GCA_000767215.1 Actinotalea fermentans ATCC 43279 = JCM 9966 = DSM 3133
CCTCGTCGTCGCCGCGGTCGTGGCGGTCGCGGCCGGTGCGGCCGCCCACCTCGCCCTGGTGCCGCCGGCCTGGGGTGCGCTGCGCGCACCGACACCGCGTGCGGCCCGCCTGGGGGAGTGGCTCCTCCCGGTGGCGTCCCTGGCGGCCCTCGTGCTCGGGTTCATCGGCCTCCAGGTCAGCGCGCTGCTCGGGGGGCACCGGCACGTGCTCGCCAGCGCGGGCCTCACGTACGCCGAGTACGCGCGCCAGGGGTTCGGACAGCTCATGGCGGTCACGGTGCTCACCCTCGTCGTGGTGGCGGTCGCGGCGCGGCGCGCGCCCCGCGGCACCCGGGCCGAGCGGCTCGCGACCTCCGCAACGCTGGCCGTGCTGTGCGTGGGCACGCTCGGCGTGGTCGCGTCGGCCCTGCGCCGGATGGACCTGTACGTCGAGGCCTTCGGGCTCACCCGGCTGCGCGTCTTCGTCGTCGCGGTGGAGGCGGCGCTCGGCGTGGTGCTCCTGCTCGTGCTCCTGGCCGGCGTGCGCTGGCGCGCGCCGTGGCTGCCGCGCGCCGTCGTCGGGGTGGCAGCGGTCACCCTGCTCGCGCTGGCCGCGGTGAACCCCGACGGGCTCGTGCTGCGCCACAACGCCCAGGGCTGGCTCTCGGGCAGCCTCGCGGAACCGCTCGACGTCGAGTACCTGCGGGGACTGTCCGCGGACGCGGTGCCGGACGCGGCGGCCCTGCCCGAGCCGCTGCGCTCGTGCGTGCTCTCCGCGCAGGACGTCACGCCGGCCGTGGACCTCGCGGGCTGGAACCTCGGCCGCACGCAGGCCCTGGACGTGCTCGCCGACCACGAGCACGTCGACGACGCCTGCCACGACGTTCCGTGAGGGTCGGGTGTGAAGCCACCCGGCAAGTCGCGTGGGAGCGTCGCCACGTGCGCCTAGGCTTGGCGGGCGACCGGAAGGAGCGCCCATGGCGCGGGTGACCTTGCAGACCATCGCCGAGCAGGTCGGCGTGAGCCGGATGACGGTCTCGAACGCGTTCTCGCGTCCCGACCAGCTCTCCGCCGCCCTGCGCGAGACGATCCTCGCGACGGCGGCCGAGCTCGGCTACGTCGGCCCCGACCCCGCCGCGCGCGCCCTGGCCAAGGGCACGACGGGCGCCGTCGGGATCCTGCTGACGAACTCCATGGGCACGGCGTTCCGGGACGACGTCGCGACGTCGTTCTTCGGTGCCGTGGCCGAGGAGCTGGCGCCCACCGGGCTCGCGGTCACGCTGCTGCCGCTGTACGGCTCCGCCGAGTCCATCCCGGCGCGTGACGTGCCCATCGACGGCGCGCTCGTCTACGCGTGCCCGGACGGCGCGCCCGCGCTCGACTGGCTCGTGCGCCGCCGGCTGCCGCTGGTCTTCGTGGATCGGGAGCCGACGCCCGGGGCGGCCAGCGTCACGCTCGACGAGCGCGGCGGCGGTCGCCAGGGCGCGGAGCACCTCCTGTCCCTCGGGCACCGCCACGTCGGGCTCCTGACGTCCTCGTTCGAGGGACCGCACGGGATCGTGCCGGACGTGGCGACGGCCGGCGGCGACTTCGTCGCGCGCGAGCGGATCGCCGCCTGGACGCAGACCCTCGGCGCCGCCGGGGTGCGGATGTCCGCCGTGCAGGTCCGGGAGAACACCGACCGCGAAGGGTACGAGGGCGCACGCCTCCTGCTCGACACCGACGACCGCCCGACGGGGATCCTCTGCTTCTCCGACACCCTCGCGTGGGGGGCGGTGCGCGCCGCGCAGGACCTCGACCTGCGCGTGCCCCAGGACGTCTCGGTGATCGGCTTCGACGACGCGCAGATCGCCCGCCGCGCGCGGCCCGCGCTGACGACCGTCCGGCAGGACGTCGTGGCCAAGGGGCGTGCGGCGGCAGCCCAGCTGACCGCCGCCATCGCGCGGCACCGGGACGGCTCGGGCGACGCCGACGACGCGGTGCACGTCGTGCTGCCGACCGAGCTGGTCGTGCGGCACAGCACCGGGCCCGCGCCCGCCTGAGGC
>AXCX01000524.1 GCA_000767215.1 Actinotalea fermentans ATCC 43279 = JCM 9966 = DSM 3133
GCGGACTCCACGGAGCAGAGCCTCGGCACGCTCGTGCACGCGATCGCGGCCGAGCTGCCGCAGGGCTCGCACGCGGAGCTGGCCGCGGCGCTCGACGCGCGGTGGTCGTCGCTGGACCTGCCGGAGGGCTGGGTCGGCACGCAGCAGCGGCGCCGGGCGGACTCGATGATCCGGCAGCTCGCGGCGTACCTGCGCGACGCCGGCGAGGTGGTCGCCGTCGAGCAGCCGTTCACGGCCGAGCTCGGCGAGGCGGGGCGGGTGGTGCTGCGCGGCGTCGTCGACCGGCTGGAGCGCGTGGTGGACCCGGACGGTGAGCCGCAGCTGCGCGTCGTCGACCTCAAGACGGGGAAGAACGCGGTCTCCCAGGAGGAGGCGGCGCGGCATCCCCAGCTGGGGGCGTACCAGCTGGCCGTGGAGGCGGGCGCCTTCGACGACGTGGCCGACGGCGTCCGGACCGGGGGCGCGGCGCTCGTCTACGTGGGCACCGCGAACCAGGACTACACCACGCGCGACCAGCGCCCGCTGCCGCAGGACCCGGCGCCCACCTGGGCGGCCGACCTGGTCAGCGGCGTGGCCGACGCCGTGCGGCAGTCCGCGATGGTCGCGTCGACCGGCGACATGTGCCGGTTCTGCGCGGTCCGCCGGTCATGCCCGCTGCAGGAGGAGGGCCGGGTGGTGGGCTCGTGACCAGTGCCGCCGAGATCGCCGAGCTGCTGGGGCTGCCCCGACCCACGCCCGAGCAGGTCGAGGTCATCGAGGCGCCGCTCGCGCCGGGCCTCGTGGTCGCGGGTGCCGGCTCCGGCAAGACCGAGACGATGACCTCGCGCGTCGTGTACCTCGTCGACAACGGGCTCGTCGAGCGCGACCGCGTCCTCGGCCTGACGTTCACGCGCAAGGCGGCCGGGGAGCTGTCGGAGCGGGTGCGCCGCCGGCTGCGCGCGCTGGACCTGGTGCGAGGGCGGGCCCGGCGCGAGCCCGACGGCGCGGCGGGGCTGCTCCTCGCGCCGAACGTGTCGACCTACAACGCCTACGCCGCCGCCCTCGTCGGCGAGCACGCGCTCCGGCTCGGCGTCGAGCCGTCGGTGCACGTGCTCGGCGAGGCCGGCCGCTGGCAGCTCGCGCACGACGTCGTCCAGGGCTGGGTGGACGACCTCGACACGGACCTCGTCCCCGGGACCGTCACCGACGCCGTGCTCGGGCTGGCGGGCGCGCTCGCCGAGCACCTGGTCGCGCCCGACGACGTCCGCGCCTTCGCCGACGAGTGGTGCGCCCGGGTCCTCGCCCTGCCGGCCGGCAAGCGGGGGTCGGTCCCCGCCCCGGTCCGCAACCTGCTCGCATCGGTGCGGCTGCGTGCGGGCCTGATGGACCTCGTGGAGGAGTTCACGGCGCGCAAGCGCGCGACGGACGTCATGGACTTCGCCGACCAGGTGGCCCTCGCGGCGCGCCTCGCGCGCGAGAGCGACCAGGTGGGCCGGACGGAGCGCGCCCGCTACGCCGTCGTGCTCCTGGACGAGTACCAGGACACGTCGGTCGCGCAGCTCGCGCTGCTGCGCAGCCTCTTCGGGGACGGCGCGGGCGACGGCGTCGGGCACCCCGTGACGGCGGTCGGCGACCCCCACCAGTCGATCTACGGCTGGCGGGGCGCGAGCGCGGGCGGGCTCGAGCGATTCCCGCAGCAGTTCCCGCTGGCCGACGGCGCACCCGCGCCCGTGCTGGCGCTCTCGACGTCGTGGCGCAACGACGTCGCCGTGCTCGACGCGGCCAACCTCGTGGCGGCCCCGCTGCGCGCCGCATCCGCGGAACGTGCCGGGCTGGCGCTGCCGACCCTGCGCGCACGGCCCGGCGCGGGTGCGGG
>AXCX01000525.1 GCA_000767215.1 Actinotalea fermentans ATCC 43279 = JCM 9966 = DSM 3133
CCCGCGTGCTGGTGCGGGCGCGCGCGTGGGTGACGACCGCCGCGCAGCCTGCCCCGGCCGACGCTGTCCCGGCCGACGGTGTCCCGGCCGACCCCGTCCCGACCGACCCCGTCCCGACCGACCCCGCCCCGACCGACCCGGCCGACCCGGACGCAGCGGCACCGGCATCGACGGCCGTGGTCCTGGTGCTCGAAGGCGGTCGCGCCGGCTGGCGCGTCAGCGACGTGGTGCCCGCGCCTGCTGTGTGAGCCAGCGCGCGGCCGCCGGCACGTCCGGGTGCTCGAAGACGAAGCCGTCGTCGAGGAGCACCCTGGGCACGGCACGCTGGGAGGAGAGGATGTCGTCCGCGAACCCGCCGACGACGGCGCGCAGCGCGACGCGGGGGACCGGCAGGACCGCCGGCCGGTGCAGCTCGTGCGCGACGGCCCGCACGAGCTCGCGCTGCCGTGCGGGTGCGGGCCCGGTCAGGTTCACCGGCCCCCGCACGGACGACGACAGCAGGTGGGCGACCGCGCGGACGTGGTCCGCGAGGGTGATCCAGGCCCAGTGGTTCTGCCCGTCACCGAGCGGCCCGCCGACGCCGAGGCGCAGCAAGGGCAGGAGCCGCCCGAACGAGCCGCCGTCGGGCGACATGACGATGCCCGTCCGCAGGTGGGCCACGCGGACGCCGGCGTCCTCCGCGGCCGCGGTGGCGTCCTCCCACGCGCGGACGACGTCGACGAGGAAGCCCGTGCCGGGCCCGGACTCCTCGGTCAGCAGCTCGTCGCCCCGGTCGCCGTAGAAGCCGACCGCGGAGGCCTGCAGCAGCACGCCCGGACCGGTGCCGTCGGCCGCCAGCTGCGCGAGCGCGCTGGCCAGCAGAGAGGTGGGGACGGTGCGCGAGGTGAGGATGCGCTGCTGGTAGGCAGCGGTCCACCGACGGTCACCGATCCCGGCGCCTCCCAGGTTCACCACGGCGTCCACGCCGCGCAGGTCGGCGGGGTCGAGCCGCCCTGCCTGCGGGTCCCACGAGACCTCGGCCGGAGAGACCACCGGGCGGCGGACGAGCCGCGTCACCCGGTGGCCCTGCGTCGTCAGGTGCGCCGTGAGGGCGCGCCCGAGCATCCCGTGGGAGCCCGCCAGCAGGACGTGCACGGTCCTGACCCGTCGGTCAGCGACTCAGAGTCCGAGCTCGGACTCGAAGTCGCCCTCCTCGAGCCGCTTCTTGACCGTGGCCAGGTAGCGCGACGCGTCGGCGCCGTCGACCAGGCGGTGGTCGTAGGACAGGGACAGGTAGCACATGGTGCGGATCGCGACGTAGTCCGTGCCGTCCTCGTCGGTGGCGACGACCGGGCGCTTGACGATGGCACCCGTGCCGAGGATCGCCGAGGTGCCCAGCGGCACGATGGGCGTGTCGAAGAGCGCGCCCGCCCAGCCGGTGTTCGTCACGGTGAAGGTCGCGCCGCTGAGCTCGTCCGGCGTCACCTTGTTGGCCCGGGTGCGTGCCGCGAGGTCGGCGATCTTGCGGGCGATGCCCGCGAGGTTGAGGTCGCCGGCGTCGCGGATCACGGGAACCACCAGACCACGGTCGGTGTCGACGGCGATGCCGACGTTCTCCTGGCCGTGGTAGGTGATCTGGTCGCCGGTGAGCACGCCGTTGACCTTCGGGTGGGCCTTCAGCGCCTCGGTCGCCGCGAGCACGAAGAAGGGCAGGTACGACAGCCCGACGCCCTCGCGGGCCTTGAAGTCGTCCTTGGCGCGCGCGCGCAGGCGGGCGACCTTGGTGACGTCGACCTCCACGACCGTGGTGAGCTGCGCCATCGACTGCATCGACTCGACCATGCGCGAGGCGATGATCTGCCGCAGGCGGCTGGCCTTCTCGGTGGTACCCCGCAGGGGCGAGACCTCCGGGGCGGCGGACTCGGCGCGCCGCTGGCGACGCGTGACCTGCTCCGCGGCGGACTCGGTGCGCTCGGCGGCGGCAGGCGCCTGCGCCGCGGCAGCGCGCTCACGCTCGGCGCGCTCCGCGGCCT
>AXCX01000053.1 GCA_000767215.1 Actinotalea fermentans ATCC 43279 = JCM 9966 = DSM 3133
CGTGTCGACGCTGACCGTGCTGCGCGACCCCGCCGGTCCCGCACGCGCGGCAGCCCAGGAGACGCTCGGCGTCGCCCAGGTGGAGGACGCCGCTGTCGCGGCCCTGCCGTGGGCGGGGCTCGCGGTCGCGATCGCGGTGGTGCTCCTCGGCGGCTGGGTGACCGTGGCCGCCGGGAGGTGGGGCGCGACGGCGTCGCGCGGCGGCTCGCGCTACCGACGTGCCACGCAGGCGGCTGATCCGGCGTCCGGGGGGCAGTCGTCACCTGCGGCTGGCCCCGACGACGTCACGGCGTGGGACGCCCTGACGCGCGGGGAGGACCCGACCTGACCTGCGCCTGTGGAGGGCGCCGGTTCGCTAGTGTTCCGCCTACCCGACGAAAGGCATCCGCATGGCTGAGACGTCGCCCCTCGGCGCCGCACCCGAGGGACGGGAGAAGGCGTACCTGCCTCCCGTCGCCCCGCCCCGCAACCACGGTCACACCGTCGCGGCCTGGGTCGCGATGGCGTCCGTGATGGTCGGTGCGACCGTCGCGGCCGTCGGCTTCCTGGTGCCCGCTGCCTGGCTCGTCTGGACCGGCGCCGGCATCGCCGTCGGTGGACTGCTCGTCGGCGGTGTCCTCCGCAAGGCCGGCCTCGGCCAGCCGGAGCCCGCCTCGGCGCCTCGCAACGGTGCGGTGGCGTCTGACAACGATCGCTCGAAGGAGTAGGCATGACCACCCCCACCGGCCCCCAGGACCCCTTCGGGTCGAGCGACAACCCGTACGGCCAGCAGCCGCCCGCGCCCGGCCAGCAGCCGCCGTCGCCCGGCCAGCAGCCGCCCGCCTACGGCCAGCAGCCGCCGGCCTACGGGCAGCAGCCCCCCGCCTACGGCCAGGGCGGCTACCCGAGCTACCCGCAGCCCGGGGGCTACGGCGGCGGGTACGGCGCCGGCGGCTACGGTGGCGGCGGCTACAACGCGGCCCCGCCTCCGCAGAACTACCTGGTCTGGGCGATCCTCAGCACCGTGCTGTGCTGCCTCCCGCTCGGCATCGTCTCGATCGTGTTCGCCACCCAGGTGAACTCCAAGTGGGCGGCCGGCGACGTGGCCGGCGCGCAGGAGTCGGCCCGCAAGGCCAAGAACTTCGCCATCTGGGGTGCCGTCGTCGGTCTCGTGGTGTCGATCGTCTACCTGGTGGGCGTCTTCGCGCTGGGCTGGACCACCACCACGACGTCGTTCAGCACGTCGTACTGAGCGCGGTGACGCCGTCCCGTCCCGAGGCGTCGACCGTCCCCGTCCTGCGCGCGATCGCCGCTCCGGCCGCCACGGCGGTCGGAGCGGCGGCCGTGCTCACGGTGCTGCACCTCGTCTCGCCGTACGAGGGTGGCACCTACCCCACGTGCCCGAGCCTGGTGCTCACCGGCTACTACTGCCCGGGCTGCGGCTCGTTGCGGGCGCTGCACTCGCTGACGTCGCTGGACGTCGCCGGGGCCTGGGACATGAACCCGTTGGCCGTGGTGATGATCCCGGTGCTCGTCGGCTACTGGTTCGGCTGGGCGCGGCGTGCCGTGACCGGGCGGCCCCGGACCTGGCTCGCGCCGCCCTGGGTGATCTGGGGGCTGCTCGTCCTGATCCTCGCCTACTGGGTGGCGCGCAACGTGCCGGCACTCGCGCCCTGGCTCGCGCCCTGACACGTGCGCGGTGCGGCCGAGCAGGCAGCTGGGCGGGCACGTGCGCGGGTCCCGGACCCGTCTGCGGCGGATGGGCCGGTCCCACGAAGTGGGCACGGCGGGGCGCACCGCACGGGCCCCCTATCCTGGGTTCGGCTCCGCTGGGGCGGCGGGGCGGACAGGGAGGAGACGCCTGATGACGGTCCTCGAGGACATCGTGGCCGGGGTGCGCGAGGACCTGGCCGAGCGTGAGGCGGCCGTCCCGCTCGCTGCGCTCAAGGAGCGCGCGGCACGGATGCCGGGCGCGCGCGAGTGCCTTCTGCACAACGACGAGGCGGTCGGGGTCATCGCCGAGGTGAAGCGCTCGAGCCCGAGCAAGGGCTCGCTCGCGCCGATCGAGGACCCCGCGGGCCTCGCGGGGGAGTACGAGGCCGGCGGTGCGTGCGCGATCTCGGTGCTCACCGAGCGGCGGCGCTTCAACGGCAGCCTGGCCGACCTCGATGCGGTGCGGTCGACGGTCGACCTGCCCGTGCTGCGCAAGGACTTCGTGGTCACGCCGTACCAGGTGTGGGAGGCCCGCGCGCACGGCGCCGACCTGGTGCTGCTCATCGTGGCTGCACTGGAGCAGACGGTCCTGACCTCGCTCGTGGAACGGGTGCACTCGCTCGGCATGACGGCGCTCGTCGAGACGCACGACGCCGACGAGGTGGCCCGGGCGCTCGACGCGGGTGCCCGGTGCATCGGGATCAACAACCGGAACCTCAAGACCCTCGAGGTCGACCGCACCACGTTCGCCAGGCTCGCGCCGCTCATCCCGAACGGCATCTCGCGGGTCGCCGAGTCGGGCGTCCGCGGGCCGCACGACGTCATGGACTTCGCGCGTTCAGGTGCGGACGCGGTGCTCGTCGGGGAGAGCCTCGTCACGGGCGGCAACCCGCGCTCCGCCGTGGCCGACCTCGTGGCGGCGGGGGCCCACCCGTCGCTGCGCGCGGTGCGTCAGTGACGGCGCCCGGGCCTGGCGGCTTCGAGACGGCGGCGGGCAGCGGTCCGTACTTCGGCGAGTTCGGCGGCCGGTTCGTCCCCGAGGCGCTCATCGCCGCGCTCGACGAGCTCGAGACGGCCTACGAGAAGGCACGCAGCGACCCTGAGTTCACCGGCGAGCTCGCGCGGCTGCACCGCACCTACACGGGTCGGCCGAGCATCATCACCGAGGTCCCGCGCTTCGCACGGCACTGCGGGGACGCACGGGTGATCCTCAAGCGCGAGGACCTGAACCACACGGGCTCGCACAAGATCAACAACGTTCTCGGTCAGGCCCTGCTGACCAAGCGCATCGGCAAGACGCGCGTCATCGCGGAGACCGGGGCCGGCCAGCACGGCGTGGCGACGGCGACCGCGGCCGCGCTGTTCGACCTCGAGTGCGTCATCTACATGGGCGAGGAGGACACCCGTCGGCAGGCGCTCAACGTCGCCCGGATGCGCCTGCTCGGTGCCGAGGTGGTGCCCGTCCGCACGGGTTCGCACACGCTCAAGGACGCGATCAACGAGGCCTTGCGCGACTGGGTCACCAACGTCGAGACGACCAACTACGTCTTCGGGACCGTCGGCGGGCCGCACCCGTTCCCCGCCATGGTCCGCGACTTCCAGCGGATCATCGGCGAGGAGGCGCGGGCCCAGGTGCTCGAGCTGACCGGGGCGCTGCCCGACGTCGTGGCCGCCTGCGTGGGCGGCGGCTCGAACGCCATCGGGATCTTCCACGCCTTCCTCGACGACCCGGTGCGGCTCGTGGGGTTCGAGGCCGGGGGCGAGGGCGTCGAGACCGGTCGCCACGCGGCGACGATCACGGGAGGCGCCCCCGGGGTGCTGCACGGGGCGCGCTCGTTCCTGCTGCAGGACGAGGACGGGCAGACGATCGAGAGCCACTCGATCTCCGCGGGACTGGACTACCCGGGCGTCGGACCCGAGCACGCATGGCTGTCGTCGGTGGGGCGCGCCGAGTACCGGCCGATCACCGACGCCGCGGCGATGGAGGCGTTCCTGCTGCTCAGCCGGACCGAGGGCATCATCCCCGCGATCGAGTCGGCCCACGCGCTGGCCGGTGCGATCCAGCTCGGGCGTGAGGCGGCCGAGGCGGGGCGCCGGGACACGATCCTGGTGAACCTGTCCGGGCGCGGGGACAAGGACGTCGAGACCGCAGGCCGCTGGTTCGGTCTCCTCGACGAGCAGGCCCTGCGGGAGGAACGAGCGTGATGTCGACCAGCACCAGCCTCACCGCCGCGCGGCTCGACGCCGTCCGGGCCGAGGGGCGTGCCGCCCTCGTGGGCTACCTCCCGGTCGGGTTTCCCGACCCGGCGTCCTGCGTGACAGCGGTGCGGACCATGATCGACGCCGGCGTGGACGTGGTCGAGCTCGGCGTGCCGTACTCGGACCCGGTCATGGACGGTGTGGTGATCCAGGCCGCCGTCGAGCGCGCGCTGGCCGGCGGCGTCCGCGTGGCCGACACCTTGCGCACGGTCGAGGCGGTGGCGGGCACGGGAGTGCCCATCCTCGTGATGACGTACTGGAACCCGGTGGTCCGCTACGGCGTCGACGCGTTCGCGCGCGACCTCGCCGCGGCCGGGGGAGCGGGCCTCATCACGCCGGACCTCATCCCCGACGAGGCGGACGACTGGCTGACGGCGTCGGACGCCCACGGCCTGGATCGCGTCTTCCTGGTCGCCCCCAGCTCCACCACGGAGCGGCTCGCCCTCACGGCCCGCGCCAGCCGAGGCTTCGTCTACGCGGCCTCGACGATGGGCGTCACGGGCACCCGGGCGAGCGTCGGCACGCAGGCGCGCCGGCTCGTCGAGGACACCCGCCGTGCGGGGGCCGAGCGCGTGTGCGTCGGGCTCGGCGTGAGCACGCCGGCGCAGGCGGCCGAGGTCGCCGAGTACGCGGACGGGGTCATCGTCGGGAGCGCGTTCGTCCGGCCGCTGCTCGATGCCGCGTCGGTGCGCGACGGCGTCGCCGAGCTCGGCCGCGTGGTCGCGGGCCTGGCCGACGGCGTCCGCGGCGGCGGCCGGTGACCGCCGGCCTCGCGGCCGTGTGGCCGACCGTCGCCGTCTCCATCCCGAGCCCGCCGGAGAGCGTCTGGAACCTCGGTCCGCTGCCGCTGCGGGCGTACGCGCTGGCGATCATGGCCGGCATCGTCGTCGCGGTCTGGATGACCACACGGCGGTGGGTCGAGCGCGGCGGCGACGCCGACACGGTGCTCGACATCTCGTTCTGGGCCGTGCCGTTCGGGATCGCCGGCGGGCGGATCTACCACGTCATCAGCAGCCCTGACCAGTACTGGGGCCCCGGGGGCGACCCCGTGAGCGCGCTGTACGTCTGGGAGGGCGGGCTCGGCATCTGGGGTGCCATCGCCCTCGGCGCGGTCGGCGCGTGGATCGGCGCCCGCCGGGCCGGCGTCCGGCTCACCGTCTTCGCCGACGCCGCGGCCCCTGGCATCCTCGTGGCGCAGGCGATCGGTCGCCTCGGCAACTGGTTCAACCAGGAGCTCTACGGCGGCCCGACGACGCTGCCCTGGGGCCTGGAGATCGCACCGCAGTACCAGCCGATCGGTGACGCGGTCGGCACGCTGTACCACCCGACGTTCCTCTACGAGCTCCTGTGGAACCTCGCCGGGGCCGCCGCCATCATCTGGCTCGACCGCCGGTACCGCCTCGGGCACGGGCGCGTGTTCTGGCTGTACGTCGCCATCTACACCGCCGGCCGCCTGTGGATCGAGCTCCTCCGGATCGACCCGGCGGAGACGGTCCTCGGGCTGCGGCTCAACGTCTGGACGTCCCTCCTGGTGGGTCTGGGCGCGCTGGTAGCATTCGTGCTGGTAGGACGACGACACCCCGGCCGAGAACCCGGCCCTCAGCTCCACGGAACCGACGACCAGCCGGCCCATGACCAGGGCTCGGAGGACGCGGCCGACACTCCGGCGTGACTCACCAGCGCCGAGGGTGGGAGGGGGGCCTCACGGCCCTGTATCGTCGCCCCGCACGGGCCGATGGCGTCCCCACAATCCCCACCTTGAGCCCACCCGGGTCTGCCGACCCGGGGCAGTGAGGACGGTGTCCATGACCTCGCCGCAGCATCCCCCCGTCACGGGTCTCTACGACCCCACGGCGGAGCATGACGCCTGCGGCGTGGCCTTCGTCGCCACCTTGCGCGGCACCCCCGGCCGGGACGTCGTCGACGCCGCCCTGACGGCGCTGGCGAACCTCGACCACCGCGGCGCCGTCGGCGCGGAGGCGGACACCGGTGACGGCGCCGGCATCCTCACCCAGATCCCGGACGCGTTCCTGCGCGACGTCGTGGACGCCGACCTGCCCGCGCCCGGCCGCTACGCGGTCGGCCTGGTGTTCCTGCCGACCGAGCCGGACGCCCTGCACGACGCCGTCGTGGGCGTGGAGAAGATCGTGCGGGACGAGGGCCTCGACGTCCTCGCCTGGCGGGACGTGCCCGTGGCGGCGGACATCGTCGGCCGCACGGCCCGCTCGACCATGCCGGTCTTCCGTCAGCTCGTCGTGGCGGACCCGTCGCACACGCTGTCCGGCATCGACCTCGACCGCCGGACGTTCCGCGTCCGCAAGCGGATCGAGCACGAGGTGGGCGTCTACCTGGCCTCGCTGTCGGCGCGGACCCTGACCTACAAGGGCATGCTGACGACGTCGCAGCTCGAGCCGTTCTTCCCGGACCTGTCCGACGCGCGGTACGCGACCGAGCTGGCCCTGGTCCACTCCCGCTTCTCCACGAACACGTTCCCGTCGTGGCCGCTCGCACAGCCCTTCCGGCTGGTCGCCCACAACGGCGAGATCAACACGGTGCGGGGCAACCGCAACTGGATGGCGGCGCGCCAGAGCACGCTCTCCAGCGAGCTCCTCGGCGAGCTCTCGCCGCTCATGCCCGTGTGCACCCCGGCCGTGAGCGACTCCGGCAGCTTCGACGAGGTGCTGGAGCTGCTGCACCTGGCCGGCCGGAGCCTGCCGCACGCCGTCCTGATGATGATCCCGGAGGCGTGGGAGAACAACGCGTCCCTGGACCCGGACGTCCGGGCCTTCTACCAGTACCACTCGACGCTCATCGAGCCGTGGGACGGCCCGGCGGCGCTCGCCTTCACCGACGGCACCGTCATCGGCGCGGTGCTCGACCGCAACGGCCTGCGCCCGGGCCGCTACTGGGTCACGGACGACGGGCTCGTCGTGCTCGCGAGCGAGACGGGCGTGCTGCCGATCGCACCGGACCGCGTGGTGCGCAAGGGCCGGCTCGAGCCGGGCCGGATGTTCCTCGTCGACACCGGGAGCGGCCGGATCATCGAGGACCACGAGATCAAGGCGCAGCTCGCGGCGCAGCGGCCCTACGCCCAGTGGGTGGCCGAGCACACCATCTCGCTCGACCAGCTGCCCGAGCGCGAGCACGTCCAGCACACGCCCGCCTCGGTGCGGCGTCGGCAGCGTGCCTTCGGGTACACGGAGGAGGAGCTCACCATGCTCCTCACCCCGATGGCGAAGACGGGTGCGGAGCCCCTCGGCGCCATGGGCACCGACACCCCGGTGGCGGTGCTCTCAGCCCGCCCGAGGCTGCTCTTCGACTACTTCACGCAGATGTTCGCGCAGGTCACCAACCCGCCGCTGGACGCGATCCGTGAGGAGCTCGTCACGTCGATCGGGGGCGCCATCGGCCCCGAGCCGAACCTGCTCGCCGACGACCCGACGCACGCCCGCAAGCTCGTGGTGCCCTTCCCGGTGCTGGACAACGACCAGCTCGCGAAGATCATGCGCATCCACCGCGACCCGGACCTGGCGGGCGTGTTCCGGTGCGAGACGGTCCGCGGCCTGTACCGCGTGGACGGCGGCGAGGAGGCCCTCGCCCGGCGGATGAAGGAGATCTTCGTCCACGTCGACCGGCTCATCGACGCCGGCGTCAACTTCATCGTGCTCTCGGACCGCGACTCCGACGGCGACCTCGCGCCGATCCCGTCGCTCCTGCTGCTGTCCGGCGTGCACCAGCACCTCGTGCGGCGCAACACCCGGACGCGCGTCAGCCTCCTGGTGGAGGCCGGCGACGTGCGCGAGGTTCACCACGTCGCGCTGCTGATCGGCTACGGCGCCGCGGCCGTGAACCCGTACCTCGCGATGGAGACCGTCGAGGGCCTCGCGCGCGACGGGTCGCTCGGCGACGTCTCGCCGGAGAAGGCCGTCGCGAACCTCATCAAGGCCCTCGGCAAGGGCGTGCTGAAGGTCATGAGCAAGATGGGCATCTCGACCGTGGCGTCGTACCGCGGGGCCCAGACCTTCGAGGCGGTCGGGCTCGCGCAGGGCGTCGTCGACGAGTACTTCACCGGCACCACCAGCCGGCTCGGCGGTATCGGGCTGGACGTCATCGCCGCCGAGTCGGCGGCGCGGCACGCCGACGCGTACCCCGCGAGCGGCAACCCGCAGGCCCACCGCCGGCTCAACGTCGGCGGCGAGTACAAGTGGCGGCGCGACGGCGAGGAGCACCTCTTCGACCCGGAGACGGTCTTCCGCCTGCAGCACTCCACCCGCACCCGCCAGTTCGACGTCTTCCGGCAGTACACGCGCCGCATCGACGACCAGGCCTCGCGCCTGATGACGCTGCGCGGTCTGCTCACGTTCGCCGAGGGCGTCCGGCCGCCGGTGCCGCTCGACGAGGTCGAGCCCGTCTCGGAGATCGTCAAGCGGTTCAGCACGGGCGCGATGTCGTACGGCTCCATCTCCATGGAGGCGCACGAGACCCTCGCGATCGCGATGAACCGGCTCGGCGCCCGGTCGAACACCGGCGAGGGCGGCGAGGACCCGGAGCGCCTGCGCGACCCGGAGCGGCGCAGCGCGATCAAGCAGGTGGCCTCGGGTCGCTTCGGCGTGACGAGCGAGTACCTCGTGAACGCGACGGACCTGCAGATCAAGATGGCGCAGGGCGCCAAGCCCGGCGAGGGCGGCCAGCTCCCGGGCACCAAGGTCTACCCGTGGATCGCCCGGACACGGCACTCGACGCCCGGCGTCGGTCTCATCTCGCCGCCGCCGCACCACGACATCTACTCGATCGAGGACATCGCCCAGCTCATCCACGACCTGAAGAACGCGAACCCGGTCGCCCGGGTGCACGTGAAGCTGGTCAGCGAGTTCGGGGTCGGCACGGTGGCGACGGGCGTGGCCAAGGCGCACGCCGACGTCGTGCTCGTCTCCGGTCACGACGGCGGCACGGGCGCGAGCCCGCTGACCTCGCTCAAGCACGCGGGCACGCCGTGGGAGATCGGGCTCGCCGAGACGCAGCAGACGCTCGTCCTGAACAACCTGCGCGACCGCATCGTGGTGCAGGTCGACGGCCAGCTGAAGACGGGCCGCGACGTCGTGGTGGCGGCGCTGCTGGGTGCGGAGGAGTTCGGCTTCGCGACGGCGCCCCTGGTCGTCAGCGGCTGCGTGATGATGCGTGCCTGCCACCTGGACACGTGCCCGGTCGGCGTGGCCACGCAGAACCCCGAGCTGCGGGCGCGGTTCTCCGGCAAGCCCGAGTTCGTCATGACGTTCTTCGAGTACCTCGCCACCGAGGTGCGCGAGTACCTGGCGGCGCTCGGCTACCGGTCGATCGCCGAGGCGGTCGGGCACGTGGAGTCGCTCGACACCCGCGCGGTCATCGACCACTGGAAGGCCGCGGGCCTGGACCTCTCGCCCGTCCTCGCGCGGCCCGAGCCGGAGCCCGGGGCCGCGCTGCGCCAGACGCGCACGCAGGACCACGGCCTGGACAAGGCGCTGGACAACCAGCTCATCACCCTGGCCCGGGAGGCGCTCGAGTCGCGTGAGCCGGTCCGGATCGCCGTGCCAGTGCGCAACGTGAACCGCACGGTCGGGACGATGCTCGGCTACGAGGTCACGAGCCGGTTCGGTGCCGACGGCCTGCCGGACGACACGATCGACATCAGCCTGACGGGGTCCGCGGGCCAGTCGCTCGGCGCGTTCCTGCCGCGCGGCATCACGCTCCGGCTCTACGGCGACGCCAACGACTACGTCGGCAAGGGCCTGTCGGGCGGCCGGATCGTCGTCCGGCCGGACCGCACCGCGCTGCTCTCGGGCGCCCGGGACGTCATCGCGGGGAACGTCGTCGGCTACGGCGCGACGTCCGGCGAGGTCTTCCTCCGCGGCGTCGTCGGCGAACGCTTCGGCGTGCGCAACTCCGGTGCGACGCTCGTGGTCGAGGGCGTGGGCGACCACGCCTGCGAGTACATGACGGGTGGCACGGTGCTCATCCTCGGTGGCACGGGCCGGAACGTGGCGGCCGGCATGTCGGGTGGGCACGCGTACGTCCTGGACCTGCGCCCGGAGCGGGTGAACCAGGCAGCCCTCGGCAGCGGTGAGCTCCAGCTCCGGACGCTCGACGAGGCCGGCGCGGCCGAGGTGGAGCGTCTCCTGCGGCTGCACCACGACGAGACGGGCTCACCGCGGGCCGGCGAGCTCCTGGCCGACCTGCCGGCCGCGCTCGCCCGGTTCACCGCGGTGGTGCCCACGGAGTACGACCGGATGGTCGCGGCCCTGGCGTCCGCGGCGGAGGCCGGGCTCGACCCCACGACGCCCGGCGCGTGGGACGCGATCCTTGCGGAGGTGAACCGTGGCTGATCCCCGAGGCTTCCTCAAGGTCCGCCAGCGTGAGGTCGTGCCGAGCCGGCCCGTGCCGGTGCGGCTCATGGACTGGAAGGAGGTGCACGAGCACCTCGAGCAGGACGACTCCGCGGCGCTCCTGCACCGCCAGGCCGGGCGCTGCATGGACTGCGGCGTCCCGTTCTGCCACTCCGGCTGCCCGCTCGGCAACCTGATCCCCGAGTGGAACGACCTGGTCTGGAAGGGGCAGTGGGCCGAGGCGTCGGACCGGCTCCATGCCACCAACAACTTCCCCGAGGTCACCGGGCGGATCTGCCCGGCGCCCTGCGAGTCGTCCTGCGTGCTCGGCATCAACCAGCCGCCGGTGACGATCAAGCAGGTCGAGCACGCGATCGCGGACGAGTCCTTCGCCCGTGACCTGGTCACGCCGCAGCTGCCGTACTTCCTCACCGGCTACACGGTCGCCGTCGTCGGCTCCGGTCCTGCCGGTCTCGCGGCGGCGCAGCAGCTCACGCGGGCCGGGCACACGGTCGCCGTCTTCGAGCGGGACGACCGCATCGGCGGCCTGCTGCGGTACGGCGTGCCCGACTTCAAGCTCGAGAAGCACCTCCTCGACCGCCGCATCGCGCAGATGGAGGCCGAGGGCACGCGCTTCCGTCCAGGCGTCGAGATCGGCAAGGACATCACCTACCGCGAGCTCACGGCGCGCTACGACGCCGTCGTGCTGGCGACCGGCTCGCGCATCCCGCGTGGCCTGGACATCCCGGGCAGCGACCTGTCGGGGATCCACTTCGCCATGCCGTACCTGACACAGGCCAACCGCGT
Organism: Actinotalea fermentans ATCC 43279 = JCM 9966 = DSM 3133; assembly: GCA_000767215.1. Classification (GTDB taxonomy): domain Bacteria; phylum Actinomycetota; class Actinomycetes; order Actinomycetales; family Cellulomonadaceae; genus Actinotalea; species Actinotalea fermentans. The sequence continues at coordinate 11,118 of AXCX01000053.1, forward strand.
GGTGGCCGGCGACGAGGTGCCCGACCAGATCCTCGCGACCGGCAAGCACGTCGTCGTCATCGGTGGCGGCGACACGGGGTCGGACTGCGTGGGTACCGCACTGCGCCAGGGCGCCGCGTCCGTGACGAGCCTCGACATCGGGGCGCAGCCGCCGACCGAGCGACCGCTCAACGAGCCGTGGCCCGTGGACGCGCGCCTCTTCAAGATCTCCTCCTCGCACGAGGAGGGTGGCAGCCGGACGTACCTCGCCACGACGCAGGAGTTCCTCGGCGCCGACGGGCGCGTGACCGGGCTGCGCGTCGCGACGACCGAGTACACGAGCGACGGCGCGCGGGTGCCGGGGGAGACCATCCAGGACATCCCGGCCGACCTCGTGATCCTGGCGATGGGCTTCACCGGACCGGAGACCGACGTGCTGGCCGAGCAGACCGGTGCGGACGTCACCGGCCGGGGTCTGGTCGCCCGCGGCGACGACTACTCGACGTCGGTGCCCGGGGTGTTCGTGGCCGGCGACGCGGGCCGCGGCCAGTCCCTCGTCGTCTGGGCGATCTCGGAGGGCCGGGCCGTGGCTGCGGCCGTGGACGCCTACCTCCGGTCCAGCGGTGACCCGACGATGGCCCAGGCCGGCGTCGCGCCGCGCCGGGGCTCGGAGCTCCCCGCGCCGGTCACGCCGACGACACGGCCGATGCGGCCCTAGCAGATGTGGCGCGCCGCGGATCCCGGTGGCGGCGGCGCGCCTGAACGTGTCCCACCGGGAACGTGAAGATATGCCCGGCGATCGGCTGGTCGCGGGGTCGAGCAATAGGCTGGAGTCATGCGCAAAGCGAAGATCGTCTGCACCACGGGTCCCGCGACGGACACCCCGGAGCAGATCCAGGCACTCGTCGACGCCGGTATGGACGTCGCCCGGATCAACCGGAGCCACGGAGCCCCAGAGGAGCACGAGGCGATCATCGGGCACGTCCGTGCCGCCGCCAAGGCCTCCGGCCGCGCGGTGGCCGTGCTCGTCGACCTCCAGGGTCCGAAGATCCGGCTCGGCCGGTTCAAGGACAACGCGAAGGTGGAGCTCGCCGAGGGCGACGTCTTCACCATCACCACCGACGACGTCGTCGGCACCAAGGAGCTCGCCTCCACCACCTACAAGGGCCTGCCGGGCGACGCCCGCGTCGGCGACCGCATCCTCATCGACGACGGTCGCGTCGCCGTGCGGATCACCGCGGTCGAGGGCAACAACGTCGTCACCCGCGTCGAGGTGGGCGGCCCGGTCTCGAACAACAAGGGCCTGAACCTGCCTGGCGTCGCGGTGAGCGTCCCCGCCATGTCCGAGAAGGACGAGGAGGACCTGCGCTGGGCGCTGCGTCTGAACGCGGACTTCATCGCCCTGTCGTTCGTGCGGAACGCCTCCGACTACGAGGACGTCGCGCAGATCATGGCGGAGGAGGGCAAGAAGGTCCCCGTCATCGCGAAGATCGAGAAGCCGCAGGCCGTCGACAACCTCGCTGAGATCATCGAGGCGTTCGACGGCATCATGGTCGCCCGCGGCGACCTGGGCGTGGAGCTCCCGCTCGAGATGGTCCCGATCGTCCAGAAGCGGGCCATCGAGCTGGCGCGGCGCTCGGCGAAGCCGGTCATCGTCGCCACGCAGGTGCTCGAGTCGATGATCTCGGCCCCGCGTCCGACGCGCGCCGAGGCGTCCGACTGCGCCAACGCCGTCCTGGACGGCGCGGACGCGGTCATGCTCTCGGGCGAGACGAGCGTCGGCGAGTACCCGATCGAGGCCGTCCGGACGATGGCTCGGATCATCGAGAACACCGAGCAGCACGGCCGCGACCGGATCGCGCCGCTCGGCTGGAGCCCGCAGACGCGCGGTGGCGCCGTCACGCACGCGGCCTCCGAGGTCGGCGAGACGCTCGGTGCGAAGTACCTCGTGACCTTCACCCAGAGCGGCGACTCCGCCCGTCGGATGTCGCGGCTGCGCTCGCCCATCCCGCTGCTCGCCTTCACGCCGGTGCCCGAGGTGCGCAACCACCTCGCGCTCAGCTGGGGCGTGCAGACCTACCAGGTGCCGCACGTCGCGCACACCGACGCGATGGTGCTCCAGGTCGACCAGACGCTCCTGGTGAACGGCCTGGCCGAGGACGGCGACCTCGTCGTCATCGTGTTCGGTGCGCCCGTCGGCGTGCCGGGCACGACGAACTCGCTCGTCGTGCACCGCATCGGCGGCGACGCCCCGCGTCGCTGACACGCTGCTGAGGTGCGGCCCTGAGCCGCCCTCGCGCGAAGGCCCCGGTGGTCCGCCACCGGGGCCTTCGCGCGTCGGGGGTGGTCAGCGCTCGGTGTCGCCGAGAAGCCCCAGCGGCACCAGGAAGGCGAGCCCGCTGAGCAGGAGGCCGGCAGCGAAGACGACGCCGTTGCCGAGCGCGAACGAGGCGCCCATGAGGGCGAAGCCGCCGAGCAGCGCCGCCATGAGGACGAGCCACAGGACGACCGCGCCGGGCTGCTTGCCGGCGGTGTTCTGGGTGCGGTGCCAGTCGTCGACGGAGCGGTCGGCCTCGTCGGTGCCGGGTCGGGCGTGGGGTACGTCCATGGGGGCTCCTCTGCTCGCGATCGGGCGCCTGGTCGTGGTCGGGCGCCGCGCGCCGGCCCGCCGCTCGGTGTCCTGGTCCGATGCTCGCCCCACGGGGCGTCGCCCGCCAGCGCAGGGACGGTCAGGCGGCCGGCGCGGGCAGGACCTCGATCGTTCCGCTGTACATGCCCATCGCGCACGTGTAGGAGATCGTGCCGACCTCGGTGGGCGTGAAGGTGAAGACGTTCTCCCCGAGGTCGAGCAGCTGGGAGATCCCGAGCGCCGGCGCGCTGATCGAGGTGGCACAGCTCAGCGCCTGGGAGTCGATGACCCAGCGCACCTCGCGGTCGACGTAGACGGCCGCCGAGGCGGGCTCGTAACCGGTCGCGACCTGGGTGGTGCGTAGCACCTGGACGTCGCCGTCGAGCGTGACGTTGGCCGACAGCGTCGTCGGCGTCGCCGAGCCCCACGTGCCGATGCCAGGCGCCAGCACCGTGAGCGCCCCGTGCACGTTCACGGCCGCGAAGGCCAGGACGACCACGCCGGCCACGCGCAGGAAGCGCTCCGCCGCCGCGCCGCGCACGACGGCCGTCACCCCGCCCAGTCCGAGGAGCCCGGGGGTCGTCCCGAGCGCGAAGAGCGCCATCACGAGGCCCGCCCGTCCCGGGGAGCCCGTGGAGAGCGCGTAGACCTGGACGGCCTGGGTGAAGCCGCACGGCAGGAAGAAGGACCCGGCTCCCAGGAGCACGGCCGTCCGGTCGCGGTAGGTGTCGCCCGGCCGGTCGAGCCGGAGCGCGCGAGCGATGCCGGCGGGCAGTGCGAGACCACCGGTGGACAGCCGGGGGGAGACCGCTGTCAGGCGCAGGCCGAGCGCGCCCATGACGACGGACACCACGACCATGAGGACCGCGACGGCCCGGGGGTCGAGCGTGAGCGTCCCGCCCAGCAGCCCGGTGACGGCTCCCAGGACGGCGAAGCCGCCGACGCGCCCGGCGTTGAAGGCGAGGTGGGGGCGCAGGCGGCGACGCGCGTCGAGGTCGGGGTGCTGCTCGGCGAACCGGGCCGAGACGGCCAGGACGAGCCCACCCACGAGCGCCATGCACGTGGAGAAGCCCGCGGCGAGCCCGAGCACCACGACGACGGCGAGGCCGCCGGACTGCACGAGGCCACCGGCGCCGGCGGCGGCGTCGATCAGGCCGCCCGCGGAGGCGAGGAGCGCGAGGACGGTGACCACGGCGGTCGCGAGCGCGACGTCGCGCCAGACGCGGCGGTCGCGCGTCAGCCAGGCGCGTTCGGCGGCGCCGAGCTCGTAGCCCGCGGAACGGACGGCCCGCGCGAGCCGGGCGCGGTCGACCGGGCCGGACGTCTGGAGCACGGCGTGTCCCCGCCGGGCCGAGACGCGCGCGCCGACGACGCCCGGTACGCCGCCGAGCGCCTTCCCGACCCGCACCTCGCACGCGCGGCAGGTCATGCCCGCGATCTCGAGCTCGATGGTGGGCACGCGTCCTCGGCTTTCTGACGGGCAGAAGTTCTGCCAGGCGCAGGCCGTGGAAAATCGGCCCTTCGCACGGTAGCCGGGGGAGCGGCGGAACGGGAGGGGCCGTTGGTCCCGGCGAGCGCCGTCGAACGGCCGCGGCACCCACCGAACGGGCTCTGGACAGCGGTCGGCGCCCGGGCGCATCGTTCCGTCATGGGAGACGTGATCGCACTGCCGCTTCCGGGCGCGCTGTCGCTCCCGGACGTCCGCGGGGAGCACCGGGCCCTGCAGGTCACCTGGCACGAGCGGACGGGGGTGTTCGTCGTCAGCGTCTGGCGTGGGGGTGCCTGCGTCGCGAGCGCGCACCTGGCACCCGCAGCGGCAGCCGAGCTCATCGGCAGCCTCGCCGACGGCCTCGCCCAGCGGGCCGCCCGGGCCTGAGCAGTCCGCGCGGGTCACTAGGCTGCCCGCGGAGGTGGCGATGGCCCGCGCACGTGTGATCTGCGACAACGACTACGCCGGCGACCCCGACGGGCTGATCCAGCTCGCGCACCACCTGCTCTCGCCGTCCGTCGAGGTGCGGGCTGTCATCGCCTCGCACCTGGCGCCCGGCGACGTCTTCGACCCCTCCGGTCGCAGCGCGGAGCACGGCGCCGCCGCCGCCCGGACCGTGGCGGAGCTGGCGGGTCGCGACGTGCCGGTCGTGGCCGGGTCCGAGGTCGGCATCGACGGCACGCGCGAACGCACGGGGGACGTCTCGCCGGCGGCCCGGGCCATCGTCGAGGAGGCCCTGCGCGACGACCCGCGGCCCCTGTACCTGGCGTGCGGCGGCGGTCTCACCGAGGTGGCGGCCGCCTGGCTCGCCGAGCCGGCCATCGCGGGCAGGATCGCGGCCGTGATCTGGATCGGCGGCGCCGAGCACGACCTCGCGGCGGTCGGTGGGCGCAGCGTGCCCGCCCCGCCGGGCTGGGACGGGCTCGAGTACAACACCGCGATCGACCTCCGGGCGGCCCAGGTCGTCTTCGCCTCCGACCTGCCCCTGTGGCAGGTCCCGCGGGACGCGTACCGGCAGCTCCTCGCGTCGTCGGCGGAGCTGGACGCGCGGCTGCGGTCCGCCGGCGCGCTCGGCGCGCACCTCGCGTCGGCGCTCGACGACGCGAGGACCCTGATGGCGGCCCTCGGCCAGGACCTCGGTGAGACGTACGACCTCGGCGACACGCCGTTGGTGCTGCTCACGGCGCTGCAGTCGGCCTTCCAGCCCGACGCCAGCTCGAGCCGGTACGTCACCGTGCCCGCGCCGGCCGTGGCCGACGACGGCGGCTACCTCCCGCGGCCGGGCGGTCGTCCGATGCGGGTCTACACGACGCTGGACACCCGCCTGGCCCTGGCGGACCTCTTCGCCAAGCTCGAGGCGGCCGGCCGCCGGGGGAGCGAGCGGGCCTGAGCCCTCCGCGTGCGGGGCTCTCCGCTTGCGGGGTTCCGCCCGGTGATTACCTTCGGGTGATGGTCACGGTCACGCGTCGCATGCAGTGCTCGGTCGACGCCGTCCTGGACGTGGTCGCCGACGGCTGGTCCTATGCGACCTGGGTGGTCGGCACCTCGCGCATCCGCGGCGTGGACGCCGCCTGGCCGAGCCCCGGGTCCCGGATCGCGCACTCGGCCGGCATCTGGCCGGCCGTGGTCGACGACGTCACCGTCGCCCTGGCGTGGGACCGTCCGCGCGGTCGCCTCGAGCTGCAGGCGCGCGGCTGGCCCGTCGGGGAGGCGCGCGTGCTGCTCAGGGTCCGGCCGGACGGGGACGGGTGCCTGGTCCGGCTGGACGAGGACGCGGTGCGCGGGCCAGGGCTGCTCGCCCCGCGGCCGCTGCGGGCTGCGGTCCTGCTGCCGCGCAACCGCGAGACGCTGCACCGGCTCGCGATGCTCGCCGAACGTCGCGTCGCATCGTCGACGACCGCGATCTGACGTGGCGACGACGCCGCG
>AXCX01000526.1 GCA_000767215.1 Actinotalea fermentans ATCC 43279 = JCM 9966 = DSM 3133
CCCGCGCCCGGCGGTCGCCCGCCCGGCGGTCGCGCCCGGGCGCGAGGCGCGCGGGCGGGTGGCGACGGACGTGCGTGCGTGGTTCATCGGCGCTCCCGGCTCGTGGACCACTTTGTCCGGTCTTGGCGTGGAAAATACAGGGTGGCACGAAGATCGCACCCCGGCCACCCCTCGGGCCGCTCAGCCGCGCTGCGGCGGGACGAGCCAGCGCACCGAGCGCATCACGTCCTGCGCCTTCAGCCACGTCCAGTGCTCGCGGCCGCGCTCGGCCGCCTCGTCGCCCCAGCCGACCATGACGTGCGTCGAGGTCCAGCGGATCGCGCGCGCCGGGCGCCACTCCTCCGCGCCGTCGGACCACACGAGGTGCACGATGACCGGCACGTTGCCCTGGGGCTTGACCGGCGGGTCCGGCGGGCGCTCCCCGTTGACGACCGCGCGCTGACCGGCGATGGGCATGACACCTCCCTCGAACACCTGTTCGAGAGTCTAGCGCGCCGACGCCTCCCGCAGATCCAGGACCAGCCGCGGGACGCGGCGGCTGCGCACGCCCGCGAGCCACGTCCGCGCCGGCCACGAGAGCCGGACCGCGAAGTAGTTGACGTACTCCACGACGCCGAACGCCCACACCCCCGCGACCAGCACGCCCGCGACCCCGCCGGGCCACCAGACGACCACGCCCGCGAGCCCCGCCGCGAGCACGACGACATCCGCCACCCGGCACGCGCGGAACGCCGCGGCGGCCGCCGTCGGCATCGGGGCCCGGCCCACGTACGTGCGCGCGAGCAGCCAGTACGCGCCCGCCTGGACCAGCACCACCAGCAGCGGCACGACGGCGGACCACAGCGCCCGGACG
>AXCX01000527.1 GCA_000767215.1 Actinotalea fermentans ATCC 43279 = JCM 9966 = DSM 3133
CGAGCCGCGGGCCCGCCAGGAGCGCGACGACGGCGAACGTCCCGGCCGCCGTCAGCTCGCCCGTGCCGAGGGACAGGTACCGACGTCGCAGCTCGGCCCGCCGCTCCTCCCGCACGGCGCCAGCGTAGGGGCGGCGTCCGGCGTCGCTAGGCTTTCGGCGGCGCGGGTGCGCACCGCGCCGCGGCCGCCGACACCCGGCGGCCGGTGGTCGCGAGAAGGCAGGCCGTGGAACCAGCCCCCAGGAGCAGGGACGGGAGCGTCCACGTCACCGACGAGCGCGTCAACACCATCACGCACCTCGCGGCGTCGTGCTTCGCCCTCGTCGGGTCGGCGATCCTCATCGCCCAGGCCGGCGCTCAGGGCGACGCGTGGAAGATCGTCGGCTTCGCCGTCTACGCGTTCTCGGTCCTGATGCTCTTCGTGTCGAGCACGCTGCACCACGGCATCGACCGGGGCCCGCGCGTCAACGAGATCCTGCGCACGCTCGACTACGACTCGGTGTTCCTGCTCATCGCGGGGTCCGTGACGCCGCTGGTGCTGGTGCTCTTCCGGAACACCTACGGCTGGGCGGTGCTCGGCGCGGTGTGGGTGATCGCCGCCATCGGCATCGTGCTGCGCTCGGTGCTGCGCACGCTGCCGAAGTACGTGACCAACACCCTGTACATCGCGCTCGGCTGGATGCCCGTGCTGCTCGCGGGCGCGGGCGCGTCCCTGCCGTTCGGGGCGTACGCGCTGATGGCGGCCGGCGGCATCGTCTACAGCGTCGGCTTCGTGCTCTTCGTCGTCGAGAAGCCGAACCCCGTGCCGGGCGTCTTCGGGTTCCACGAGATCTGGCACGTGCTGGTGGTGCTCGGCGCGCTGTTGCACTACCTGCTGATGTACCTGTACGTGCTGCCCGCCTGAGTCGGTCGCCCGGCGACCAGGTCAGTCGCTCCCGGCCGCCACGAGCGGCGCGAGCTCGACGAGCAGCGCGTCCTCGTCGCCGTCGACCGTCATCGCGACCCGGTCGGCGTGCGCGGTCGCGAGCTCCCGCAGCCGCGGCGCCAGGAGTTCCCCGGGGCCGACGACGGCGACGGTGCTCACCCCGCCGCCCGCCCACGTGACCCGGACGGCGCTCCCCGGCCCGACGGCGTCCAGCACGGCCCGGAGCGCGG
>AXCX01000528.1 GCA_000767215.1 Actinotalea fermentans ATCC 43279 = JCM 9966 = DSM 3133
CCCGCCGAGCCCGTCCCCGGCGAGCCCGTCCCCGGCGAGGTCGAGGGCGACCGCGACCACGGACCGCCCGGACGCGCCCAGCGAGGTCGCGGCGCCGACCGCGCGCGAGGCGCGCGACGCCCACTGGAACAGCCGCTCGAGATCGGAGCTCGTGGTCCCGTCGTCGCGCGCCGAGGCCAGCGCCCGGCGGACCTGCCCGGCCACCTCCCGCTCGCCGACCACCATCGAGTCCAGACCGGAGGCCACCCCGAACAGGTGCTGCGCGACGGCGGACATGCCCGTGCGCGGGCGCAGCGCGTGCGCGACGTCGTCGGCGGGCAGGCCCGTGGCCTGCGCGACGGCCTCTACCGCCGTCTTCGTGGCGATGTCCTCGCGGCCGTCGACCGCGTCCAGGTAGAGCTCGAACCGGTTGCAGGTGGCCAGCACCACGCACCCGTCGAGGCACGACTCAGCGACGGCCGTCGGCCCGACGGAGTTCGCGCCCGAGCTCAGCTGCTCCAGAACGTCGAGGTCGAGGTCGTGGTGGCTCGCGGAGAGTGCCAGGAGGACCACAAGGCCTCCGATTCAACCAAACCAGAACAGCACCGGCACAATCGATCCGTGCCCCTCGCCTCCACGCACCCCCTCGCGGCCGGCCGGACCGCGGACGCCCCACTGGTCCGCGCGCTGCGCGGCGAGCGGGCCCCGAGCGGCGCCGTCCCCGTGTGGTTCATGCGGCAGGCGGGGCGCTCGCTGCCCGAGTACCGCGCCACGCGCGCGGGCGTGCGGATGCTCGACGCGTGCCTCGACCCGGCCCTGGCCTCGGAGATCACGCTCCAGCCGGTGCGCCGGCACGGCGTGGACGCGGCGATCTTCTTCTCCGACATCGTGGTGCCGCTCGCGCTGGCGGGCGTGGACGTGGACATCGTCCCGGGCACCGGTCCGGTCTTCGCGCACCCGGTCCGCACGGCCGACGACGTCGCCCGCCTCCCCCGGCTCGCCCCGGAGGCGCTCGCACCGGTCGCCGAGGGCGTCGCGCGGACGGTGGCCGCGCTGGCGGAGCTGGGCCGCGGCGACACCCCGCTCATCGGGTTCGCGGGCGCGCCCTTCACGCTCGCGGCCTACCTCGTCCAGGGCGGGCCCTCGAAGGACCAGCTCGCGGCCCGCACGCTCATGCACGCCGACCCCGCCGCGTGGGACGCCCTCCTGGCGTGGGCCGCGGACGTCACGGGCGCCTTCCTGCGCGCGCAGGTCGAGGCCGGAGCGAGCGCGGCGCAGCTCTTCGACTCCTGGGCGGGCGCCCTCTCCCTCGCCGACTACACCGCGCGCGTCGCCCCCGCCTCCGCCCGGGCGCTCGCCCCGATCCGGGACCTGGAGGTCCCGGTGATCCACTTCGGCACGGGCACCGGCGAGCTCCTCGCCGCGATGCGCGACGTCGGCGCGGACGCCGTCGGCGTGGACCACCGGCTGCCGCTCGACGAGGCCGACCGCCGGCTGGGCGGCCGCGCCGTCCTGCAGGGCAACGTCGACCCCGCGCTCCTCTTCGCGCCGTGGCCGGTGCTCGAGGCGCACGTCCGCGACGTCCTCGCGCGCGGCCGCACCGCCCCCGCGCACGTGCTCAACCTGGGCCACGGCGTGCCACCCGAGACCGACCCCGACGTCCTGACCCGCATCGTCGCGCTCGCGCACGAGGGCGCCTGAGATGACGGTCGCGGTCGTCGGCGGGGGCGTGGCGGGCCTGGTGGTCGCCCGGGACCTCGCGGCGGCCGGTCGCGACGTCGTGCTGCTCGAGGGCGGCGAGCGCCTCGGCGGGTCGGTCGCCTCGCACGAGGTCGCGGGCCTGGTCCTGGACTCCGGCGCCGAGTCCTTCGCGACGCGCACGACGGCCGTCGCCGACCTCCTCGCCGACCTCGGCCTCGCCGACGACATCGTCACCCCGAGCCCGGCCGGCGCGTGGTTGCAGCTCCCCGACCGCGCCGTCCGCCTGCCCGCCACCGGGG
>AXCX01000529.1 GCA_000767215.1 Actinotalea fermentans ATCC 43279 = JCM 9966 = DSM 3133
ACCCGCGCTCAGCCGCGGACGACGGCGATCGCGGCCGCGTCGACCGCGAGCCGCACCCGCGCGCCGGGCACCGGCAGCGCCTGGGATGCCGCCGCGTAGCCCCCGCTCGGCTCGACGACCGTGACCTGCCCGACGCCGTCGACCGCCGCGACCGTCTCCACCAGCCCCCTGCGGAAGCCGGCGCTCGTCACCTCACCCTCGAGGGCGCCGTCGGGCGCGGTGACCAGCGATCCCGGCCCGAGCGCGAGGACCAGGTCCTCCGCGCCGTCGACACCCGCGCCGTCGGCACCGGCTCCGTCGATACCCGCGCCGTCGACACCCGCGGCCCGCGCCACGCCCACCGCGCGTGCCAGCGCCTCGGGCGCCCGGGCGAGCGGCACGAACGCCTCGTAGCCGAGGAACTCCGCGACCCGGCGCGATGCCGGCCGGTGCCACAGCTCAGCCGGCTCGGCGACCTGCAGCAGCCGGCCGAGGTCCATCACGGCGATCCGGTCGGCCACCGCGAACGCCTCGTCGTGGTCGTGGGTGACGAAGAGCGCCGTCGTGCCCGTCGCGACGAGCGCCGCCCGCACGTCGCCCGCGAG
>AXCX01000530.1 GCA_000767215.1 Actinotalea fermentans ATCC 43279 = JCM 9966 = DSM 3133
CACGCAGGGCGCGGTCCAGCGCCGACAGCGGCTCGTCGAGCAGGAGCAGCCGCGGGCGCGGCGCGAGCGAACGGGCCAGGGCGACCCGCTGCCGCTCGCCGCCGGACAGGCTCGCGACGTCGCGCCGCTCGAACCCGCCGAGCCCCATCAGCTCGAGCAGCTCCGTCACGCGGGCGCGGTGCGCGGCGCGGTCGCGCCGGCCGGGACCCGTCATCGCGAGCCCGAAGCCGACGTTCCCGGCCACGTCCCGGTGCGGGAACAGCTGGCCGTCCTGGAACACGAGCCCGAACCCGCGGCGGTGCGTCGGCACGCCCGCCAGGTCGGCGCCGTCCCAGCGCACCTGCCCGGCCGACAGCGGCTCGAGACCGGCGATCGCCCGCAGCAGCGTCGACTTGCCCGAGCCCGACGGGCCCAGCAGCGCGAGGACCTCACCGGGCGCGATGTCCAGGCTGACGCCGTCGACGGCGGTCGCGACCGTCCCGTCGTCGTCGCGGTAGTGCACGACGACGTCCCGCACCGCGAGCCCGCCCATCAGATCTCCCCGTACCCGGCGCCCGAGCGCAGCCGCTCGGCCACCGCCATCACCGACGCCGTGAGCAGCCCGAGCAGCACGCACGCCGCGAACGCCATGCCGAGGTTCTCCGCGCCGGGCCGGCCGATGAGCCGGAAGATCACCACGGGCAGCGTCGGGCGGTCGGGTCGCGCGAGGAACGACGTCGCGCCGAACTCGCCGAGGCTCACCGCGAACGCCAGCCCCACGGCCAGGCCGAGCGACCGCGCGGCCACCGGCCAGTCCACGAACGCGAGCACGCGCCACGGCCCGGCGCCGAGCACGGCCGCGGCGTCGTGCAGGCGGGAGTCGATCGCACGGAGCACGGGCAGCACGGTACGCACCACCAGGGGGGTCGCGACGACGGCCTGCGCGACCGGGATGAGCAGCGGAGACGAGCGGAGGTCCGGTCCGAGGCCGCCGTCGAGCGCCACGAGGAACCCGAAGCCCACGGTGACGGCGGAGACGCCGAGCGGCAGCATGAACGCCGCGTCGAAGGCGCGCACCGCGCGTCGGGCGCCGCGGCCGCGCGGCCGGCGCGACACGACGAGCGCGACCAGCCCGCCCACCAGCACCGCGAGGACCGTGGCGTCCACGGCCGTGCGCACGGACGTGGCGGCCGCGTCCCACACGGTCACGGACAGGGCGTTCCGCCCGCC
>AXCX01000531.1 GCA_000767215.1 Actinotalea fermentans ATCC 43279 = JCM 9966 = DSM 3133
CGATCGTCGCGACCGCCGCCGTGGCCGCGGTGCTGGCGAGCGCGGGGACCGTGGGTGTGGTCCGGGCGCTCGACTCGAACGACGCGCCCGCCGCCGTCGCGTCGGTCGACGACGCGGCGCGCTCCGCGGCGAAGACCGTCGACCCGGCGCCCGTGACGAGCACGGCCGACCGGCCCGACTGGCAGGCCGTGGCCGAGGCGGTCCGGCCGTCGGTGGTGGCGATCCAGGTGAGCACGGGCAGCGGCCAGGGCGAGGGCTCGGGCGTCGTCGTCGACGAGTCCGGCCGGATCCTCACCAACGACCACGTGGTCGGTGACGCCCGCGAGATCGCGGTGACGCTCATGGACGGCCGGGTCTACGGGGCCGAGCTCGTCGGCACGGACCCGACCACCGACGTCGCCGTCATCCGCCTCGTCGACCCGCCGGACGACCTCGTCGCGGCCAGCATCGGGGACTCCGACTCCGTCGCGGTCGGCGAGCCCGTGATGGCCGTCGGGAACCCGCTCGGCCTGGACAGCACCGTGACCACGGGCATCGTCTCCGCGGTCGACCGACCGGTCTCGACCGGGTCGCCGACCGGCGGCGAGCCCGTCGTCACCAACGCCATCCAGGTGGACGCCGCCATCAATCCCGGCAACTCCGGCGGGCCGCTGTTCGACGCGTCCGGCCGGGTGGTCGGCATCACCTCGTCGATCCTGACGACCTCGCGCTCGAGCGGCTCGATCGGCCTCGGGTTCGCGATCCCCGTCAACCTCGCCGAGCGGGTCGCCACGGAGCTGGTCCAGAACGGCTCGGCTGAGCACGCGTTCCTCGGCGTGACGCTCGGTGACGGCCACGGCACCGCGGACGGGGCGACGCGCGTGGGCGCCGTCGTCGGACAGGTGGGCCAGGACTCGCCGGCCGCCCAGGCGGGGCTGGCCAAGGACGACGTCGTGGTGGCGCTCGACGGCGAGGCCGTCAGCGGCGCCGAGTCGCTGACCGCCCAGGTCCGTGAGCGGGCACCGGGCGACGTGGTGACGCTCACCGTGGTGCGCGGGGGGAAGACCCTCGAGCTGGACGTGACGCTCGGCACCCGCGAGCAGGCGGTGACCCTGCCGTCGAGCAGCCGCGGCTGATCCCTCAGTCGGTGAGGGCGCGCCGCATCGGCTCCAGCTTCGCCTCGGACTCGGCCAGCTCGGCGGCCGGGTCCGAGGCGGCGACGATGCCGCAGCCGGCGAAGAGCCGGATGTGCCGCGCGTCGGCCGGGTCGATCTCGCCGGAGCGCAGGGCGAGCGCCCACTCGCCGTCGCCGTCCGCGCCGATCCAGCCCACGGGGCCGGCGTAGCGGCCGCGGTCCATGCCCTCGAGCTCGTCGATGAGGGCGCACGCGTCGGCGGTCGGGGTGCCCGCGACCGCGGCCGTCGGGTGCAGGGCCTGCGCGAGCGCGAGGCTCGACGGCGCGGGGCCCCCGTTGCCCGCCGCGTCCGCGGCGAGCACGCCCGTGACGTCGGTGGCCAGGTGCAGCACGTTGGGCAGGTGCAGCACGAACGGCGTCTCGGGCACGTTCGTGGACGAGCAGAACGGCGCCAGCGCGTCGGTCAGGGACGACACCGCGTACTCGTGCTCCTCGAGGTCCTTGGAGGAGTGCGCGAGCAGCGCGGCGTGGGCGAGGTCCGCGTCGTCGTCGCCCGTGCGGCGGATGGTGCCGGCCAGCACGCGCGAGGTGACCAGGCCCTTCTCGCTGCGCACGAGCAGCTCGGGCGTGGCGCCGACGAGCCCGTCGACCGCGAACGTCCAGCAGGCGCGGTAGTCGGTGGCCAGGCGCGCGACCACCCAGCGCGGGTCGAGCGGCTCGGCGGTCCGGGCGTGCACCTCGCGCGCGAGCACCACCTTGTCCAGGCGCCCGGCCCGGATCCGCCCGACGGCGGCCCCCACGGCGGCGCGCCAGGCGTCGGGGCCGA
>AXCX01000532.1 GCA_000767215.1 Actinotalea fermentans ATCC 43279 = JCM 9966 = DSM 3133
CTCGCGGGCGGTCGCCCGCATCGACGGCGTGACCCACGGCGCCGGGACGACGACGCCGCGACGGGTCAGCACCGCGGTCGTGACCAGGCCGGCGGCCGATCCCGCGGCCAGCGCGGCCGACGCGGGGACGGCGCGGCGCGGGTTGGCGCTGGCGAAGAGCACGAGGAACAGCTCGGCGGTCACCGGCCAGACGATCGCCTCGGCGAAGCCCCAGGCGGCAGCGGCGGTCAGCCCCACCGGCCCGTCGAGGTGGTGGCGCAGCACGCGCCACGTGCGCGACTCGGACGGCACCGGCGGCCCCTCGGCGAGCAACGCGGCGATCTGCTCGCGGGCGGCCGCGAGGTCCTCGTCCAGGTCCTCGGGCTGGATCACCTGGCCGAGGCGGACCTCGACGGGGCCTCGGCGCAGCCTCCCGCCCTTGGGCAGCAGCTCGCGCGTCCCGACGACGGCGACGGGCAGCAGGGGGACGTCGAACTCCTTGGCGATCCGCGCCGCGCCGGTCCGGAACTCGCCGAGCGTGCCGTCGGTGCTGCGGGTGCCCTCGGGGAAGACGAGCAGGCTGGAGCCCGTGCCCAGGACGCGCTGCGCGCCCTCGACGAGAGCCTCGTAGCCGCCGCCGGCGCGCGAGACGGGGACGGCCCCGATCGCGAGCTCGAGGAGCCGGCGCCGCACGGGCGAGGAGTACCAGTAGTCGTCAGCCGCGACGACCACGGGCTTGTAGGGGGAGGGGAAGGCGGCGACCAGCGCCGGGGT
>AXCX01000533.1 GCA_000767215.1 Actinotalea fermentans ATCC 43279 = JCM 9966 = DSM 3133
ACGACGACCATCGCCTCGTAGGGCGCGCGCCCCCGCACCCGGTAGCCCCCGACGGCGTGGAAGACGTTGCGCCAGATCGTGTGCCGCAAGGCCCCGGCGACGTTCGGCCCTCGGGGCAGGCCGACACGTCGGCGCGCGCTCATGCGAGCACCGCCGCCAGCGGGAGGACCAGCAGCAGCGAGTCCACGCGGTCCAGCAGGCCCCCGAACCCCGGCAGCCACGTCCCCGCGTCCTTGACCCCGGCGCGGCGCTTGACCATCGACTCGAGCAAGTCGCCTCCGATCCCGCCGACGACGACGGCGAGGAACAGGCCCGGGGACAGCGACCCGAGCACGAGCAGGACGAGGAGCGTACCCACGGCCGCCCCGGCCACGCCGCCGACCGTCTTGTTCGGGCTCAGGGGCGACAGGGGCCGGCGGGCCCAGGCGAACCGGCGCAGCCCGTTGCCGCCGGCCCACGCCGCGACGTCGGCGGCCGCGGCGGCGAAGCACACGAGGTACGCGTCGTGCCAGACGACCACGAGCATCGCCAGCGACCAGCAGATCCAGACCGAGCCGAACCCGGCCAGCGCCGCGCGCTCGAGGCCGCGCTCGGCGTCGCCGGCGACGAGCGCGGGCGTGGCGCAGGCCAGCGCGAGGAGCGGCGCGAGGGCCAGGAGGCTCGGTTCCAGCCAGGCGGCGAGCGGGTAGGCCACGGCGAGCCCGAGGAGGACGAGCGTCTCCGGCCCGGGCAGCCGCACCAGGCGGGCGTACTCCCGCACCGCCTGCAGGCCGAGGAGCGCGGCGAGGGCCGCCGTCGGGCCGGGTCCCAGCCAGATGGGGATCCCGATGACGGGGAGGATGAGGAGCCAGGTGGTCCAGCGCCGCCGGAGCTCCGGCTTGCCGGAGACCAGGACGAGGACGCCGGCCACCGCCAGCAGCAGCACGGAGACCACGAGCAGGTACACGGCGCGCCCCTGCGCCTGCAGGTGCCACCCGGCGACGTGCACGTCCAGGGCGAACGCCGAGCGGTCGAACCCGAGCAGCCCGGCGAACGGGTCGACGGGGTCGTCCAGGGCCCGCCTCATGCGGCCGCCACCAGCTGCCGGCGCCCGTGCGCCAGCCGGGCCGCGGCCGTCGCGCAGGACCCGACGACGACGAGGGCGCAGGCGGCCGGGATCGCGGCGGGCAG
>AXCX01000534.1 GCA_000767215.1 Actinotalea fermentans ATCC 43279 = JCM 9966 = DSM 3133
CTGCCGGCGCTCGCCGCCGGCGTGCTGCTGGGCGCGGGCCTGAGCGCGCTGGGCGCCCGCCGCGGCTGGGGCGGCATGGTCACCCTCGCCCTGGCGCTCGTCGCCTACCTCCTGGTCGGTCCGTTCGTCGCCGCCCCGACGCTCGCCACCGCCGGCGCGCTGCCCTCGGTGGAGTCGACGACCGCCCTGCTGCGCGGCGTCGTCACCGTGTGGAAGGAGGTGCTGACGCTCGACCCGGAGCTCGGCGCCAGCGGCTCGGTGCTCGCGGCCCCGCTGCTGCTCGGCCTGCTGATCGCCGGGACGTCGGTGAGCATCGCCACGCGCGTCCGTGGGCCGCACGCGGCCTGGGCGGGGCTCCTGCCGGTGGCCGCGCTCGGCGTCGCCGTGCTGCTCGGCACCAAGGAGTCCGTCGCACCGGTGGCCGCCGGCGTCGTCATGGCGCTGCTCCTGCTCGGGTGGGTCGCGTGGCGGCGCGGGCAGCTGGCGCCCCGGCGCGTGGTCGCGCTCGCGCTCGTGGCGGTCGCCGTCGTCGGCGCCGGCGCGGCGGGGCCGCTCCTCGTGGCGGACCGCCAGCGCTTTGTGCTGCGTGACGAGATGGTGCCGCCGTTCGACCCGGACGAGCTGGCCAGCCCGCTGTCCGCGTTCCGCTCGTTCGTCAAGCAGTACCGCGAGACCGAGCTCCTGACCGTTCGCGGGCTGCCCGACGGCGCCCGCGTGCGCCTGGCCACGATGGACGCCTTCAACGGCGTCGTGTGGAAGGTCGCGGGCAGCGAGGAGTCGGAGGGCTCGGGCACGTTCCGCCGCGTCGGCGACACGATCACGACGTCCGCGGAGGGCCCGCGCGCCCGCGTCGAGGTCGAGGTGCACGAGCTGCCCATGGTGTGGCTCCCGACCGTCGGCTACGCCGAGCGGTTCACGTTCACCGGCCCGGACGCGACCGAGCTCACCCGCGAGCTGCGCTACAACGACCTGACGGGCACGGCGGTGCTCGTCGACGGCGTCCCCGCCGGCACCACCTTCACGGCCGACGTCGTGGTCCCCGAGCGGCCGGAGGAGGCCGAGCTCGCCGCCGCCCGCGTCGGGACCGCACGCCTGCCCCGGGAGACCGGGGTGCCCGACGCCGTCCCGCTGTACGCCGGGGAGATCGCGCAGGCGGCCGCCACGCCCGCCGAGATCGCGTCCGCCCTCGCCGACGGTCTCGCCGAGCGCGGCTACTTCAGCCACGGCGGCCCCGACGAGGAGCCCTCGTGGTCGGGCCACGGCGCCGACCGGATCACCGAGCTGCTCACCGGGAAGATCATGGTGGGCGACGGCGAGCAGTACGCGTCCGCGATGGCGCTGATGGCGCGCAAGATGGGCCTGCCCGCGCGGGTCGTCATGGGGTTCGTCCCCGAGGAGTACTCCGACGAGATCACCTTCACCGGCGACGACATCGAGGCGTGGGTCGAGGTCGAGTTCGCGGGCCGCGGCTGGGTCGCGTTCGACCCCACGCCGGACGAGAGCCGCACCCCGCGCACGGACGAGCAGGAGCAGCAGTCGGCGGAGGACCCGCAGGTCCGCCAGCCACCGCCCCCGCTCGCTGAGCCGGTCGAGCCGCCCGACGAGGACACCGAGCAGCCCAGCACCCAACCCGAGCAGGACCAGGAGCTGGACGGCGACGACTGGGGCGCGGTCCTGCTGGTCGCGGGAGCGGTCGGCATCCCGCTGATCGCGCTGCTGACGCCCGTCGCGCTGATCCTCGCGGCCAAGCGACGCCGCCGGCGGCGCCGGCGCTCGGCACCCGACCCGGTGGCCCGCGTCGTGGGCGGCTGGGACGAGCTGCTGGACGAGGCGCGCGACCTGCGGCACCCCGCCGCGGAGACCGCGACACGTCGCGAGACCGCGCTGCACCTGGCCTCGGCGTTCCCGCGGGCGGGACGCCGG
>AXCX01000054.1 GCA_000767215.1 Actinotalea fermentans ATCC 43279 = JCM 9966 = DSM 3133
CGGCCTCGTGACGGGGGTGCCGGCGTCGGTCCGTGGACCCGTCGGGTCGGGTGCCCTGCCGCCGGCGGTGCCGCCCGTCGTCCCGCCGTCGGGCCCGCGCCCGGTGGGTGCCGGGACCCCGCGCGGCTACGACGCGGGCTTCGACGCGCTCCTCGACGAGCCCGTCCCGCTGGCGCGTCGACGCTTCAACGCGACGCCGATCGTGCTGGGTCTGGTCGGCCTGCTCGTGGTCCTCGGGCTGGTCTGGGCCTGGAACGCGCTCATGGCGCCCGCACCGCCGCTGGGCGGTGAGGAGGGCCTCGGCCTGACCGAGCAGACGCCGGGTCCCGACGAGTCGGCGTCGGAGGAGCCGAGCGCCACCCCGACGACGCCACCCGCCGAGGAGGGGGCCGCCCCGGGGGCCGCGCCCGTCATCGCGAGCGCCCAGATGCTCGACCCGCCGCCGGGCGGCGACAACAACGAGCACCCCGAGGCCGTGCCGCTGGCCATCGACGGCGACCCGTCGACGTTCTGGTTCACGCGCACCTACGCCTCGTCCACGTACGGGATGAAGGAGGGCATCGGCTACGCCGTGACCCTCGCCCAGCCCGCGACGGTGTCGACCGTGCGCCTGCAGGTCAACGGCACGGGCGGGATGGTCGAGGTCCGCGCGACGGATCCGGCGACGCCGACCACGGGCGAGGTGCTCGCGCACGGCGCCCTGTCACCGGACACGGTCCTGACCCTCGACCCGCCCACCGAGACCCAGACCATCGTGCTGTGGTTCACGGAGCTGCCGACGACGCCCGACGCGCGGATCCGCCTCGAGCTCCTGGAGCTCCAGGTCTCCTGAGCGCCGCCGTTGCCACGGGTTCACCCAGCGGTCGCCCGTGCGTCGGAGGGGCGTGGGAACATGGCACATCTAGGATCTGTTGACGCCATCGGCACAGCATGTTGTGGCGGGACCAGGAACCGCTGACCGCCCGAGAACTCCAGCAGTGAGGACGAACGTGACCGAGAACCCCCGCGACCTCGTCATCGTCGGGTCCGGACCGGCCGGCTACACCGCGGCCATCTACGCCGCGCGGGCGGGCCTGGCGCCCGTCGTCGTCGCCGGGTCCGTGACCGCCGGTGGCGCGCTCATGAACACCACCGACGTCGAGAACTTCCCCGGCTTCGTGGACGGCGTCATGGGCCCGGACCTCATGGAGACCATGCGCAAGCAGGCGGAGCGCTTCGGCGCCGAGATCCTGTACGACGACGTCACGCGGCTGGAGCTGGACGGCCCGGTCAAGACCGTGGTCACCGGTGGCGGCGAGACGTTCCGCACGCGCGCCGTCATCCTGGCGATGGGCTCCGCGTACCGCGAGCTCGGCCTGCCCGAGGAGAAGCGGCTGTCGGGCCACGGCGTCTCGTGGTGCGCGACCTGCGACGGCTTCTTCTTCCGCGGCCAGCACGTGGTCGTGGTGGGCGGCGGCGACTCCGCGATGGAGGAGGCGACGTTCCTCACCCGCTTCGCCGAGACCGTGACCGTGGTGCACCGCCGCGACGCGCTCCGCGCGTCGAAGGTCATGGCCGACCGGGCGCTGGCCGACCCCAAGATCCAGTTCGCGTGGAACAGCGAGGTGGCCGCGATCTCCGGCGACGCCAAGGTGTCGGCCGTGACGCTGCGGGACACCGTGACGGGCGCCGAGCGCGAGATCCCGGCGACGGGCGTGTTCGTCGCCATCGGACACGTGCCGCGCAGCGAGCTCGTCACCGACCAGGTGGCCGTGGACGCGGAGGGCTACGTCGTCACCGGCGGCGAGGGCCGGCGCGGGACCGCGACGAGCGTCCCCGGCGTCTTCGCGTGCGGCGACCTCGTGGACCACACCTACCGTCAGGCGATCACGGCGGCCGGCTCCGGCTGCTCCGCGGCGCTCGACGCCCAGCACTACCTGGCGGCGCTCGTCGACTCCGTCGAGCCGCCGACGCCCGCCACCCTGCCCGAGAAGATCGAGGAGACCCTGTGAGCACTGTCCACGTCACCGACGACACGTTCGAGGCGGAGGTCCTGAAGTCGGACGTCCCCGTCCTCGTCGACTTCTGGGCCGAGTGGTGCGGACCGTGCCGCCAGGTCGCCCCGATCCTCGAGGAGCTGTCCGACGTCTACGCGGGCCGGGTGAAGATCGCGAAGATCGACACCGACGCCAACCCGCGCATCGCGCAGGCCTACGGGATCATCTCGATCCCGACCCTGAACGTGTACCAGAACGGCGAGCTCGTGAAGCAGATCGTCGGCGCGCGGCCGAAGCCGGCCCTGGTCAACGAGATCGAGGACGTGCTCGCCAACGCCTGACGCACCCGCGCCCGTCCCGCGCGCAGGCGTAGGGTCGCGCGGCAGCAGTTGACGACCGACGGCCCGTGGGAGGTGCTCCCGCGGGCCGTCGGCGTCTGCGGAGCGGCCCGGACCCGCCCGCCGTCCCGCGATGCGGACACTCGCGACGCCCCGGTGGGACGAATGCTGTGCAACGTCGCCCGGCGTGCGTGGCAGACTCGCTTCATGACTCCCCAGACCGGCGAGCCGATCGGGCAGGTGACGCCTGCCACCGGTGGCGCCGCCCCCATCGCCCAGCCCGTCAGCGGGACCCGCCTCGACCCGTGGTTCGGCACCTACGCCGAACGAACCCACGGCATGCGCGCGTCCGAGATCCGAGCCCTCTTCGCCGTCGCGAACCGGCCCGAGGTCGTCTCGCTCGCCGGGGGCATGCCCTACCTCGACGGGCTGCCCCTGGAGGCGCTCGCCGAGTCGGCCCACGAGCTGGTGCTGAAGCGGGGGACGACGGCCCTCCAGTACGGCGCCGGCCAGGGCGACGAGACCCTGCGTGAGCAGATCCTCGAGATCATGCGGATGGAGCACATCCACGCCCATCCCGACGACGTCGTGGTCACCACCGGCTCGCAACAAGCACTCGACCTTGTGACGCGGCTCTTCGTGAACCCGGGCGACGTCATCGTCGCGGAGGCCCCCAGCTACGTCGGCGCCCTCGGCGTCTTCAGCTCCTACGAGGCCGACGTCGTGCACGTGCCCCTCGACGAGGACGGCCTCATCCCCGAGGCGCTCGACGAGACGCTCACCCGCCTGAAGGCCGAGGGCCGGCGCGCGAAGCTGCTCTACACGGTGCCGAACTTCCACAACCCGGCGGGCGTGACCCTGTCGCCCGAGCGGCGCCCGCGCATCCTCGAGATCGCGCGGCGGCACAACGTCCTGGTGATCGAGGACAACCCGTACGGACTGCTCGGCTTCGAGGGTGAGCCGTACCCGGCCATGCGCGCGATGGACGAGACCGGGGTGGTCT
Source organism: Actinotalea fermentans ATCC 43279 = JCM 9966 = DSM 3133 (assembly GCA_000767215.1). Taxonomy (GTDB): domain Bacteria; phylum Actinomycetota; class Actinomycetes; order Actinomycetales; family Cellulomonadaceae; genus Actinotalea; species Actinotalea fermentans. The sequence goes on from AXCX01000054.1 coordinate 3,318, forward strand.
ACCTCGGGTCCTTCTCGAAGACCTTCGCGCCGGGCTACCGGGTCGGGTGGGCGGTCGCGCCCCCCGGCATCCGCGAGAAGCTCGTCCTGGCGAGCGAGTCCGCGATCCTGTGCCCGTCCAACGCGTCCCAGCTCGCGGTCTCGACCTACCTGACGAACCACGACTGGCGCGGGCAGATCAAGGCGTACCGCGAGATGTACCGCGAGCGTCGCGACGCCATGGTGGGCGCGCTGGCCGAGTACATGCCGGAGGCCACGTGGACCGTCCCCAAGGGCGGCTTCTACACGTGGGTGAAGCTCCCGTACGGCATCGACGCCCGGGCGATGCTGCCGCGCGCCGTCACCGCCCTCGTCGCGTACGTGTCGGGGACCGCGTTCTACGCCGACGGCCAGGGCTCGGACCACATGCGCCTGTCGTTCTGCTACCCGACGCCGGAGCGCATCCGCGAGGGCGTGCGCCGACTGTCGGGCGTCGTCGCGGCCGAGGCGGAGCTGGTGCAGATCTTCGGCACGGACGCCCACCCCGACGCCGGCCAGGTGCAGACCGCCGGGCCCGAGACCGTCTGACCCGCATCGCCCGGGGAGGCTGCGGCCGGTCCGGTCGTCGGGCGTCCCGCCGTTCTGCGAGGGGGACCGATTGGTGGCGGTCTCGTGCGCGCTGCGAGACCGACTGATCCGGCTCCCCCCCGCGCCGCGGGGCGTGTTCTGACGCTCAGCTGCCTCGTCCACGCCGCTCTAGAGCGAATGCTCTAGAGCGGCGTGGGGGGTCGCGGCGGAGCTCAGCGGAGCAGGCCCGGGTCGTCCGGGGCGATGACGTCGAGGATGCGGTTCAGGTCCTGGACCGAGGCGAACTCGACCGTGAGGCGGCCCTTGGTCTTCCCGAGCGCCACCTTGACCCGGGTGTCGAAGCGGTCGGAGAGCCGCGACGCCAGGTCGTCGAGCGCGGCGATGCGGTCGCCCGGACGGGGCGCCCGCGGAGCCGGCTTGGGCGCCTCCGGCTCCCCGCCGAGCGCGACGATCTCCTCGGTCGCGCGCACGGAGAGACCCTCCGCGACGATCCGCTGCGCCAGCCGCTCCATGGCCGCGGCGTCGGGCAGGCCGAGGAGGGCTCGCGCGTGGCCCGCCGAGAGGACACCGGCTGCGACCCGTCGCTGGACGAGCGGGGGGAGGCGCAGCAGGCGGATGGTGTTCGTGATCTGCGGACGTGAGCGGTGGATTCGCTGGGCGAGCTCGTCGTGGGTGCAGGAGAAGTCGTCAAGGAGCTGCTGGTAGGCGGCCGCCTCCTCGAGCGGGTTCAGGTCGCTCCGGTGGAGGTTCTCGAGGAGCGCGTCGCGCAGCAGGTCGTCGTCGGTGGTCTCCCGGACGATGGCCGGGATGGTCTCCAGGCCGGCCTGCTGGCTCGCGCGCCACCGACGCTCGCCCATGATCAGCTCGTAGCGCGCATCGCCCTCGGCCGGCTCGAGCGGCCGCACGACGACCGGCTGGAGCACGCCGATCTCCCGCACCGACGCGACGAGCTCGACGAGTGCCTCCTCGTCGAAGACCGTCCGGGGCTGCCGGGGGTTGGGCCGGATCTGCCCGAGGGGGACCTCGGCGAACCGGGCACCCGGGACGGGGACCAGCTCGGGGCCGTCGTCCGCGACCGTCCCGGGCGTGGTGTCGGGTCGGGCGAAGGAACCGGCCGCCGCGCCGTCGAGCGGCTCGCGGCCGTCGACCGAACGGCCGTCGCGACCAGCGCCGTCGGCCGCCGACCGCGCGCCATCGGCACCGTCGGGCGGACCGGGGAAGAACACGTCGACGGGCCTGGCGTCGCGCTCGTTCCCCGTCGGGATCAATGCACCCAGCCCTCGGCCCAGACCGCGGCGCTTCTCGGCCATCAGTACTCCTTCGTCTGGACGTCGTCGGCGGCGGCGGCAGCCGGCACGGCGGCGACGGGTCGCGCACGCTCGGCGAGCTCGCGGGCCGCGGCCAGGTACGACAGCGCCCCCGTCGATCCCGGGTCGTAGGTCATCACCGTCTGGCCGTAGCTGGGCGCCTCGGAGATGCGGACCGAGCGGGGCACGGTCGTGCGCAGGGTCTGCTCCGGGAAGTGCTCGCGCACCTCCGCGGCGACCTGCTGCGCCAGGTTCGTCCGGGCGTCGTACATGGTCAGCAGGATGGTCGAGACGTGCAGCAGCGGGTTGAGGTGGTTCTTGATGAGCTGCACGTTCTTGAGGAGCTGGCTCAAGCCCTCGAGCGCGTAGTACTCGCACTGGATGGGGATCAGGACCTCGCGCGCCGCGACGAAGGCGTTGACCGTCAGCAGACCGAGGCTCGGCGGGCAGTCGATGAAGACGTAGTCGAGGCGGTCCTCGCCGACAGCTGCCCGATGCTCGAGGTAGGCGGTGAGCGCGTTGCGCAGTCGGTTCTCTCGGGCGACGAGTGAGACGAGCTCGATCTCGGCGCCGGAGAGGTCGATGGTCGCCGGGGCGCACAGGAGGCGGGGGATCCGGGAGGATCGCTGCACCACCGCGGCGAGCTCCTCGTCCTCCACGAGCACCTCGTACACCGAGGGCGTGCCGGCGCGGTGGTCGACGCCGAGCGCGGTCGACGCGTTGCCCTGCGGGTCGTTGTCGATGACGAGGACGTTGAGACCGGCCTGCGCGAGCGCCGCCGCGAGGTTGACCGCGGTCGTCGTCTTCCCGACGCCACCCTTCTGGTTCGCGATCGTCAGCACCCGCGTCGACTCCGGGCGGGGGAATCGGCGACCGGACAGCTCGATGCGCCGTCGTGCGTCCGCGGCCAGCTGGGCGGCGAGCGGCGTGCTGTCGTCCACCTGGGGCAGCCCGTCGATGATCGCCGCCCGCCGGGCGTCGTCCGAGGCGTCCTCGTGGACCTCGTGGTACTCCACCGCTCCTCCTGCTCTCGGGTCGGTCACATCCTGCCATCCGGGAAGCGCCCGACGGTCCGCCTGCACACCTTCCCGTCCCCCCGAGGCGCGTTCGACGCCCGGGGGGCCGCGCGGCCTCAGCGGCGCCGTGGTCGCTTCGGCTTGCGGGCAGGCGGGGCGGGCCGTACCCGGACCACACGCACAAGACCCGTCGGCTCGACCCCGGCGATCGTCTCCGCCCGGAGCAGCTCCGCCGGTGCACCGCCGAGCCGTTCGATGAGGGACGCGGCGGCGTCGACCTCGTCCTGTGCGCGCGAGCCCTTCATCGCCAGGAGCGATCCACCGACGCGAACGAGAGGGAAGCACCACGTCATGAGGCGGTCGAGAGGCGCGACGGCTCGCGCCGTGACGACGTCCGCCTCCAGCTCACCGTGGACCTCCTCCGCCCGACGCTGGACGACGGTGACCGCGTCGAGCTCGAGCAGCTGGGCCATCTCGCGGAGCCAGGTCGCACGACGCTCCATCGGCTCCACCAGGACGACCTCGAGGTCCGGCCGGGCGCAGGCGATCACGAGGCCCGGCAGGCCGGCGCCGCTGCCGACGTCGACGACCGTCCCGGCGGCCGGGAGGAAGGGGAGGAGCGACGCGGAGTTGAGGAGGTGCCGCTCCCAGAGGCGTGGGAGCTCCCGGGGTCCGATGAGGCCACGCAGCACGCCCTCCGCGGCGAGAGCATCGCCGAACGCGGCGATCTTGTCGTACCCCTCACCGAGGAACTCCTTGGCCTGGCGGCCGACCTCGTGATCCACCTCGCCGGCCGGCACGCTCTCCATCCCCCGAGTGTTTCACGTGAAACGAGACCCACGATCGAGCTGTCCTCGCATCCGACCCCACGGCTCGGCCTAGTCCGGATCCTGCCCAGCAGAAGAGCCGTACCAGCAGCACGAGCCTGTGCTGTCACGGCCGCCCGATGCGCCGCACGCTGCCGCACTGAGGTGTCTCGTCGTCGCAGAGTGACCGCCGCCACCTCGACCCCTGCTGTGGGCTCAGCACTGGTCCAACCTGAAGAGGGGAGGCGAGGAATCACCTGCGCCGACCTGGCTTGGGGAACCCGGCCTGGTGCATCCCGCTCGAACCATCCAGCTCGACTCAGACAGCTCGGGCCATCCGGCGCGGTCAACCCGGCTCGGCCCGCCCGCTTGGTTCACCTGGCTCGGTCCACGCAGGACCGTCCGCCCGGCTCGGGCCACGCGGGACCGTCCACCCGGCTCGGTCGACCCGGCACGGGATCTTCGCGTGCCTGTCGCATGCCGACGCGCGGCCTAGGTCTCGAGGCACGCCAACCAGCCAGCGGCAGTGCGGCGCAACGGCCACCACACAGGCCTTCGCTCAGGGCTCGACCGGGTGAACGCTCAGGCGGCATGTCGACACCACGCGGGGCACAAGGCAGGCCGCGCCGGGAAGACGGACGTAGCGACACGACCACGGCAGCGTCCGTGGAGGCCTCCGCGTTTCACGTGAAACACGGAGGTGCCCTGGGTACGTCCAACTGTCGCGGAGGCTCCGCCACGACCAGCCACGATGTGGCTCAGCCCCTCGCGTCGCGGCTCCGGCCCGGACCACGCCAGATCGACCGGACGCCGACCGCGGCCTGACGAGCTTTCGTGGCACCACAAGCCAGCCCCGCCAGGGAGAGCTCCTCGGCTGAGAGCACGGGCAGGGGACCGGTACTCGACACGTGCCTGGCCCATCGCAGGTGTACGCACGACCCAAGGCCGGCGATGCATCGGTGAAGCCCGGTCACAGACGGGCGGAGTGGAAGCTCGGCGAACCCGGCCTCGTCGGCCTCGCTGTTTCACGTGAAACCGGAGATCCGTCACTGACCTTCGTGCGCTTGCAGGAGTGCCTCCATGAGTCACAGCCTTCGCGAAGACGTCCGCTTGTCAGCCCCTGTGGACCTGGATACGAACGAGGCCCCGGTTTCACGTGAAACCGGGGCCTCGGGGCTGACGTCAGTGCCTCAGTCGGCGGGGTGGATCACCACGTGACGGTCAGGCTCTTCGCCCTCGCTGTCGCTCACCAGTCCGGCTGCCGCGACGGCGTCGTGCACCACCTTGCGCTCGAACGGGTTCATCGCGTCGAGAGCGACCTTGCTGCCCGTGGCGCGCACCCTCGCGATCGCCTCCTTCGCGACGTCGACGAGCTCTGCACGACGACCGGCGCGGTAGCCGGCGATGTCCAGCATCAGCCGGCTGCGCTCGCCCGTGCGCGTCTGGACCGCCAGACGGGTCAGCTCCTGGAGCGCCTCGAGCACCTCACCATCGCGCCCGACGAGCCGCTGGAGGCTACGCCCCGCCGACCCCTCTGCGACGATCGCGAGCGAAGCACGCTGGTGGTCGACGTCGATGTCGATGTCACCGTCCGCGTCCACGATGTCGAGCAGCTCCTCGAGGTAGTCCGCGGCGATCTCGCCCTCTTCCTCGAGACGCCGAGTCAGGCTGTCGTCAGGGGTCGCGGCTGGTGCCGTTGCCGAGTCGGTCATGTCTCTCCTCGAAGTCCCGTCGGTCACTTCTCGTCCAGGTCCGGCGCAGCGGCGCCGGGTGCATCAGGGGTGTCGGCCGGCGTCTCCGACGTCGGACGCGTCGGGCGGGGACCCTTCGACCCCGGGGCCTTGGGGGCCGTGGCCTTCCCGCCGGCGGCCTTACCGCCAGCAGGCTTCGCACCGGTTGCCCTTCCGGTGCCGGATGCCGAGCCGCCGGCGCCTGCAGGCTTCTCGCCAGCAGGCTTCCGGCCTGCAGGCTTCTCGCCAGCAGGCTTCCCGCCGCCCGCCCTTGCCGCAGGCGTCTTCCCGCCAGCGGCTGAAGCGCTGGTCGAGCCACCCGTCGACGGCTTCGCGCCAGCAGGCTTCGCACCAGGCTTCGCACCGGCAGGCTTCGCACCGTCGGGCCGCGCGCCGGCGGGACGCGCAGCACCGGTCCCACCAGCCGCCGTCGTGGGCCGTGCGCGGTCCTTGCGAACCGGCTGCTGACGCTGACCGCGGGGCTTCTCCGGCTCGGCCGCCTCTTCCTCGAGCACGATGCCGTGCTTCGCGGCCTTGCGCGCACGCCGCTCCTTGAGCAGGCGCTCTGCCTCCGAGCCCGGGGTCGGGTTGCGTCGGATCACGTAGAACTGCTGGCCCATCGACCACAGGTTCGTCGTGGTCCAGTAGATGAGGACACCGATCGGGAAGTTCACACCGGAGACGGCGAAGATGATCGGAAGGACGTAGAGCAGCATCTTCTGCTGCTGCGCCATCGGGCCCTGGAGGGCCGTCGCCGGCATGTTCTTCTGCGTGAGCTGCTTCTGCGTCGTGAACGTCGTGAGCGACATCGCCACGATGAGCACGACCGTCACGATCTTCACGGACGTCGTCGCCGTCGGCGAGAAGAAGTAGGACGAGATCGGGGCGTTGAAGACCTCGGCGTTCTCGACCGAGCTCGCGGTCGCGCGGTCCATGGGGCCGACGGTGGGGTACTTGCCGCTGGCGATGTTCGGCAGGTTGTTGAGCAGCCGGAACAGCGCGAAGAAGATCGGGGACTGCGCCAGGATCGGCAGGCACGACGAGAACGGGTTCGTCCCGTGCTTCTGGTACAGCGCCATCGTCTCGCGCGTCATCGCCTCGCGGGACGCGGGGTCGTTACGACCCTTGTACTTCTTCTGCAGCGCCTGGAGCTCGGGGGAGAGCATCTGCATCGCGCGCGCGGACCGGATCTGCCGCACGAACAGCGGGATCAGCAGCGCACGCATGATGATCACGAGCGCGACGATCGACAGCGTCCACGTCACGCCGGAGTCGGCCCCGAGCCCGAGGTTCGCCAGGAGGTCGTGGACTCCGACCATGATCCACGCAACCACGATCATGATCGGTTGCAGGAGGGTGTCGTACCAGGACATGAAGGAGTGCTCCTCGGTCAGTGGGCCCCGTGGGCGTGCAGCCCCTCGGGGTGGGCAAGCGTGTGGTCACGCGCCGGCGGCACGTCGTCGATCCCACCCGGTGTCCAGGGGTGGCAGCGCCCCAGGCGCCGGACCGCGAGCCAGCCGCCGCGCACCAGCCCGTGTCGCTGCAGCGCCACGACGGCGTAGCTCGAGCAGCTCGGGTAGTACCGGCACGACGGCGGCGTCAGCGGCGAGATGAAGGTCTGGTAGCCGCGCACCAGTCCGATCAGGATCAGCGCCGGAAGGCGCCGCACGACCGAAAGCGCAGCAACGGGCCGGTCGGCGGGTGACAACGGGGGAGCGTCGACGCTCATCGCGCGTCACCCCGGTCCCCGCCCGGCTGGACGGACTCCATACCGGCCCGACGTACGGCCGCGCGCAGCGCGGAGCGGAAGTCGTCGGTCAGCGTCCCGTAGGCGGCGCCGCTCGACGGGGGAAGGGCGCGCACGACGACGTCCGCCCCCGCGGGGAGCGTCGCTCGCTGCTCGACCACGACACCTCGCAACCTGCGCCGGACCTGGTTCCGGACAACCGCGCCGCCGACGGCACGTGACACGACGAGCCCGACCCGTGTCGCGGCATCGGCGTCGGACACGGCTCGGCAGTGCACGACAAGCGTGCCTCGCCCCGCCCGCGCGCCACGCCGTACGGTCGCCTCGAAGTCGGCGGACCGCCGCATGCGCAGCTCGGCAGGGAGCACGCCGCGCGGGTCAGGCGGAGAGGTTCTCGCGGCCCTTGCGCCGACGCGCCGCGATGATGGCACGGCCGGCGCGCGTGCGCATGCGCAGGCGGAAGCCGTGGGTCTTCGCCCGGCGCCGGTTGTTCGGCTGGAAGGTGCGCTTCGACACGTCAAGCTCCGTAAGGTCGTCCGGTCACCGCCTCGACGGCGGACAGCTGCGCCTCTCCCGACCACGGACGCGCTGGGCGGCGCGCCACGACCTCACGGGAATCCGGGGGGTGGGCACGCCAGCAGGAACCGACGGGAACGGCTGTGCCACGGTACGCGGCAGCACGGGCAAGGGTCAAACGAGTCGGGTCCTGGCCGGGCGGCCACCGAACGGACCAGAATGCACCCGTACGGCGGATTCGCGGTCCCGACACTCCGGGCACCATGTGGATCGGCGATCGCGCGGGCACCTGCCAAGGTCCTCGGATCGCCGTCTCCTGAGCACACCGGAGGGGCCCGCGCGCCCGCCCCTCGTCATGGTCATGCTCCGCACACAGTCTGTGGAGAACTGTGTGGACGACGCGCGGCCGTGCGAGACTTCGCAGGCTTGACGGCGTATCCGAGGCAGCACAGGAGCAACAGGTGGCAGCACAGGACGACTCGGTCGCCCAGATCTGGGACAGGGCGGTCGGGCAGCTGGCCACCGACCCCGCGATGACGTCGCAGCAGCTCGCGTTCATCCGCCTGGCCAGGCCCGTCGGCCTCCTCGACGGCACCGTGCTGCTGTCCGTGGACAACACGTTCACGAAGGACTACCTCGAGACGCGCGTCCGCGGCGAGCTCATCGGCGCCCTCAGCGACGTCCTCGGGCAGGACGCCCGGATCGCCGTCATGGTGGAGGAGGGTCCCGCCGCCGACGCGCAGGACCGCACCGCCGGCCGTCCTCAGGACCGCGCGCCGGTGCGTCCGCTGGCCGACGACCACGCGGCCGACCTCGGGCACACCGACTCCGCGCGTCCCGACGGGCCCCGGCCCGGCGAGCAGGAGGACTTCGACCGGCCGGCGGGGCCCGCCCCCGAACCGCGCCGGTCGGACGAGTACCGCCAGCACGGGTCGGGCAACCACCACCGTGCGCCGGCCGAGCAGCCGCGCCTGAACCCGAAGTACCTCTTCGAGACGTTCGTCATCGGCTCGTCCAACCGGTTCGCGCACGCGGCGGCGGTCGCTGTGGCCGAGGCGCCGGCCAAGGCCTACAACCCGCTCTTCATCTACGGGGACTCCGGGCTGGGCAAGACCCACCTGCTGCACGCCATCGGGCACTACGCGTTCTCGCTCTACCCGGGTGTGCGCGTTCGCTACGTGAACTCGGAGGAGTTCACCAACGACTTCATCAACTCCATCGGCGAGGGCAAGGCCGGCGCGTTCCAGCGGCGCTACCGCGAGGTCGACGTGCTCCTCGTCGACGACATCCAGTTCCTGCAGGGCAAGGAACAGACGATGGAGGAGTTCTTCCACACGTTCAACACCCTGCACAACGCGAACAAGCAGGTCGTCATCACGTCCGACGTCCCGCCCAAGCAGCTCGCCGGGTTCGAGGACCGCATGCGGTCGCGGTTCGAGTGGGGCCTGATCACCGACATCCAGCCGCCGGACCTCGAGACGCGCATCGCGATCCTGCGCAAGAAGGCCGCGAGCGAGCGGCTCCAGGCGCCTGACGACGTGCTGAGCTACATCGGCTCGAAGATCTCGACGAACATCCGCGAGCTCGAGGGCGCGCTCATCCGCGTGACCGCGTTCGCGAACCTCAACCGGCAGCAGGTCGACCTGGCCCTCGCGGAGATCGTCCTCAAGGACCTCATCACCGACGACGACACGGCCGAGATCACCGCCGCCACGATCATCACGCAGACGGCCAACTACTTCGGCCTCACCATCGACGACCTCTGCGGCTCGTCCCGCTCGCGCGTTCTCGTCACCGCGCGCCAGATCGCGATGTACCTGTGCCGCGAGCTCACCGACATGAGCCTGCCGAAGATCGGGCAGCAGTTCGGCGGCCGCGACCACACCACCGTGATGCACGCAAACCGGAAGATCCGTGAGCTGATGGCCGAGCGCCGCTCCATCTACAACCAGGTGACCGAGCTCACGAACCGCATCAAGCAGCAGCACCGCGGCTGAATAGTCACGGCGAGAACACGGCTCTGTTCACACCTGTGGACATCTTTGTGGATGCCCGTGGACGACACGCATGAGCAATGTGGACGCAGCGCCGCGTTCTGGTGGACGCCCGGTGAACGACAGATCGCCGTCCACCGCGCACGGCCGTCGTCGACAGGCTCGTCGACACCCGGATCCACACCGTCGCCAGCACGCTGACCTGCACAGACGGGCGTCCTCCACACTGTCCACACCACCGATGACGATGACGAACTGTTTCTGTCAGAGGGATTCCACACACCTTCATTGCCTGTCCCGGCCCGATGGCGCCATGCCGGACGGGCGAGCTCCTCGCCTCGGGCCCTCCTGACGGGAAACGACAGCGCCCCGCCCCTCGCGGGCGCACGCTCCTGTCGTTCTCACGACACGACGTCCCACGTCATGCCGTGGTTCGGGCCGCGCGTCGTTCCCCGGATCGGGTGGTGTCCCTTCGTCAGCGCTCTCGCGTACTGTTCACCACGTACTCCGCGCCCCTGCGGCCGATCGCGCCATGCCCCGGCCCCCCCAGGGGCGCACGCTGCACTGCCGCGCGGGCACCAGGTTCGCCGGCCAGAAGGGATGACGCATGAGGTTCCGGGTGGACCGTGACGTCCTGGCGGAGGCCGTGACCTGGACGGCCCGTTCGCTGCCGACCCGTCCCCCGGTGCCGGTCCTCGCCGGGGTGCGCATCGACGTCGACGACTCCGGTGTGGTGCAGCTCTCGAGCTTCGACTACGAGGTCTCCGCACGCTCCGAGATCGCGGCCGAGGTGTCCGAGCAGGGCACGGTCCTGGTCTCCGGGCGCCTGCTGGCGGAGATCTCCCGCGCGCTCCCGGCCAAGCCGGTCGACATGGTGCTCGACGGCACCAAGGTCTCCGTGACCTGCGGCGCCAGCCGGTTCACCCTGCTCACGATGCCGGTCGAGGACTACCCGGCCCTCCCGGCGATGCCCGACGTCATCGGCACGGTGGCCGGCGACCAGCTCGCCGAGGCCGTCGCCCAGGTGACCGTCGCCGCGAGCCGCGACGACACGCTGCCCCTGCTCACCGGTGTGCGCATGGAGATCGAGGGCGACACGATGGCGCTCCTCGCCACCGACCGCTACCGCCTCGCGCTGCGCGAGCTCCGCTGGACGCCGGCCCGCACCGACATCTCGCAGGTCGCCCTCGTGCGCGCCCGCACCCTGAACGACGCGGCCAAGTCCCTCGGCGGGTCCGACCAGGTGACGATCGCGCTCTCGACGGGCGCGGGCGTCGACCTCATCGGCTTCGAGGCCGGCGGCCGCCACACCACGTCGCTCCTGGTCGACGGCGACTACCCCGCCGTCCGCCGGCTCTTCCCGGACGAGACGCCGATCCACGCCGTCGTCGACAAGGCCGCACTCACGGAGGCCGCGCGCCGCGTCGCGCTCGTCGCCGAGCGCAACACCCCGATCCGGCTCGCGTTCTCGGAGGGCCAGGTCGTCCTCGACGCGGGCCAGGGCGACGACGCCCAGGCGTCCGAGGCGCTCGAGGCGACGCTCGTCGGTGAGGACATCACCGTCGCGTTCAACCCGCAGTACCTCCTGGACGGCCTCGGCGCGATCGCGACGCCGCTGGTCAGGCTGTCGTTCACCCACCCGAACAAGGCGGTGGAGTTCACCGGCCAGGCCGAGCTCGGCGGCGACGACGACAAGAGCTACCGCTACCTGTTGGTGCCCATCCGCTTCGCGAGCTGAGATGGTGCGTATGCACATCGGTCTCGTCGGTCTCGGCAAGATGGGCGCGAACATGCGCTCCCGGCTGCGCGCGCACGGGATCGAGGTGACCGGGTACGACCGGAACCCCGACGTGTCGGACGTGCCGGACCTCGCGGCGCTCGTGGCGGCGCTGCCGACCACGACCACCGACGGCGCACCGGCGCCGCGCGTCGTCTGGGTGATGGTGCCCGCCGGGGCTCCGACGCGCGGGGTGGTGAGCGAGCTCGGCGAGCTGCTCGCGCCCGGCGACGTCGTCGTCGAGGGCGGCAACTCGCACTACACGGACGACCTCGAGCACGCGGCGCACCTCGCCGAGCGGGGCGTTCGGTACGTCGACGTCGGGGTGTCGGGCGGCGTCTGGGGCGCGGAGAACGGCTACGGCCTGATGGCCGGCGGCGACCCCGACGACGTCGCGACCCTCATGCCTGTCTTCGACGCGCTGCGGCCGGAAGGTCCGCGCGACGAGGGCTTCGTGCACGCCGGCCAGGTCGGCGCCGGGCACTTCGCGAAGATGGTGCACAACGGCATCGAGTACGGCCTCATGCAGGCGTACGCCGAGGGGTACGAGCTGCTCACCGCGTCGGACCAGGTCACGGACGTGGCCGGGACGATGAAGGCGTGGTCGCGCGGCACCGTCGTGCGGTCCTGGCTCCTGGACCTGCTGGTCGCGGCGCTCGAGGCCGACCCCGAGCTCGGCTCGATCGACGACTGGGTGGAGGACTCGGGCGAGGGCCGCTGGACCGTCGACGAGGCGATCGACCGCGCCGTCCCGCTCCCGGTGATCTCGGCGGCCCTCTTCGCCCGGTTCTCCTCGCGGCAGTCGGCGTCTCCCGCGCTCAAGGCGGTGGCCGCGCTGCGGCAGCAGTTCGGCGGGCACGCCGTCCGGCCGGCGGAACCGTGAGCCGTCCCCCGGCCCCGGGGTCGTCGGCGCCGGCCCCGCGACAGGCGGGCTGAGGAGTGCACGTCAGCCACCTCGCCCTGACGGACTTCCGCTCGTACGCCGAGCTGGACCTGCCGCTCGAACCCGGGGTCAGCGCGTTCGTCGGTCCGAACGGGCAGGGCAAGACCAACCTCGTCGAAGCCATCGGGTACGTCTCGACCCTCTCGAGCCACCGCGTCGCGGCGGACTCCACGCTGGTCCGCGCGGGCGCGCCGCGCGCCGTCGTGCGCCTGCGTGCCCGACGCGCGGACCGCGAGACCCTCATCGAGCTCGAGATCAGCCCCGGCCGCGCGAACCGCGCGCAGATCAACAGGTCGCCCGTCCGCCGCACGCGCGACGTGCTCGGCATCGTGCGCACCGTGGTCTTCGCACCCGAGGACCTGGCGCTGGTCAAGGGAGACCCCGACGGCCGTCGGCGGTTCCTCGACGCGCTCCTCGTGCAGGTGTCGCCGCGGATGGCCGGCGTGCTCGCGGACTACGAGCGCGTGCTGCGGCAGCGCGGCGCGCTCCTGAAGTCCGCCGGCGGCCTGCGCCGGCACGCCCGGGTCCCCGCCGGGGCCGAGCCGGGTGGCGCCGGGGACCTCGGCACCCTCGACGTCTGGGACGCCAAGCTCGCCCAGCTCGGCGCGGAGATCCTCGCGGCGCGGCTGCGGCTCGCCGAGCAGCTCCGCCCGCACGTCGCCACCGCGTACGAGCAGGTCAGCGACGGTGGCCGGGCCACCCTCGGCTACCGGTCGTCGGTGGAGCGCACCGACCGGGCCGACGACGACGCCTGGCCGGGGCCGGCGGAACCCGGTGCGGCCGCGGCCGGGGACGTCCTCCCGCACGCCGGCGCCAGCGCGGCGGAGCTCGAGGCGCAGATCCTGGCGGCGCTCGCCCGCGTGCGCCGGCAGGAGCTCGATCGCGGGGTCAACCTCGTGGGCCCGCACCGCGACGACCTGCTCCTCGGGATCAACGACCTGCCCGCCAAGGGCTACGCGAGCCACGGCGAGTCGTGGTCCCTCGCGCTCGCGCTGCGCCTGGCCTGCTACCACCTCCTCACGCACGGCGACGACGACGCCATCGGCGGCTGGGTGGAGGGGTCGGCGCCGATCCTCGTGCTGGACGACGTGTTCGCCGAGCTCGACGACGACCGGCGCGACCGTCTGGTGCACCTGGTCGCCGACGCCGAGCAGGTGCTGATCACGGCCGCCGTGCCGCACGACGTGCCGGCCGGGCTGTCCGGCCAGCGCTACGCCGTGCTGGGCGGGACGGTGCGTCGTGCCTGAGCGGCGGGAGCGCCGCGCCCCCGACGGCCGCGCCCCCGAGCGCCGCG
>AXCX01000535.1 GCA_000767215.1 Actinotalea fermentans ATCC 43279 = JCM 9966 = DSM 3133
CCCGGCGCCGTCGCGCGCCCGGGCGGCACCGGCGCTGTCGCGCGCCCGGGTGGCGCGCCCTGGCCGGTGCCACGGTTTTAATCCGCCGACAGAATGTCCGGTTTTCCCCTAGGAATGATCATGTACGGCCGTGATTATTAGGACCAAGGTCCACCGGACCATCGGCCCAGGCAGCGCGCCCGCGGATTTGGCACGCTCATCCCATGAGCTCGGAACGTGAGCTCCCCGGGGTCGGCGCTACCGGACCCGGACCCTGAATCCTGGGAAGGGATCGCATCATGGGCAACACCAAGGCCGTCCGGATCGTCGGCTACCTGGCCCTCCTCGCCGGCGCCATCATGGTCATCGCCGGTGGCGTCACCTGGGGCATCGTGCGCGGCCAGCTCGTCGCCGAGAACATCGTCATCCCCGAGGACGCGATGGCGTTCCAGGGCAACGTCGTCGACGGCCCGCTCGACGCCTACGTGCAGGCCGACATCATCAACCACCACGCGCTCGAGGCCTCCGGCGGCAAGACCTACGCCGAGCTCGACCGCGAGGACCCGCTGCGCGCGACCGTCATGAACGGCTCGTTCCTGCGCACCTCGCTCTTCTCCTCCGTCATCGCCTTCGGCGTCGCGTTCTTCGCGGGCGGCATGGGCATCCTGTGGGGCCTCATGGGCTTCGCGCTCCTGAAGCTCGCGCCGAAGACGGCGGTCGTCGAGGCGAAGAAGGTCGAGGCCACCGCCTGAGCTCCACCGAGCACGACCGAGGGCCGTACCCGATCGGGTACGGCCCTCGGTCGTTCGCGTCCCCGGCCGGTCGCCCGGGACGCGCCTCGTCAGCGGCGTCGGCGCACGGTCGTGGCGACCGATCCGACCAGGAGCAGGACGCCGGCCGCGGCCACCAGCACGATGAACGCGAGCTCGACGTCGAACGTCAGGCCGATCGCCCAGGCCAGCACCCCGGCGCCGATGGCGGCGAGCACCAGGCCCCAGACGATCGTGCCGACGCGCATGCCGCGCTGCGGCCGGACCGGTGCGACGGGCGGTGCCGCGGCGGTGGGCGGGCCCTGCACCGCGGGCTGGGTCGGCGCTGCGGTGTCCTCGGGGCCGGTGTCGAGCGGGCTGGTCATGGTGTCCTCCTGGGGGGCTGTGCCGGGGTCGTCCGGCGTCGTGTGCAGCGGCTGGGTCGGCCGTTCGTCGGGAGTGCTCATCGCCCCTCCTCCACGGTGAGCTCGCCGGCGCCGAGCGTGAGCTCGAGCTCGAGCTGGGGCTCCGCGCCGTCGCGCACCGCCTGGGACTCGTAGGTGCGCCAGCCGCCGTCCCCGACGCCGGACCGGGTGGCGTCGTCGAGCCAGGTGAAGTCACCGGCGGTCTGGCGCACGCGGGCGGTGTAGGCGCCGTCCTCGGGGAGCACGACGCGGAGCTCGCCGGCGCCGAGGTTGACGGGGACCGTCACCACGTCCGTGTCGAGCGGCAGGTCGGTGAGGTCGATCACCACGTTGCCGGCGACG
This sequence comes from Actinotalea fermentans ATCC 43279 = JCM 9966 = DSM 3133, assembly GCA_000767215.1. Taxonomy (GTDB): domain Bacteria; phylum Actinomycetota; class Actinomycetes; order Actinomycetales; family Cellulomonadaceae; genus Actinotalea; species Actinotalea fermentans. The sequence goes on from AXCX01000535.1 coordinate 1,496, forward strand.
ATGGAGTAGCCCTCCTCGGCGACCGACACCTCGGTCGGGCGGTACTCGGCGTCGCCGACGAACCGGCCGTTCGACCAGTTGATGTCCGACGCGGCGCTGATCGGCACGATGACGAGCAGCGTGACGATGGCGAGCCCGCCGAGGCCGCCGCTGGTGCGGCCGAGCGCGCCGGCGATCGCGATGCCGAGGCCCGCGAGGACGACCATCACGGCCGCGGCGGTGAGCAGGACCGGGTGGTCGAACCGCCCGATCCGCTCGGCGTACAGCAGGCCGGCGAGCACGAGGAGGCTCAGGGCGAACACGATGCCCACGGGGCGGCCGCCGGGGCCGGAGCGCACGGGCGGCAGCGCGGTCTGCGGTCCCGCGGGGGCCGGCGGGCGGTGCGGCGGGTACGGCGTCTGGCCGTAGGCGTAGCCCGGCTG
>AXCX01000536.1 GCA_000767215.1 Actinotalea fermentans ATCC 43279 = JCM 9966 = DSM 3133
GGTCCGGCGCGTCGTCCCGGCGCGGGGGCACGACGCCGGGCAGGCGGGCCTCGGCGTGCACCACCACCTCGGGCAGGCGCACCCCGGCGGGGCGGTCGGGCACGCGCGCCCCGGCGGATCGCGCGTCGGGCAGCACAGGGAGATCAGGGAAGAGCGTCATGGCCCCACAAGCCTAGGCGGCGCCGGGGACTCGGCCGGACGGGGGATCGTTGCCCCCTGCGGGCGGTTTCACCTGGTCCGACCGGGTGATACCGGTACCGGACGCCGTGTCCCGCTCACTATCCTCGCGGTGCCGGGGGGCAGGCAGCCTCGGCACCCCTCCCCCGCTCCCGAACGGACTCACGTGGCAGCCGACCGCCCGGACCCGATCGACCCCCACCACCTGCGCA
>AXCX01000537.1 GCA_000767215.1 Actinotalea fermentans ATCC 43279 = JCM 9966 = DSM 3133
GACCGCCCTGCGGCAGGCGCGCGGCCTGACGGTCCGCGAGGTGGCCCGCGAGTCCGGCCTGCCGATCGCGACCGTCGGCGGCTACTTCTCCGGCCGCCACCTCCCGCCCCTGGCGACGCTGCCCCAGTTCGTGCGCCTGCTCACCGTGCTCGGCGTCGACGACGACGCCCTCGGCACCTGGACCGACGTGGTCAACCGGATGCGCCGCGCGCCCGGGCCCCGCCCCGGGGACGCGCCCGTCCCCTACCGCGGCCTCGTCACCTACCAGGCCGAGGACGCCGACTACTTCTTCGGTCGCGAGGAGCTGACGGCGAACCTCCTCGCGCGCGTCACGGGCGCCCCCACGACGCCGATCGTCGTGGTCGGCCCCTCGGGCTCGGGCAAGTCCTCCCTGCTGCGGGCCGGACTCGCGGCCCGGCTCACCGCGAAGGGCCGGCGCGTCGTCGTCGTCACGCCGGGTCCCGACCCGCTCGGCGCGCTCGGCGACGCCGGAGCGCTCGCCCCCGGCGACGTCCTGCTGGTCGACCAGCTCGAGGAGCTCTTCACCGGTGGCCACGAGCGCGCCGAGGTCGACACCCTCGTGGCGAGGCTGACGACCCTGCACGACGCCGGCACCTGCGTCGTCGTGGGCCTGCGGGCCGACTTCTTCGACCGCGCCCTCGAGACCCCCGGGCTCGCCACCTGGCTCACCGCGAACCAGGTACCCGTCGGCCCGCTGTCGGCCGAGGCGCTGCGGCGCGTCGTGGTGGAGCCCGCTCGCGTCGCGGGGATCGAGGTGGACGAGGCCCTGGTCGAGGTCCTCCTGGCCGAGGCCACCGGACGCTCCGGGTCGAACGGCACCGCCCTCGACGCCGGCGCCCTGCCGCTGCTCTCCCACGCGCTCTACGCCGCCTGGCTGGCCTCCTCGGGACGTCGCCTGACCCTGGCGCACCTGAAGGAGGTGGGCGGCTTCGCCGGGGCGATCGCCCAGACCGCCGAGCAGCTGCACGACGCGCTCGGCCCCGCCGAGCGCGTCGTCGAACGCGCGACCCTCCTGCGCCTCGTCCACGTGCACGAGAGCGCCACCGTCACCCGGCGCGCGGTCCCGGCCGAGGACCTCTCCGCCTCCGAGGTCCGGGGCGTCGTCGAGGCGTACACGCGGGCCCGGCTGCTCACCTCCGACCGCGGCAACGTCCAGCTCGCCCACGAGGCCCTCCTCGTGGCGTGGCCGCGCCTCGCCGGCTGGGTCGAGGAGAGCCGGGACGGCCTGCGGATCCGCAGCCGGCTCGGCACGGCCGCCCGGACCTGGCACGAGTCCGGGCGCGACCCGGACCTCCTCTACCGCGGCTCCGCCCTCGAGCAGGCCATGAGCTGGGTCACCGGCCCAGCCGCCCCCGCCGGCCTGAGCGCCGCTGAGTCGGCCTTCCTCGACGAGAGCACCGCCGCGGCCACCCGCGCAGCTCGCGCCCGCCGCCGCTCCGCGCGTCGGCTGCGGCTCCTCGCGGCCGGCCTCGCGGTCCTCGCCGCCGCCACGGG
>AXCX01000538.1 GCA_000767215.1 Actinotalea fermentans ATCC 43279 = JCM 9966 = DSM 3133
CAGGCCGCGGGTGACCGACGCGAGGTGCAGCCGCTCGCGCACGTCCCGGCGGCGCAGCGCGGCCAGGGCCGGCTGCTGGCTGTAGAGCTGGAGCTCGAGCAGCCACCCGGTCTCGTGCCCGCGGCCTGCCGCCGCCGCGCGGGCCGCCGCGACCGACTCGGGCGCCAGGCCCTCGAGCTCGGCCTCGTCGGTGACGAGCAGGGCGGCGTCGTTCGTCTCGGCGAGCAGGGCCTGCCCGAAGCTGGTCTCGAGGGTCGTGATGCGCCCGTTCAGCTCGCGCAGCTCCGCCTTGGCCTCCTCGGGGAGCGCGACGCCGGCGCGCCGCACGTCCTTGCGCAGCGTGTGCAGGAGCCACGCCGCGTCGGGCCCGAGGACCACCTCGCCCGCGCTGACCCGCGCGTCGAGCGCGTCGAGCCGCGCCGCGAGCGCCGGGTCGAGGTAGATCGCGTCGCGGTGGGCGGCGAGCCTCGGCGCCACCTCCGCCTCGACGGCGTCCAGCTCGGGGCTGGTGTGCGCGCTCGTGCGGTTGAAGAACTCCAGGGCGACGCGGGTGAGGAGCCGCCCCGCGCGCTCGAGCGCCACCAGCGTGTTCTCCTCGGTCGCCGGCTCCGGGTCGGCGGTGATCGCCGCGACCTGCGCGCGGTGCTCGGCCATCCCCGCCTCAAACGCGGGCAGGTAGTGCTCGGGCCGCACGGCGGCGAAGTCCGGCAGGGCGTAGGGCAGGGTCGACGCCGCCGCGAAGGGGGTGGCCTCGTCCAGGTGCGCGGTCAGGTCCGGTCGGTCGCTCACGCGGGTGTCCTCTCGGTTGCGGTCGGCCCGGGTCACGGGCTCGGCGGTGGTCGGGCGCAGGGGT
>AXCX01000539.1 GCA_000767215.1 Actinotalea fermentans ATCC 43279 = JCM 9966 = DSM 3133
AGGAGCCCGGCGCCTCGTGCGGCCAGGGCTCGTTCGGGCTCCGCGGGTCGCCCCGCAGGAGGGTGCCCACCCAGGCGTCGCGCCGGACGCCGTCGCGGAGCACGAGCTCGGCGCGCAGCGTTCCCTCGACGCGGAAGCCCGCGCGCCAGGCCACGCGCCTCGACGGCCAGTTGCCGACGACGGCCCGCCACGTCACGCGGGCCAGGTCCAGGCCGCCCTCGTCGAGCGCTTCGCCGAGCACCAGCGCCACGGCGCGGGACATCACGCCGCGGTGCCGCGCCCAGGGCGCGAGCCAGAAGCCGATCTCCGCCGTGCGGTGCTCGATCCGGTGCAGGCCGATCATGCCCAGCAGCGTCCCGTCGGGCTCGCGCACGCCCCAGGTCAGCTCGCCGCCCGACTCCCAGCCGGGTCGCACGACGTTGACGAGGAAACCGCGGGCGTGCTCCTCGGCGTACGGCTGCGGGACGGGGACCCACCGGGCGATCTCGGGGTCCTGGCAGGCGCGCGTGATCGCATCGACGTCGGACTCCGTCGGGGGCTCCAGGAGCACGACGCCGTCCGTCAGCACGGGATGGGGCACCGGCTCACCCTAGTGACGCCACCGACGGCTGTCGCTGCACTATCCGGACCGGGGCGGCGCCGCGGCACCCGGAGCGCCCGCGGCGCGGCATGATCGAGTCCGTGGCCCCCACCGTCGCCGACGCGCACCGCGCGGCCTTGGCAGCGCTCCCCCACGAGGCGTGGGGCTCCTACCTCGACGCGCACAGCGGCCTGCCCGGTCCGCGTGGGAACCTCGAGCTGCTCGCCGCCGCGGGCGACCTCGCTCCCGCCGGACTGCTGCGCGCCTGGGCTGCCGACGACGACGAGTACCGCGCCGCCGTCGGGACGGCCGGCCTGGGACGTCTCGTCGCCGAAGGGGACGCGGCCGCGCTCGACGAGCTGCGCGAGCGCGCGAACGACGCGCGGTGGCGGGTCCGTGAGGCCGTCGCGATGGCGCTGCAACGCGTCGGCGACGCGGAGCGGGC
>AXCX01000540.1 GCA_000767215.1 Actinotalea fermentans ATCC 43279 = JCM 9966 = DSM 3133
TACACCACCCCAGGGGACGTCACCCCGTCCTGCTCGCGCGGAGCGGGAGGCGGAGACGCAGCCGGCCGCTGTCGACTACACCTCGGGCATGCCAAGAACACGTGAGCCGGCCTGTGAGGTCTGTGGGCGGCCGATGAACGACTGGGCGGACCTCCGGACGATGTACCGGAGCGTAGGAGGGGCGTCCATGGCGCCTGTGCTGAGGATCTGCTTCCTGGGCAGTTGCCCGGACGTGGCGCGACGGCGCGGCTACGAGTGACAGATGCAGCCGGGCCCAACGCGTCGCAAGGTGCTCCACGACGTGTCGCCTTGTGCCGACACTGATCGGGTCCGGCTTGTCCGTACGATCCGGCCATGGTGGTGAGGAAGCGCGGGTACCTCGGCATCACGGACCTCCCGACGCGGTCGGAGCGTCCCGGTCTTGGGAGATCTCCCAGTAGTACGTGCAGGACTCCCCCCTCGCGCACCAGACGACAGGCCCCTGGAGCTCCGGCTCCGGGGGCCTGTCGCACACCCGGGCACGTCGCCGCCGGCCGCGCGTCGGAGACTTCGGATCACCTGGCGACCCGAAGTCTCCGAAGGTCGGACGGTCGTGGCGGCGGGGTTTCACGTGAGGGAGTCACTCCTCGCGGATCGTGAAGCATTCCTTGCGCCGGGCGAACGGAACGCTCCGTGGTCCACGCGAGCCGCGCGACGAGTGCTGCGCTCCAGGTGCGCCGCGGCGCTCAGGGCTGCGGCGGGTCGTCGTCGACCGGGGGCTTCTGGTGGACGAGGCCGCCGATCGCGGCGATGAGGTCGGCCAGCGAGCCCTCGAAGCCGGGCTCGAGCTCGGCGGCGGCGCGCACGCCCTCGATGCCGTAGGCGGCGTGCGCCTCGAACGTCGCGGTGATGCGCCGGATGGCGGCGAGGCTGCCGAGCCGGACGTGGATGGACTCCGCCTCGCGCGCCCAGCGGACGAGGTGCTCGAGGTCGGGGTCGGCGGCGTGCAGCCCGAGCCAGCGGCCGGCGGGGTCGTCGACGCCGTCGAGCGACGGATCCATGATCACGACCATCTGATCGGCCCCGTGGCGTCGAGATGAGGGACCCGCCCCGGAGTTCGCCCGCTCGGCGCAGCGCCGGGCGTGGCCAGCGCCGAGACGGCCCGTCCGGCGAAGGGTTCCTACCGCTATCCGGTAGGAACCCTTCGTCCTGCCGCGTGCGAGGCGAGCACCTTCATCGACCGACAGCCGCCAGGACGAGCGCGCGGACGTCGTCGGCCGGGAGCTCCCGGTCGGGCGGGAAGAGGACCGTGACCTTGCCCGCCTTGAGCTCAGGGTGACGCGCGTGGAACGCGGCCACCGGCGCCGCGACCGTCGTCGCGATGCTGACGCCGGCCTTGCCCACCGACAGGGACACGCGGCCGCCGTCGGTCACGTAGGCGGGCATCTTGTACGACAGCACGACGCGTGCGTCGGGCAGGGTCTCGAGCACGAGCGCGTGGAGCCGGTCGAAGAGCTCGCGGAAGGGCTCGGGCACCGCGGCGATGTACTCGAGGGCGTCGGAAGAGATCTCGACGGGGCTGGTCATGATCACGCTCCTTCGGCGATGTGGCGTGTGGCGATCCGGCGATCCGGTGATGTGCGGATGGACCGCCGTCGGTGCCCGGAGTGATCGGGTCGCGCTCCCGTCGCACCGTCCGGCGCGTCAGCCGACGGCGAGCACCAGCGGGTGCACCGCGGCCGCGCCCGCCTCGCGGAGCAGGCGCGCCGCGACCGTGAGCGTCCAGCCGCTGTCCGTGCGGTCGTCGACGAGCAGCACCGAGCGCCCGGGCAGGCCGGCCGCCGTCGCGGGCGGCAGGTCGAGCCCGAGCCGCCGCCAGACGCCGGCCAG
>AXCX01000541.1 GCA_000767215.1 Actinotalea fermentans ATCC 43279 = JCM 9966 = DSM 3133
CGAGCGCCCGGGCGGGAGTCCGCAGCAGCGACGGGACCACCGGCAGGGTGCCCACGAGGGCGAGCGGCCCGGCGACCCGGCGCAGCTCGCCCAGGCCGACGGCGAGGAAGGCCCGGACGATCGCCGGCTCGAACTGCGCGCCCGCGCACCGCGCCAGCTCCGCGCGGGCGGCGTCCGCGGGGAGGGCCGACTTGTAGGCGCGCGTGGAGGTGATGACGTCGTACGCGTCGGCGACCGCGACGATCCGGGCCGCCAGGCTGATCTGCTCGCCCGCGAGTCCCCTCGGGTAGCCGGCGCCGTCCCAGCGCTCGTGGTGCTCGTCGATCGCGGCCGCCCACGGGCCCAGCCACCGCGCGAGGGGAGCCACCAGCTCACCCCCGGCCGCGGCGTGCCCGGCGAGCGCCGCCCACTCGTCGGCGTCCGGCCGCGCGGGCTTGTTCAGCACGCCGACGGGCACGCTCAGCTTGCCGACGTCGTGCAGGAGGGCCGCCCAGCCCAGCCGGGCGACGTCGGGGGCGGGCAGGCCCAGCTCGCGGCCGATGAGCGCCGCGTAGGACTGCACGCGCTCGGAGTGCCGGAACGTCGCGTGGTCGTGACGCGCGAGCGCGGACACGAGCTCGAGGAGGAGCGCCGCGTCCGGCTCCGGGTCGTCGGACGCCAGCAGGAGCCGCGCGTGCAGCCCCTCCACGGACGACGACCGTCGGACCGCCGCGGCGCGGCTGGGCACGCGGTCGGGCAGGACGAGCGTCAGTCGCAGCAGCGTCGCGAGCGGCAGCAGGCGCCGGCTCAGGCGCCCGACGGCGTACAGCAGCGCGGAGCAGACGCTCACCTCGAGCGCCAGCCACAGCCAGGGGTCGAGGCCCACGCGCTCGGGCGGCAGGAAGCGGACGGCCAGCAGGCCCGCGGCGGCGGCCACGCCCACGGGCAGGACCGCCAGCGTGGCGCGCAGAGCCCGGGCCAGCGCCGGTCGCGGCCGCCACGAGACCAGCGTCGGGTCGTCGTAGTTCTGGGTCGGGCCGGACGCCATACCTGTCCATCGGCCGCTGGCGCCCAAGGTTCAGCTGCGGACCGGGCGAACTACTCGAACGAGTGAACGGAACCCGCCCCGGCCGCGTCGCGCGGGGCCCACGGGCGCACCGGCGTCCCCGCCCACAGGACGACCACGGAGACCAGGGCGAGCCCGACCATCACGCACGCCATCGCCGTCCCGGTGCCCCCGAGGGCGCCGACGAGCGGCGAGACCAGGCCGCCGAGGGCGCCCTGCGAGAAGCCGAGGACCGCCGAGGCGGTGCCGGACCGCCCGGGGAGGCGCGCGAGCGCGAGCGCCGACGCGTTGGCGAGGACGCTGCTCAGCAGCCCGACCGTGAGCCAGAGCGGCACGAGCACGCCGACGACGCCGCCGAACCGGCCCGAGGCCACGACGAGGACCGCGAGGGTCGTGGCGACCACGGCGGGGAGGGCGACCGCGAGGAGCCGGTCGGGCCCGTACCGGCGGACGAGGACGGCGTTGGCCTGGGACCCGGCGAGCATGGACGTGGCGCCGGTGCCGAAGGCGATCGCGAACCCGGTCGGATCGAGCCCGTACTCGCGCTGGAACACGAAGGTGGAGCCGGTGACGTAGCTCATGATCACGGCCAGGGCCAGGCCCGGGAGCAGCGCGAACGCGACGAACTGGCCGTCGCGGAGCGCCTCCCGGTAGCCGCGGAACGTGTCGGCGAGGCGCTCGGTGCTGCGCTGCGCGGGCGGTCGCGTCTCGGGTAGCCAGCGCAGCACGGCGGCGACGATGAGCGCGGCCGTCACCGCGAGCGCGACGAACA
>AXCX01000542.1 GCA_000767215.1 Actinotalea fermentans ATCC 43279 = JCM 9966 = DSM 3133
CCGGGCACGGACGCCGGCGCGGGCGGCGAGGCGCTGGCGGCCGCCGAGGCGCTGGCGGCCGAGCGGCTCGACGACCTCCAGCGGCTCCAGGCCGAGTACGTCAACTACCGCCGCCGCGTCGACCGCGACCGCGCGGTCGCGGGCGAGCTCGCGGTGCTCGGCATGATCGAGGCGCTCATGCCCGTGCTCGACGAGATCGAGCTCGCGCGCCAGCACGGCGAGCTGGCCGACGGCCCGTTCGCGTCGATCGCCGAGAAGCTCGAGACGACGCTCGGCCGGTTCGGCTGGGAGCGCTACGGCGCGGCCGGCGAGGCGTTCGACCCGACGGTCCACGAGGCGCTCATGCACGCCGAGTCCGCCGAGGTCGACGAGCCGACCGTGACCCAGGTGCTCCAGCCGGGCCACCGGGTGGGCGAGCGGATCGTCCGCGCGGCCCGCGTCGCGGTCACCGCTCCCCTGGGCTGAACGGAAGGGAGGTGGCGGGATGACCGGCCAGGACTGGTTCGAGAAGGACTTCTACGCCACCCTCGGCGTGCCCAAGAACGCCGACGCGGCGGCGATCAAGAAGGCGTACCGCAAGCTCGCGCGCGAGCTGCACCCCGACACGAACCCCGACGCCGCGGCGGAGGACCGGTTCAAGGAGGT
>AXCX01000543.1 GCA_000767215.1 Actinotalea fermentans ATCC 43279 = JCM 9966 = DSM 3133
GACCCCGAGCAGCGCCAGCAGTACGACGCGATCCGGGCGATGGCCGGCGGCGGAGCCCGCTTCTCCGCCGGCCCCGGCGGCCCGGGCGGCGCCGGGTTCGAGGACATCCTCGGGGGTCTCTTCGGCGGCGGTGCGCCCGGGGGCGCCGGCCCGCGCGTGCGGTACCAGAGCACGGGCGGCGGTGGCGGGGGCTTCGAGGACATCCTCGGCGGCCTCTTCGGCGGGGGCGGGTTCCGCGCCCCGCGCGGGCCCCAGCGCGGCCACGACGTCGAGGCGTCGACGACGCTGCCCTTCCGGCACGCCGTCGACGGGTCCACCGTGACGCTGTCCGTCGAGGGCCGGCGGGTCACCGCCCGCATCCCCGCGGGCGTGCGGGACGGCCAGCGCATCCGCCTGCGCGGCAAGGGCCGGCCCGGTGAGAACGGCGGCCCCGCGGGCGACCTCGTCATCGCCGTGCACGTGGAGCCGCACCCGGTCTTCTCGCTCGACGGCCGCGACCTGCGGATCACCGTCCCGGTCACCTTCGCGGAGGCGGCGCTCGGCGCGGACGTCGACGTGCCCACGCTCGACGGCGGGACCGTGCGCGTGAAGGTGCCGGCGGGGACGCCGTCGGGCCGCACCCTGCGCGTGCGCGGGCGCGGCGTGAAGGCGACGGGCGCGAGCGCCGGCGGCGAGCAGGCCGACGGGGACCTCCTGGTCACCGTGCAGGTCGCGGTCCCGCAGCGGCTGTCCGCCAAGGCGCGCGAGGCCGTGCGCGCGTTCGACGAGGCCACGAGCGACGGCGACGTGCGGGCCGACCTGCGGGCGAGGGCCGCGCAGTGAGCGGGCACCGATGAGCGGGTACCTGCCGGGGCACCTGACGCCGGACACCCCGGTCTACGTCATCTCCGTGGCCGCGGAGCTCGCCGGGATGCACCCGCAGACGCTCCGGCAGTACGACCGCCTGGGACTGGTCTCCCCCGGCCGGGCCCCCGGGCGCGGACGGCGGTACTCGCTGCGCGACATCGCGACCCTGCGCGAGGTCCAGCGGCTCTCCCAGGAGGAGGGCATCAACCTCGCGGGCATCAAGCGGATCCTCGCCCTCGAGGACCGCGTGCGCCGCCTGGAGACCCAGGTCGAGGCGCTGCGCGCGGCGGCCGACCCCGGGCACCGGGTGTTCGCGGCCGGCCCGCAGGGCGACGTCGTCGCCGTGCCGCGCGGGCATCGCCCGGCGCGCG
>AXCX01000006.1 GCA_000767215.1 Actinotalea fermentans ATCC 43279 = JCM 9966 = DSM 3133
GAGAGATCGGGAGGGCCTCTGGCGTCGGAGTGGCCATGAGGCACGCGAGGGCGCCCGAGGTCGCGTGTGTGGGACTCCGGTAGATGGTGGACATCGTGCTTCCAGCTCCGCCATCACAGGTCGCGGACGCGGTTCCGGCACGTGGGCGACGGCGATTCCGGCTCGTGCCTGACGCTCGCGCTCACGTCCGCTCGTTCGCGGCTGCGGGGTTTGGCCGTCGTGTCGATGCGTCGCGGTCAGCGGAAGTGTTGTGCTGGTTGGGCGGCATGGTGGAGCAGCGGCTCCAGTCGACGGTCGAGATCCTCGGCGGAGTGTCGCCGGCTGAGGTCGTCCACCGCAACGGAGTGGTCCCCCCAGCCGATCCACGAGTCGCTGCGCCGGTATGCCGGACTGGCCGACTGGCCGACTGGCCGCGGCAGACACCCTCCGTGGCCGAGGCGACGGAGATTCGGCGGCGGCATCCAGTCTGCGGTTCGTCGTGCAGGGAGGCGTGAGGCCCGCCGGTTGACGTACTCCGCGGCTCCCTACTACTGTGCGGAAACCGGTTGCGAAACTTCGAGCAAGGGAGCTTGAGCGATGACTGCAGCGAGATGGGCGCGGTGCGTGCCCGCCGTTGGAGCGACACTGGTTCTGACCCTCGCGGCGTGCGCCCCGTCGGCGCCCGAGGCAAGCGGGCCGACGGCGCCGACTGGTGGAGAAGGTGGCGAGAGGTCCATCACCGTGGGTATGGAGGCTGGATCTCCCCACGAGTCCTTCTACAAGGAGAAGGCCGAGCAGTTCACCGCGGAAACCGGTATTGGCGTGGAGATCCTCGGCGTTCCGCACGACAACATGCACCAGCAGTTCCTCTCGGACGCCGTCGCCGCTGGCGGCGCGCACGACGTCCTCATGGTGGATCAGCCGTGGGTCGCCGAGTTCGCCGCGAACGGGTACCTCGCCAGCCTCGACGAGCGGCTGTCTGACGAGGACCGCGACGACTTCATCGAGGGCACGCTCGATACCGTCAGCTATGAGGGCGCGGTCTACGGGCTGCCATTCCTCGTGCACAACCAGGTCATGTACTACCGCCCGAGCCTCCTCGAGGCTGCAGGCTACGACTCGCCTCCCGCCACGTGGGAGCAGTACCGCGAGATCGCGGCTGCGACGACCGATGCGGCCGCCGGGACCTTCGGGACGATGATCCCCGGCAACCGCGACGGCGAGGTCGCCACCCGCTTCATGTCGTACGTCCAGCAGGCCGGCGGTGACATCGTCGACGAGAACCTCCGCCCTGCCATCGAGAACGATGCCGCCCTCGAGGCGTTCGCGATGATGCAGCAGATCCAGTTCGAGGACGGCTCCAGCCCCGAAGGGCTGCACGATCTCTCGGCTATCCAAGGCCAGTTCCTCGAAGGCAAGATCGCGATGGTCGCCCAATGGCCGTACATGTGGGCGATGGCAACCGACCCCGAGCAGTCGAAGGTCGTTGACGACGTGGCCGTAGCGCTGGACCCGGGCAACCCGGACCAGGTCGCTACGACCTTCGCATGGGGTCTCGGCGTCAGCGCTTCGTCGGACGACCAGGACGCCGCGTGGGAGTTCGTCCACTGGGCGACGAGCGGCGAGGTGCTCGCGGCCAAGGCGATCGAGCAGCTCTCGCCCGTGCCGCGCGTCTCGTCGATGGAGGCGCTCGCGGCGGCCGAGGAAGTCTCCGAAGCAGACCGTGCCGCCTTGGCTGTGTTCGGGGAATCCGTGGCGCGTAGCCGCACCATGCCGATGACGCCGGCGTTCCCCCAGTACCAGACCGCCATCGCCGAGGCCGTTTCGGCTGTCATGTCGGGCCAGGCCACGCCGGAGGCGGCGCTCCGGCAGGCCCAGAGCCAGATGGAGCAGGCCGCCGGCTGAGGCTCGCGGTGGGCCGGCGCCCCGTCGCCGGCCCACCCGCTCACCGGCACCGGTCCCGTGCGTCAGCACGCGACCGCCGCACCGAAGGGAGGAAGTTGTGGAGCGGAACGCACCAGGCGACGCGATCCACCTCGCCCCGCGCAGGGTCGCCGAAGCGACCCGGGCCCCCGCGCCCGTCCGGGCCGCACGGCACGGCCGTCGAGGCTCGCTCGTCGACCGGCGCCGCCGGTCGGGGATGCTCCTGACGCTGCCGGCATTGCTCACGCTCGCCGCGACGGCCCTGTACCCGCTTCTGTGGACCATGTCGCTGAGCTTCCAGAGCTTCAGCCTCGCCGTCGGCGGTGAGGAGCCGGCCTTCGCCGGACTCGCGAACTACGAGCGCGTGCTCGGTGACGCCGCCTTCTGGACAGCGATCGGCCAGACCGTCGGCTACGTCACCGTCACGCTCACTGTAGAGCTCCTCGTCGGCCTCCCCATCGCCCTCGTACTGCACCGGGAGACGCGCGGGCGCAAGGTCCTCCGCCTCGTCGTCGCCCTCCCGCTGATGATCGCGCCGGTGGTCGCCGCAATGGCCGGCAAGTTCCTCTTCTCACCGGGCTACGGCCTCGTCAACGAGGGCCTTGCGGCTCTGGGCATCGATGGGCCCGCCTGGTTCGCGGACCCGTGGCTCGCGCGCGCCGCCGTGCTGAGCACGAACGCGTGGCTTGCCCTGCCCTTCGTCGTCCTCGTCCTTCTCGCCGGCCTCGCCAACATCCCAGGCGAGCTGCGGGAGGCTGCGGTCACCGATGGTGCAGGCCGGTGGCGGATCCTTTGGCACATCACCTTGCCGCTGCTGCGCCCGTCGATCCTCATCATCCTCGTGATCCGGCTGGCGGACGCCTTCCGCGTGTTCGACGCCGTCTACGTCATGACGGGCGGAGGCCCCGGCTCCGCCACCGAGGTCCTGAGCACCTACCTGTACCGGCAGATGTTCACGCGCACCGACTTCGCCGGTGGCGCCGCGACCTCCGTCCTCTTCGTCCTCGTGATCGGCATCTGCGCCGGCGCTGTGTTCCTGTCGTTGCGCGGACGGAGAGGTGAGCGATGACCACCGACAGCATCACTAGGGCGCGGCGGGCTCCCGCCCGAGGAAGCAGCGAGTGGCTTCGGTTCGGCCCACGCGCGGTCTCGCGGCCCGTCGCCTTCACGGTGGTGGCCCTGGCCGGCGCGTTCCTCCTCCTCATGCCGGTGATCTGGATCGTCTCGACGTCCCTCAAGCCGGACGGAGAGGTCTACGCGATCCCCCCGACGTTGCTGCCGCAAAACCCGACGCTGGAGCACTTCGTCTCTGTGCTCGGGGACGAGACCGTCCTGCGCTTCTTCGGCAACAGCCTGGTTGCCAGCGCCGGCGCCACGGCAATCAGCCTCCTCATGGGCATCCCGGCGGCGCTCGGGTTCGCCCGGTTCCGCTTCCGGGCGTCGGGAATGCTGCTGGGCGCGATCCTCGTCACCCGGATGTTCCCGCCCGTGGCTCTCGCACTGCCCTTCTTCCTGCAGTTCAGGCAGCTCGGCCTCATCAACTCCCCAGTCGGCCTGGTCATCGCGTACATCCCGATCGTGCTGCCGCTGGTCATCTGGATGCTCGAGGGGTTCTTCCGGGACCTGCCCGAGGAACTGCTCGAGGCATCCCGCCTCGACGGCCTGGGCACCCTCGGCACGCTGCTGAGGATCGTGCTCCCGATCGCCAAGCCCGGGGTCGCCGTCGCCGCCCTCTTCGGCTTCCTGGCGGCGTGGAACGAGTTCATCATCGCGCTCTCGCTGACCCGGACGCCCGATGCGCAGACCATGCCCGTCGGCATCGCCGGGTACATCACCCAGTTCCAGACCCTCTGGGGCGACATGACGGCGGCCTCGGTCATCTACCTGGTGCCCGTGCTGATCGTGACCGTCGTCACCCAGCGGGGCATCATCTCCGGCCTCACCGCAGGAGCCACCAAGGGCTGACACGCCGGCGCCCGTCGGTACCCGCCGCCGTCCCGTGCCGGCCTCGGCACCAACGCACCACAAGGAGCACCCGTGATCGACATCCGAACGACCGGCACCACCGGTCACCAGGGCATCGAGCTGCTGCTGACCGGCGGCGCCCCCGAGACCCTCGTGCGGCTGGACCGGCCCGTCCGGCTCGAGACGTTCGACGGTCGGGGCGACCGATGGGAAGGCGCGGCGTCGACCCACGCGTACGCGACGGTGACCCGTGAGGGTGCACGGGTCGTCGGCACGGTCACTGCTCCCACCTCCGCCGGGCCCGTCGAGGTGGTCGACCGGTGGACAGTCGACGATCGGGGCGTGCAGGTCGAGCGCCGGGTCCGGCAGCTCGAGCCGGTCGCGGGCGGGGCGGTCCGCGCCGTCCTGGAGCTCCCCGTGGTCGCCGACGGCTTCGGCGAGGACGCGCAGGTGTTCGCGCCGCCGGCGCTGTACGACCTCAACGACATCGACGGCGACGGGGTGGAGGACTACCTCGACACGCGTGAGCTCGTCTTCCGCGACGATCGGCTGTCCGGTCTGGCGGTGCTGCTCCACGCCAGGTCGCGCGGGCTGGGCGTCGCGCTCAGCCGGGAGGACCTACCCGACCACGACGACGTGCCCGAGCGGGTGCGCGGGCAGCAGGCGTTCGTCCAGCGGACCGACATCGGCAGCCTGGGTGTCGTGCCGCGTGACGGGGGCTGGTCCGTTGTGGCCGCGTACCCGTTCGTCGAGCGCGCGCGCTCCCACGCCCTGACCGCTCGGGCGCGCGAGCCGTGGGGCGCCTTCTGGCCGGCCGACGGCGGCGACGCGATCGCTCGGTACCGGGTCACCGTCGTGCACGGTGCCTCCGCGATCGACTCCCTGTGGGCGCTCTGGCGGGACCGCGCCGCCCACCTCGCGCCGCGGCGGGTCGAACTGCCGGAGACGGTCGAACGTCTGACGCGCCTGCGGCTGGACGCGCTCCTGCCCTACTACCGGCAGGACGAGAACGTCGCGGGGTTCGTCACCAACTGCCACCCGCAGGACGGAGTGCAGCTCGAGGACATCGTGCAGTACGGCTTCACCGGTCAGATGGTGCTGAACGCGCTGCACGTGCTCAACCACGCCGACGAGCTCGACGACCCCGAGGCACGAACCAAGGGGCTGCGGACGGTCGAGAGCTTCGTCCGCCGCGCCGGCGCGTCGCCGCACGGCCTCGTGCACACGCTGTACGACTTCGAGAAGCAGCGGGACGCGTCCTGGTGGAGCGGCCTGCTGCTGCCCCTCGCCTACGCGGACGAGGACACGAACCTCGAGGAGCTCATGGGCCCGGTGCTCGACCACATGCGCTATGCCGTCGACGCCTTGTCTGCGGCCCCGGACGGGACGTACGTGCGCTGCGTCGCCGAGGAGCACCACGCCCTGCTCCGGGCCTACCGCGCCGAGCGGGGGCGCGGGCAGGACCACCCCGAGTGGCTGTCGACGGCCCAGTCCTTCGCCAGGTTCCTCCTGCAGGTGCAGGAGGAGGACGGCTCGTGGCGCCGGGCGTACACCTTCGCCGGGGAACCACTCGTCGAGCCGCGGGCCTGGTTCGGCCGAGCCGAGCTCAACCAGAAGTCGTCGACCGCGACGGTGGTGCCGTTCCTCCACGAGCTGTACGCCCTCACGGGTGACCTGGCCGTCAGGGACGCCGCGATCCGCGCTGCGCGCTTCGTGGCCGAGCACTTCGTCCGCGGGGTCTCGCACAACGGCGGCATCCACGACTCCATCTACGCACGGGCCCAGCTCGTCGACTCCGAGAGCATCCTCTTCTCGCTCCGGGCCTGCCTCGCAGCGGCCGAGATGAGCGGGGACGAGGACCTCGCGCAGGCGGCGGTCGACGCCGCCCGCCTTCTCGCGACGTGGGTCTACCTCTGGGACGTGCCCCTGCCGCCGTCGAGCACTCTGGCCCGGTACGGCTTCCGGACCACCGGCTGGAGCGCCTGTGACACGGCCGGCGCCGGGTACATCCACCCGTACGAGCTGCATGCGGTTCCCGACCTCGTGGAGGCGGCGCTGATCGGGCGGGACGAGCTGCTCGCCACGGTGGCCGACCTCACGCTCCACGGCTCGAACGAGACCGTCGCCACGGAGGCCAAGGACTGGGGCTACGCCCGCCTGGGACTCCAGGAGGAGGGCGTCCTCGTGAGCTGGTGGCTCATCGACGACCCGATGTTCGTCGACACCGGCTTCGGCGGCCGAGGCAAGGGCGAGGGCAACAAGACCTGTCTCCCCTGGATCTCCGCCGTCGGTATCGACGCGACCGACGTGGTGCTCGAGCGCTACGGAACGACGGAGGTCCTCGAGGCATTCCGGGTCCGTGCTGCATCGGTCACCCACTAGCTACGGTACGAGCACGGCTGTGATCGACGGCCGCAGGGAGGGGGACGGCATGGGCGCTGACCTTCAGGTCGTCGCCGGCCAGGGGCGCCGGCCGACCATCGCCGACGTCGCACGGGTCGCCGGGGTGTCCAAGGGCACCGCGTCCAAGGCGCTCAACGGACGCGGAGAGCTGACGGACGAGACCCGTCGCCGCGTCCTCGAAGCGGCGGAGGAGCTCGACTTCCGTCCCTCGTCGCTCGCCCGCAGCCTGGTGAGCGGTCGGACCGGGATCGTCGGCGTGCTCACGAACGACCTCGAGGGCCGGTTCGTCCTTCCCATTCTCATGGGCGCCGAGGACGCCTTGGGTGCTGGGCGCGTGTCGGTCATCCTCACCGATGCGCGGGGCGACGCCGTACGCGAGGCCCAACAGCTCCGCACGCTGCTGGAGCGACAGATCGATGGGCTCATCGTCGTGGGAGGCCCCCGTAACGACGCACGCCCGTCCCTCGGCCGGGACCTCCCCGTGCCGGTCGTCTACGCGTACGCGCCGTCCGAGGACCCCAGGGACCTGTCGATCGTGCCTGACAACGTCATGGCTGGTCGGCTCCTGGCCGAGCACCTGTGGGAGCTCGGCCGACGCCGGATCGGCTTCGTCGGGGGCGACCCGACCTACGGCGCCTCCCGCGCACGCGAGTCAGGGGCGGCGGCGGCGCTCGCCGAGCGCGGTGCAGAGCTGCTCGGTGCCGGCGTCACGGCCGGCGACTGGACGGAACGTTGGGGACGCGCGGCGACCGCTCGGTTGCTCGCGGCGCACCGCCCGGACGCGATCATCGCGGCGTCGGACATGCTCGCGCGAGCCGCGCTAGACGTGCTGCGGGACCTCGGCCGCCGCGTGCCCGAGGACGTTGCGGTAGCCGGCCACGACGACTGGTCTGTCATCGTCACCAACACCCGACCTGAGCTCACGAGTGTGGACGCGCGGCTCGAGTCGCTCGGCCGGCGCGCTGCCGCAGCCATCTTCGCCGCCCTCGCGGGAGAGCCGATCGGCGAGGGCGTCGAGTACCGCCCGGTCCGACTCGCCATCCGTGGGAGCACCGTTCCGGACAACTGGGCCTCCGGGACGCACGAGCCCTGAACAGTTCCCATCGTCCTCACATCCCACGATCAGACCGCGCGCAGTCGACAGTCGTCGGCGTGTGCGACGAAGGAAGCAGCCATGCCATCGAACGCGACCACCCCACTCCTGCGGGGCGCCGCCGCACCCGTCCGGGGCCTCCCCGTCGTGCCGTCCCAGGGAGTCCTCCGGCCGCTCGGCATGGCGGATGTGACGATCGACGACGGCTTCTGGGCTGACCTGCAGGAGCTGAATGCGTCGACGATGATCGAGCACGCGCAGTCGTGGATGGAGCGCCTGGGTTGGATCGGGAACTTCGACGCCGCCGTCGAGGGCCGGCTGCCGCACGACCGTCGCGGCCGGGAGTTCTCGGACTCGGAGATCTACAAGCTCCTCGAGGCGATCGCGTGGGAGGGTGCGCGCACGGGCGACCCCGCCATGGAGTCCCGCTTCCAGGCACTGTCGGCGCGCGTGGCCCGCGCGCAAGAGCCGGACGGCTACCTCGGCACGATGTTCGGCCGTCCCGGCCAGCGGCCGCGCTACAGCGACCTGGAGTGGGGGCACGAGCTCTACTGCCTGGGCCACCTCATCCAGGCCGGGGTCGCGCGGGCGCGCACCGCCGGTCTGGATGACTCGTTCGTCGACGTGGTCCGCCGGGCTGCGGACCACGTGTGCGACGTCTTCGGCCCGGGCGGGAACCCTGGGGTGTGCGGGCACCCCGAGATCGAGGTGGCGCTTGTCGAGCTGTTCCGCGTCACGGGGGAGCGGCGGTACCTGGACCAGGCGCGGCTCTTCGTCGACCGGCGCGGTCATGGGGTGCTCGCCGAGATCGAGTTCGGTCAGCAGTACTTTCAGGACGACGTCCCGGTGCGTGACGCGACGGTGCTCGACGGACACGCGGTGCGTGCGCTCTACCTGGCGGCAGGAGCCGTCGACCTTGCGATCGAGGACGACGACGCCGACCTGCTCGCCGCGGTGCGCGCGCAGACCCTCGCCACGCTGGCCACCCGGACCTACCTCACGGGCGGCATGGGCGCGCACCACGAGGGGGAGTCGTTCGGCCAGGACTTCGAGCTCCCCCCTGACCGGGCCTACTCCGAGACGTGCGCGGGGGTGGCGTCCGTGATGCTCAACCAGCGGCTGCTCCTCGCCACCGGCGAGGCCCGCCACGCCGACGCGGTTGAGCGCACGCTCTACAACGTCGTGGCTGGGTCCCCGGCGCAGGACGGCCGGGCCTTCTTCTACACCAACACGCTCCACCAGCGGACGCCGGGCCGGGCGCCGGCCGAGGACGAAGTAAGCCCGCGCGCCGCGTCGTCGTTGCGCGCGCCGTGGTTCGCCGTGTCCTGTTGTCCGAGCAACCTCACCCGCACGTTCGCGTCCCTGGCGGCGTACCTCGCAACGGTGGATGACGACGGGGTACAGCTCCACCAGTACGCCGGCTCCACGATCCGGGCGGCGCTTCCCGCAGGCGTCGTCACGCTCCGGGTGTCGACGGCCTACCCTGCCGACGGCAGGGTGGAGGTTCAGGTGCTCGACGCGCCGCCGTCGGCGTGGGCCCTGCGGCTGCGCGTCCCCGGCTGGGCGCAGGGCGCGACCCTGACCGCGCCGGACGGTACGTCGACCGGCGTGGCACCGGGGTACGCGGAGGTGCGTCAGGTCTTCGCCCCGCGGGACCGCGTCGTCCTCGACGTCCCGATGGCGCCGCGATGGACCTGGGCCGACCCGCGCGTCGACGCCGTCCGGGGGCAGGTCGCGGTTGAGCGTGGCCCCGTGGTCCTGTGCATGGAGTCCGTCGACCTCGGCGCGGACGTGTCGCAGGTGCGGGTGGACACCGCTCGGCCACCGCGCGAGCACGACGGGCAGGTCGTCGTGCGTGCCACCGTGCTGGACGTCGCGAAGGGCCCCTGGCCGTTCGCGGCCGATCCTGTGGCCTTGGTGCGTGGCGCGGACGCTGCTCGGGAGGTTCCTCTACTGCCGTACCGCCAGCGGGCGAATCGAGGCCCGTCGACCATGCGGGTCTGGATGCCCGTCGTCGATCCCGCATCCCCGACCGGCTGACAGGTCTTCGACGCCAGGGCCGACCGTCAGGGCAATCGGTCGGTGGCCGCCGGCAGGTCGATGAGGTCCGCGTTCGCGACGCCGAGGGACGGTGTTCTCGCTGGAGAAGGCTCGGGAGGCAGGGGCGGCGGCCGCGCGCGCCGGTCGCGTGCAGCCGGTCCTCGCGCGGATCGTCGCCGACGGCGACAGGTTCTACCGCGGCCACGAAGGCGGCTTCCCGGCCGACGACGTGGTCTCGGTTTCAGATGCGCTCGACGCGATCGACGGGGTTCGCTTCGCCGGCGTGACGTCGTTCCCCACTGCACTGTTCGACGTCGAGAGCGGCGCGGTGCGCACCACGCCGAACCTCCGCACGCTCACGGCCGCGAAGGTGGCGCTCGACGCGACGGGCCGCACCGGCGTCGAGCTCAATGCCCCGGGCACGACGTCGACGGCGATGCTCGCGATGCTCGCCGAGGCCGGAGCGACGCAGGTCGAGCCGGGCCATGGCCTTACGGGCACGACGCCCTGGCACGCGGTCACGGACCTCGTCGAGGAGCCCGCGGTGGCGTACGTGACGGAGGTGTCGCACCTCTGGGCGGGTGAGGCGTTCGTCTTCGGCGGCGGGCTGTACGTCGACCCCGTGCTCGGGCGCACGCCGACCCGGGCGCTGGTCGTACCGGCCGGCGGTGGGCTGGCCGACGCGCGTCTGTTCGACGTCGACATGCCCGCACCTGAGGCGATCGACTACTACGCGACGATCCCGCTCGAGGGGGCGCCGGTGCGCCCGGGTGACACGGTCATCATGGGTTTCCGCCCCCAGGTGTTCGTCTCGCGGTCGCTCACGGTGGGTATCGCAGGGGTGGGCGGTGCGCCGACCGCCGGGGTGCCGTGGTCGGCCGATGGCGCCCGGCCGCTCAGTCTCACCGACACGACGGGGGGCGCCCGATGACCGCCACGACCACCACGTCTCCGCTGGTCCTGCGAGGCCTGAGCAAGCACTTCGGGGGCGTCGTTGCTGTCGAGCGGTTCGACCTCGAGGTCGCCGCCGGCGAGATCGTCGCGCTCGTCGGCGACAACGGCGCCGGCAAGTCCACGCTCGTGAAGATGATCTCGGGCCTGTACCAGCCGACGGACGGGGAGATCGTCATCCACGGCAAGCCCGTGCACTTCAGGGACGCCTCCGACGCGCGGGCCGCAGGTGTCGAGGTCGTCTACCAGGACCTGGCCCTCGTCGACCAGCAGCCTGTCTACATGAACCTCTTCCTCGGCCGAGAGCTGCGGAAGCCGTTCACGGGTGTCCTCGACCGGCGCCGGATGGCGGACGAGACCCAGCGGCTCATCGACGAGCTCGACGTCCGCATCCCGTCGGCGCGTGCGGTGATCTCGGACCTGTCGGGTGGTCAGCGTCAGGGCATCGCCATCGCGCGGGCCACCCACTGGGCGTCGGGACTCGTGCTGATGGACGAGCCAACCGCGGCGCTTGGCATCGCGGAGACCGCGCGGGTCGAGGACACGATCATGCGGCTCAAGCAGCGCGGTGCCGCCGTACTCATCGTGTCGCACAACCTCGACCAGGTCTTCCGGCTCGCGGACCGTGTGGCCGTGCTGCGGCGCGGTCGTCAGGTCGGGGTCCGCGCCATCGGTGAGGTGGAGCGCAACGACATCGTCGGCATGATCACCGGGTTGGTGTCGTGACCGGGGAACCCGATGTCGCCCCGGTGGTACCCCTCGTCCTCCCCCAGTCGGGCGCCTCGCCGGACCTGCTCGCGGTCGTCGCCGGCGCGCGCGCCGCTGGCCGGCGGGTTGTCGCGTTCACGAACGCCGCGGACAGTCCGCTGGCACGTGAGGCGGACGTCCACGTCGACCTGAGCGCGGGACCCGAGCGCTCGGTGGCGGCGACGAAGTCGTACACGGCCGAGCTCCTGGCCCTCTTCGCGACGGTTCGGGTCGCGGCGGGCGAGCCATGGGAGGCCGTGGTCGCCTGGGCCTCGGCGGCGGCCGACGTGGCCCGTGGAGCCGTCCCTGCGGCCGAGGAGTGGGCGCGGACCGTCGTCGCCGGCTGGGGCCGGCCGGACCACGCCGTGATGGTGGGTCGGGGGGCCAGCCTCGCGTCGGCGCTCGAGGGTGCGTTGAAGCTCGTCGAGACGTCCGGGATCGCGGCGTCCGGCTGGTCCTCGGCGGAGGTACGGCACGGCCCGCTCGGGCAGGTGTCGTCCGGGGTCCCGTTCGTCACGTTCGGGGTTGGCGCGCCCGGCGACCAGTCCACGGTCGATGCCGCCCTCGCCGCAGCGGACCTCGGCGCGCGGGTCATTGCCGTCGGGTGCGGGCACCCTGGTGCCGCGCACGTGTTCGAGATGGACGGACGAGCCGGGCTGGACCCGGCGCTCGTACCGCTCGTGGACATCATCGCGGCGCAGCACCTCGCCCTGGCTGCATCCCTCGGGCGCGGCCGCGACCCGGATCACCCGAGAGGGCTGTCGAAGGTGACACTCACGCGTTAGTGAGTTCGCCGGTCGGAGGTGACGCACGACTTCCCCGCTCCCGTGTTCTCCAAAGGGGTCGTGGGTTACTCCGTCAGCGACCGCACGGTTCCCTGAGAATCGTGGCGAACGCGCTGGTCAGTGCCGTGCATCAGCGACGCGATGTGGCGGGCGCGTGGTGCATCGGAGAGCGTCTTGTTCCGTTGCTGCAGAAGAACGTCCTGGAACGGGGTCGGTGGGATCGCTCGGATCGGGAGGCCGTGCTGTCGCCGGCGACGCCACAGAGGCTCGGTCGCCTGACTCCTGTCGAGTTCGGGGCGATCATGACCACTCAGACCCGCTGTGTACCCATGCAGCGGATCCCTCACCGCCGGTGTGAGGTGAGTCCGGTGGACTCCCGGACGACCAGACGCGGTTCGACGGTGTGACGCCCGGGTGACGGTGCGCCCTCGATCGCCGCGACGAGGAGCTGCGCCGCTCGCTGTCCGAGCCCTTCCAGATTGAGGTCCAGGCTTGTCAGGGGAGGGGCGGAGTCGGCGGTCAGGACCTCCCAGTTGTCGAATCCGATCACGGCGATGTCGTCGGGCACGCCCCGGCCACTCTGCTGAACCACCTCCATCGCGCCTCGCGCTATCTGGTCGTTCGCGCAGACGAGGGAATCGACGTCTGGGTCGAGTTCAAGGACCACGCGTGCGGCAGTGCGCCCCCAGCTCTCTGACCAACTCCCGTAGTGCGGCCGACCACCGGCCCCGAGGGGTAGGGAGGCTTCCTCGAGACCGACGGTCACGCCCGCGGCCCGGTCACGAGCGGCGGCGAACGCGCTGTCACCGCCGATGTGAGCGATCCGCCGTCGGCCCATCTGCACGAGGTGCTCCACCGCGCGGCGGCCCGCGGCGACGTCGTCAACGGCGACGGAGATGTCCTCATCCGACGTCGAGGGCGCGTACGCGTACACGACTGGGACCTCCGCATCGAGCGATAGCGGCGGTCGAGGGTCCGTGCTGTTGCCCACGACGATGAAGCCGTCGATCTGCCGCCGGAGCAACGCCCTGATGTGGTGTTGCTCGCGGATCGAGTCCCCGCGAGCGTCACAGAGGAAGACGGACAGTTGGCCGGCCCCGAACGCATCCTCTGCACCCATGAGGATGGGGAGGCTGAAGCGACCCACGAGGTCACTGGTGAGCATGCCCACCGTGCCCGAGCGCCCGGCCGAGAGTCCTTGAGCCAGGGTGTTGAACTCAAACCCGAGTCTCTCTGCCGCGACCCGGACTCGCTCTCGCGTTGCGTCCCGCACGTCGCCCCGGCCGTTCAGGGCCTTCGAGGCGGTCGCGAGGGAGACGCCGGCGAAGGCCGCGACGTCCGCGAGCGTGACGCGGCGGCTGCCGGAGCCGGGCGACGACATCGATGCACCTCGCGGAGACGGTTCTTGACTGGGCCTGAGCATGAGCCTAGAGTACCCGAAACAAGCGAAAGCGCTTTCGAGAGTTTCGGAAAGGAGCATGGCGATGGTGCGCGCCCGCGAGGCAGTCCCGGTCGCACCGGTCGGCGGCCGGCTTGCGCCGATCGGCGTCGGTGCTGTTGAGATCACCGGTGGCTTCTGGGCCGAGCGTCGGGCTGTGAACAGTGCAAGCACGCTCGAGCACTGCACCTCGTGGCTTGAGGAACTGGGTTGGCTGGCGAATTTCGACCGCGCCGCGGCAGGGCAGCGCAGCGAGCGGTCGGGCCGGGAGTTCGCCGACTCGGAGACCTACAAGGTCATAGAGGCGTGCGCCTGGGATGTGGCTGGCGCGGCGGACCCGCAAGCCCGGGAGACGGCCGAGCGGCTCTACCAGTCGTTGGCCGCGCGCGTCGTCGCGGCGCAGCAGCCGGATGGGTACCTCAACACGCGGTTCGGGGGAGCAGGGCAGCCGGAGCGTTACTCCGACCTTGCGTGGGGGCACGAGCTGTACTGCGCTGGTCACCTGATCCAGGCGGCGGTCGCCCGGCTTCGGACGGCGGGCGAGGACGCGTTCGTGCGTGCCGCATATCGGGTCGCGGACCACGTCTGCAGCGTGTTCGGGCCTGGTGGTGCGGAGCAGGTCTGTGGTCACCCCGAGATCGAGACGGCGTTGGCCGAGCTCGCCCGAGCAACGGGCGTCGACCGATACCGCCAGACGGCGGCGGCGTTCGTCGAGCGGCGCGGGCGCGGCCTGCTGCCCCCTTCGTTGTTCGGGTCTGCGTACTTCCAGGACGACGTGCCGGTCAGGGAAGCGACCGTACTCAGGGGTCACGCCGTACGAGCGCTGTACCTGTCTGCGGCGGCGGTGGACGTCGCCGTCGATACGGGGGACGACGACCTCCTCGCGGCCGTCGTGCGCCAGTGGGACGCCACCCTGGCTCGACGGACCTACCTGACCGGCGGGATGGGCTCCCGCCTCATGGACGAGTCCTTCGGCGACGACTACGAGCTCCCTTCGGACGGCGCCTACGCCGAGACCTGTGCAGGCATCGCGTCGATCATGCTCGCGTGGAGGCTGCTCCTCGCTACCGGCGAAGAGAGGTTCGCCGACGCGATGGAACGCGCCATGTACAACATCGTGGCCGCGAGCGTCGGTCGGGACGGTCGTTCGTTCTTCTACGCGAACACCCTCCACCGCCGGGTCGCGGTCGACGATGTCGACCCGAGCACCCCGCATCCGCGTTCCGTGTCCGGGCTGCGAGCACCGTGGTTCGACGTGTCCTGCTGCCCGACCAACTCAGCCCGGTTCCTGGCCAGTCTGCCCGGCTACGTCGCCACCGCCGATGGCGACGGGGTCCAGATTCACCAGTACGCGACGTCGCGGGTTCGGACGGTGGTCCGCGGGATGAACGTCGACCTGGACGTCGAGACGGACTACCCCGTGAGCGGGCGTGTTGCCGTCACAATCCGAACGGACGCCGCCGAGCCATGGTCTCTGAGCCTGCGCGTGCCGGAGTGGGCCGACGGAGGTGCACGGCTCGACGGCGTGCCGGTCGTCGGGCCCGTCGCACGTGTCACCCGTGCCTTCTCTTCGGGCGACACGGTGGTTCTGGACCTTCCTGTCGTACCCAGGCTGGTGCACCCGGACCATCGGATCGACGCCGTCCGCGGCACGGTCGCGGCGATGCGTGGACCGCTCGTCGAGTGCCTGGAGTCCATCGATCTCCCGCCCGGTGCACGCCTCGAGGACGTTGTCGTGTTGCCCGAGCCGCCGCGATTGGAAGCCGGCAGGGTCGTCCTCCGCGGCGTGACCGTGGAGGCCTCGCAGCAGCTTCCCTACCGGAGAGAACCAGACCGGTCTTCCCGGTCATCGGAGCCGTTCGACGTGGTGCTCGTGCCGTACCTCGAGCACGCCGAGCGAGGGCCGAGCGCCATGCGCGTCTGGCTGCCTCTAGCAACGCCGGACCCGGAGGCGACGGCATGACAAACGCAGCACCGCAGGGGACCTGCGTCGGGCAAGGTGCCGCGACGCGCACACTGAGGGCGAGGAGGCCCACGATGCACAGGATCATGCGCCGACGCGGCGCGCTCGCGGTTGCCACGGCGGCATCCGTGGCGGCCCTGGCCGCTTGCAGCGGCGGCGGTAGCGGCGAGGTAGAGGACTCCGCGACGCCGGCCGCCGAGGAAACGACCGAGATCACCGTCGGGTACGCCGCCGGCTCCCTGGACGCGTACCTGGAAGCGATGTTCGACCGCGTCGAGTCGGAGCTCGGCGTCACCGTCACGCCCGTCGTCTACCCCACCTACGACGACCAGCTGAACCAGCTGCCCAACCAGTTCGCTGCACAGACCGCGCCCGACATCATCCTGTGGGACAACGCAGCCCCCGTCGCCCAGTACGCGACCGAAGGTGTGATCCAGCCCATCGACGGCCTCGTCGCCGACGCGGGGGTCGACCTCGGCGCTTACCCCCAGGCCCTGGTGGACGGGTGGACGATCGACGGCGGCCTCTACGCCGTCCCGTCATACCTGCAGAACTCGGCAATGATCTTCAACCTGGACGTCCTCAGCGCGGCAGGTGTGGCGGACGTTCCGACGTCTGTCGAGGAGCTCGGACGAGTCGCCCAGCAGGTGAAGGACGAGACCGGCAACGCCGGCATCGTGGTCCTTGAGAACCTTTTCCATCTCACGCAGTACGTGTTGGCGTTCGGCGGAGGCTGGGACTACGGGCGGACGATCGACTCGGCGGAGAACGTCGAGGCACTCCAGTGGCTCGCGGACCTGTACGGCACCGGTGCGGCCGCCTCGGCGCAGCAGCTCGGCGCAACGTGGGACGGCGAGGCGATCGCGGCGGGCACGGCGGCGATGTCGGACGGCGGTCCGTGGTACGTCGGCTTCATGGCCGGCTCCGCTCCGGACGTGAAGTACGAGATGCTCCCGATCCCCGGCGCGGACGGCTCGGGAGTCGTCACGACCTACGGCGGCGGCTTCAGCATCAACGCTCAGGCGACCGATCCGCAGACGGCGATGGATGTCGTCAAGGTCCTCACGGACGCCACGGCCCAGGAGGCGATCGTGTCGATGGAGGTCGGCTTCGTGCCGGCGATGACGCAGTTCGCGGCGGACTACCGAGGCGCCACGCCGCAGTACGCCGCATTCACCGACGAGGTGCTCGGTTCCGGCCGCACGCTCGACTACCCGCTTCAGACGGCCGAGTTCGGGAACGCGCTCGTCTCGGGCTTCCAGGCCCTCGTCGCCAACCCGGGGAGCACCACGGCGGCAGAACTGCTCGCGGACCTCCAGGAGCAGTTCGGTCAGTGACCCGAGCCGCTGCGCGGCTCCGACCGTCGCGTCGGGCCCCCTCTTCTTCTCCTCCAATCGGGGGCCCGACGCGGCAGATCACAGAGAGATGACATGACGACGATGCTCGATCGGCGGCCTGGACCTTCGCCCAGTTCCGGGCAGAGCGCCAGCGCTCAGCTCACCGGGCGCTGGCGCGGCCGGTGGCGACGCACGACCACCCGCGAGGCGGGCGCCGCATGGGTCATGCTGACCCCGGCGATCGTTCTGCTCGCGTGGTGGTTCGTCACCCCCATCGTGCAGTCGGTGGTTCTGAGCTTCCAGCAGGTGAGCAAGTTCCGGTTCGACGAGCGAACCTTCGTCGGCCTGCAGAACTACTCCGAGCTCTTCGCCGACGACGCGTTCCGACGCTCGCTCGGGATCACAGCGACCTTCGTGCTCTTCGTGGTTCCCGCGCAGACGGTCCTGGCGATCCTCGTCGCCGCGACGCTCCAGGGCGTCGCGCGCGGCCGGACCCTCTTCCGCACGGTCTTCTTCGTCCCCTACATGACCTCGACCGTCGCGATCACGACGATCTTCATGCAGCTGTTCGTGAAGGGCGGCCCCGTGTCGTCCACCCTCGCCAGGTTCGGGACGCCGGACGTCACCTGGTACGCGGATACGGGGATGGCCCTCATCTTCCTGGTCATCGTGTACGTCTACATGTTCGTCGGCCTCTACATCGTGATCTTCGTCGGCGGGATGGAGAGCATCCCGGCGAGCCTCTACGAGGCGGCGACGATGGACGGCGCGGGGGTCGTGCGGCGCTTCTGGCACGTCACACTGCCCGGGCTGCGGCCCTATGCGGTCTTCGTCGTGGTCGCGGGCGTCATCCAGGCGATCCAGGTGTTCGACCAGGCGTACGTGATCTCTGGGGGGACGGTGCTCGGCAGTCCGGCGGGTGCGACGTCGACGATCGTCGTCTTCATCTACCAGCAGGCGTTCCGGCTGAACGCGATCGGCTACGGAAGCGCTGCGACGGTGGTGCTGCTGGCCACCGTGATCATCGCCGGCGTGATCAGCCGTCGCATCGCTCCGAAGGAGGCATGATGGCCGCCACCGCCACGCGAGTCCCGCCGCCGTCGGTCGTTCGTGGGGGCCGCAGCAGCGCTCGGCGGGTCGCTCGCATGGCCCAGCTCCTGGTGCTCTCGGTCTTCGGCCTCGTGATGGTCGCCCCCCTCGCCTTCGCGCTCTACGTGTCGATGCTCGACCGAGCGGACTACCTCTCGTTGGTACCGCCGAGCCGACTGACGCTCGACAACTACCGCTTCGTCTGGGAGAACGCGCCCGTCGGGCGCTGGTACCTGAACACCATCCTGGTCACGGCGCTCGTCGTCGGCGGTGCCGTCGTGGTCAACACCCTCGCGGGATACGCGCTCGCCCGGTTCCGTTTCCGTGGACGGCAGCTCGTCTTCCTGGCCGTCGTGGCGATCCTCATGGTGCCGCTCCAGGCGTACCTCATCCCCCTCTACCTCCAGGTGGTCGACCTGGGCTGGCTCAACACGATCCTCGCCCTGACCGTCCCCTTCATCGTGAACCCGCTGCTGATCTTCCTCATGCGGCAGTCGTTCTCGACCTTGCCCAAGGAGCTCGACGAGGCCGCGGCTGTGGACGGTGCGGGACGCTTCTACACGTTCTTGCGGATCGGTGTTCCCCTGACGCTCACGGGCGTGGCGACCCAGGCCATCCTGGCCGGGACGTGGACGTGGAACTCGTTCATGATCCCGGTGACCATGACGACGGAACCTGAGAAGTTTGTGCTCACCGTCGGGCTGAACAGCCTCCAGGCCCAGAACTACGTGCTCCCGACCGTCCAGATGGCCGGCGTGGTCCTGCTCACGATCCCCGTCGTCCTCATGTTCGTCGTCTTCCAGCGCTTCATCGTCCCCAGCTTGGCCTCGACCGGGATCAAGGGGTGACCACCCGGTTCGAAGCCGTCCGCTCTGCGGACGGGTGGGGCGTGCGGCTGGCGGCCGACGGATGGCGACTCGTCCAGGACCGACCCGTGGCCGTGCTGGTGCCCGGCGGACCGGCGACCGGGACGGCCGTCGCCTATGCGCAATGGACCGCCGACGGCGGGGGAGGTCGAGGCTGCGCCCGCGTCCCGCTGGGGGACGACGCCTGGGCGGACGTGACGGACACTTGGTCGCTCGTCGGCGACGGCGTCCGCGTCGCCCGCGAGCTGGTGGTCTGCGGGACCTCGCGTGGCGCTTTCGGGTCGCGCCTCTCCCTGCGCCGGGACGACGTTCGTGCCGGGTGGGCGGACGTCGCCGTCTTTGTTCCGGGCGTCGCCTACGGCGACGCGACCCAGGTCGCGGAAGGGGCGCTCGGTGGGCTGCCGGCGCGGCATGCGGGCGTGCGGGCGGTCCTCGTGCGGGAGGACCGGGCGGCAGCCCCGCTCTTCGTCGCACGCTACCCGGATGGCGGCTTCGTGGCGTTACTGCACGAGGACGTCCGCGGCGGCACGACCGCTGCCGACTGCCTTGTGCCTGACGGTGGCGAGACGCTGGTGGACGAGCGCTTCGACTTCGCCTCGCTCGGTGGTGTCGTGACCACGGACGAGACCGTCGAGCTCGGCCTGTGGTTCCCGGCCACGGAGGGTGAGTACACATACTCCAGCGGCGGCCTGCCGCTGGGTCAGCCGCGAGCCTGGCGTGCCCGCTTCCAGCCGGTGCGCGACGGCCTGCGGCAGCGCTACACGATGGTGGTACGCACCGGTTCGACCGCGGTGGGGAGTGGCGTCGCGGCGCTTGCCGGGCTGGCGTCGACGACGTGGCGGTGGGCCTGGGACGAGCTGCGCCCGGCGGTCCCGTCGGTGGACATCGGGCGCGTCGCCGGCGCCGTTCTCGACGTCTTGGCCGAACGCGTCGTCACGGTGGCCGACCGGACCGGCGTCGCGCTCGAGGCCGACGCGGTGGAACGGCACGACCACGGGTGCGCCACCGTCTCGGTCATGGGCTTCGTCGGTGCGGCCACGGACGCCGGCTACCTCCTGCTGCGTGCCGGGGGACACCGTTCCGGCGACCGTGGAATGACCATGGCCCGCCAGGGAGCCGCGATCCTCGACACGTTCGCCGCGATGCCGATGGATCCGCCGGCGGGCGAGGGCTTCGACACGGTCACCGGCGGCTGGGCGACGTACCGGTCCGTGGCGGGCAGGCCCGCGGTCTACGCGCGATCCGTCGCCGAGGGGTGCCTCGCGACCCTCCGGGCGGAGGCACACGAGGAGGACGCAGGACGCAGTCGGCCGGTATGGCGGACGTGGTGGCAAGCGGGAGCCCGCTGGCTCGTGGCCAACCAGGATCCCGACGGCGGCCTCCCACGCGCCTGGGAGGCAGGGACGGGGGAGGTGCTGGATCCCTCGCGCTCGTCGGCGGCTGTCGTCGTGCCCTTCCTCGTGGCCGCGTCGAGGCGTGCCGATGAGCCCCGCTGGCTCGAGGCGGCCGTCGCGGCCGGGTCGCACGCCTGGGCCGAAGCGGACCGGACGGGATGCTTCGCCGGCGGGACGCTCGACAACCCCGACGTGGTCGACAAGGAGGCGGCCGTGCTCGCCCTGGAGGCGTTCTGCGACCTGCACCAGGCCGTCGGCGGAGAGCCGTGGCTCGAGCGGGCGCTCGTCGCGGCCCGCCTCGCCGAGACGTGGACGTACGTCTGGGACGTGCCGATGCCTGTGGACGCCGATCCGGCGGACCTGCACTGGAAGCCTGGCGTCCCTACCGTGGGCCACCAGCTGATCACTACGGGCGCGTCGATGACCGACGGGTTCCTGGCTGTGAACGCCGCAGCCTTCGCGCGGCTCTGGCGTCTGACCGGCGACGACCACTGGCTCGATGTGGCGCGTCTCGTGACGCACGGGACGACCTCGATGCTGGCGCTTCCCGGGCGTACCTTCGACCTGCGTGGCGTCGGCTGGCAGCAGGAGCACTGGTGCTTCGGCGGCCGTCGCGGATATGGGCTCAACCGGCGCTGGCTCACGTGGGTGCCGGTGGCCCACGCCCTCGGCGCCGCCCGGCTCGAGGACCTAGGCCCCTGGGCCGCCACGGTGACCGGCGGGGGAGGCCGATGAGCGCGCCAGGACACCCCCGCGCGTGCTGGGTGCGGCCTGACGGCCTCGTCGACGTCCTCGGTACCGGCGGCTCCTCGACGGCCGTCGCGCCCCACGGCCGGATCGACGGCTGGACGCTCATGGCTACCCTCGGTGACGCAGCCATCCTGGAGACCCTCGGCATCGACGAGGGGGCGATCCTCCTGGTCGGACCCGAGGGGACACGGCGCTGCTGGCCCACGTCGCTCGCCTGGACCGGCCGTGACCAGGGCAACCAGCCGTCCCACGAGGACGTCCTGCCCGGGACACCTGACGTCCTGCGTGCCCAGCTGTTGGCGGGGCCCGATGATCCCGACCCGGCAGCCATCGCCCGTGCTGTGGCTCCGATCAGACGCCTCGCGGACGGCGCCGGCGAGCGGCCGCACACCTTCGTCGGCTCGCCCGGGTGCGCCGACGTCGTGCCGGTCTACTACGACAGCCTGCGGGCCACGACCCGGGTGAACCCGGTGGTCGTGGCACCGGAGGCGCGCGCCGCCATCGAGGCGCAGGAGCTCGGCGAGGGCCTGGTGGGCGGTTGGCTCCCCGCGGTGCGGATCGTCTACCCCGTGGCGGACGGCTCCCGCTGGGAGCAGCTGCTCTTCGCCGCGCCGAACGCCTCGCGCGAACGGTCCCAGCCCGTCTGGTACCGCTTCTGCCACGTCGGCGCGGACGGTGCCCTCCTTGCGGTCCGGTACGTCGACACCTACCTGCCGTACCCGGTCGGCGAGGAACCTCCGGCCGAGACGTTCTACGCCGCCCTCGCCGAGCTGGACGACTTCTGGTCGGAGCGGCTGCCCGGAGGCGTCCAGGTCGACCTGCCCGAGCCCCGGCTCGCCGATTTCGTGCGGCACTCCTTCGCGCTGGAGATGATCACACGACAGGGCGACGCGCCGCGGTACGGCGTCGTCGACCGGATCTACGGCGCGCCGGAGCACGACGGCTTCCAGGACACCCTCACGAGCACTGCGGCCGCGTACCTCGCGTGGGGGAGGTCCGATGTGGCTGGCCGTTACTTGGACCAGTACCTGGCCGACGTCGTCCGCCCTGACGGGTCGCTGGACTACCGCGGGCCCGAGATCGGCCAGTACGGCCGGATGCTCACCGTCCTGGCAGACCACGCGACGCAGACCGGGGACTGGTCGCTGCTGCGGAGACATGGCGCCAAGGTGGACGCCATCGTCGGGATCCTCCTTGCCCGCCGTGCCGCCGGCCTGCGGCGTCCCGCCGAGGATCCCGCACATGGGCTGATCGCCGGCCGGCACGAGGCCGACATCAGTTTCGACACGCCCTCGTTGGGCACGCACGACTACGAGCAGCCGTACCTGTCCAACTCGGCCGAGGGGTGGAGAGGTCTGCGGGACCTCGGGCGCGCCTGGCAGCGCCTGGGCCGGGTGGACGGGGACGAAACGCGCGTCGTCGCGGGCCGTTCGCTGGTACGCGCGGCCGAGAGCCTGCGCACTGACCTCCTGCGGGCCGTCGAGGCGTCCTGGATCGAGCGGAGCGACGACCGAGTGCTGCCGATCGTCGCCGGGTCCACGCACGGCCACCTCGACGCGCCGTACCGCAGCAGGCCTGAGTCCTTCGACGACAACCGCGTGTGGCACGAGCTGTTCGGCTCCGGCGCGCTACCCGCCGACGTCGTCAGGGAGATCGTCGAGGGAGGCGCGCGGCGCGGGGACACCGCCTTCGGCATTTTCGGCAACCGCAAGCACGCCGTGGCGTTCACGGCGCACGGCGTTGCGTACGGTCTCCTGCAGCACGACCTTGTCCGTGAGTACCTGCTGCTTCTGCGCGCGCACCTTTTGCACATGCACACCCGAGGGACGTGGACCGCGGTCGAGTGCTCGGACCTGGACCGCGATCGCGGCGAGCACTGGCCGTACTGCGCCCCAGCTCAGATGACCATCCCACTGCTGCTGCGTTGGCTGCTCGTCTTCGAGGACCCGCTGGCGCCGCGGGTGTGGCTGGCGCGCGCGGTGCCGCGAGACTGGCTGCGGCGTGGGCAAACGGTGGCCGTGTCGGGCGTCCCGACGGCCTACGGTCCTGTGGGGTTCAGGATCGAGTCGACGCTCGGGGGGGGAATCATCACCGCGGAGGTCGACCGCCCGGCCGGCGCTACCTTCGTCCTCCGGCTACGCGCGCCACAGGGATGGACCCTCGACGAGGCGGAGGTGGACGGTCGAGACGTGCCCGTCGTGCGCGGTGCGGAGGACCTCGAGCTACCGCGGGGATCGGGCATTGTCAGAGTTGCTGTGCGTTACCGGGTGGAATGAGGGCTGCGAAGCCAGCCCCCCGTCTCGCAGCCTGCGCCCGGTAGGTAGCGCTCCGTGCGGATCGAAGCACGACCACGGCTCGACGACTACGCGCCCGCGATCGTCGAGCCCCGGACCACGACGTGGACCGGGACCGCTTCGATCCCCTGGGCAGGGCGCCCGTTGATGGCGTCGACCAGTCGCTGCGCGGCGATCCGACCGAGGGTCTTGAAGCTCATGTCGACGCTCGTCAACTGGGGTCGTGCGCCCGAGGTCATGATCTCCCAGTTGTCGAAACCCATGACGGCGACGTCCCGTGGGACGGCAGCGCCGCGCTCATGGAGTGCGTCCAGAGCGCCACGGGCGATCTGGTCGCTGCCGCACAGCAGAGCGTCCACGTCCGGCGCGTCGTCGAGGGTCGCGTGCGTCGCCGCCCTTCCCCACGCCTCCGTCCAGCTCCCGTACCGGACGGGTCCGACCTGCTCAAGCCCGGCGGCCGCGAGCGCGCTCGCGACGCCGAGCGCGCGGTCCTGCGCGGCGGTGTAGTGCACGTCGCCGGAGATGTGGGCGATCCGACGCCGACCGACGGAGACCAGATGTTCCACCGCGAGCGACCCGGCGCTGACGTTGTCCGGGACGATGCTGCAGTCCTCCGGGTCCTCGGAGGGCGCGTACGCGTACACGACGGGAACGGCGAGGTCGCGGCCGAGCGACGGCCGGGGGTCGGTCTTCGAGCCGACCACGATGAGGCCGTCCACCCGCCGGCCGAGGAGCGCCTTGAGGTGGTACTGCTCCCGGATGGCGTCCTCGCGCGCGTCACACAGGAACACGGACATCTGCCCGGCGCCGAAGGCGTCCTCCGCGCCCTGCGGGTGTCGCCGTTTGGCGGCGGTGTTCGGCTGGAGTCCGACGGCGACGTCGTCGCGACCTGCGACGCACCGGTGCGCGTCCTCGCGGAGGGCGATGCGCCGATAGCCATGGGCTACGCCACGACGACCGACGGGCCGGACGTTGTCGGCGAGGCTGAGGTCACCCGGGTCGGCGCTGTGGTCCGGGTCGTGGACGTCTGGGCGCTCGCGTCGGACGGCGTCACCCTTACGCGCCGGCTCACCGTCCAGCCACACGGACCTGCGTCGGGGGCGGTCCACGTCGGGCTCGACCTGGAGCTCCCGGGCGTGCGGCCGAGGTACTTCGCGCCCGGCATGGCCTACGCGCCCGGCCAGTGGGCCCGCGGGGGCTGCTTCACCTACGCGGACCATCGGCTGGCGTACCCCGTCGTCGCAGCCCACGTCGGTGAACGAGGGGCCGTCCTGTCCCTCGAGCGCCAGAGCCTCGCCACGTACGACGCCGCGCCCGAGCGGCGCCCCGGGCAGACGGTGTACCGGCAGCGGACCGATGTCGGATCGGTCGGCTTCAGGGCCGGCGACCGGGCGGCCCTCTGCGCCGCCTGGCCGTACGCGGAGGTCGACGAGTCGGCGATGCTGGACGCGCAGCGCAGCCCCGCGGTGGCGCTGCACCCGGTCGGGGACGGCCTCGACGTCGTCGTCCGGTACCGGCTCCGCCTGCTTCCGGCCGCGGACTACGTGTCCGCCGTCCGAGGCGTCTTCGGTGCCGTCGTCGCCGCCGTCGCTCCGGAGCCGAGCCCGCTGCCGGTCTCGCTCGAGGAGAGCATCGCGCTCCGCCTGGACTCCGCGGCGAAGACGTACACCCGCTTCGCCGACGGCTTTGCAGGGTTCGTCCTCAACGTCGACCCGGATCGCGGCTACGCCTCGCAGGCGAAGGCGTTCGGCGCGTCGTTCGCCGACCACCACATGGACGGGTCCCGCGAGATCCTCGAGTTCGGGTTCACCGGCCGACAGCTCAACATCGCGGCGATGCTCGCCAGGCGTTCACCCCGCCAGTGGCGCGACCGCGCCGCTGCGGTCGTCGACGGGTTCGTCGAGCGGATGACGACCCCGTCGGGCTGGGTGCACACCCTCTGGGACGCGGGCCGCGGGCGCCCACTCTTCGCCTGCGGTGATCCGAGCGGGACGGTGATGCACTACCTCGGCCGCTCCGACGCACCTGGCACCTACACGCGGATGATGTGCGAGGCCGGCTCGGACCTCCTGCTCAACGTCGACCTGCGGGCGCGGGACGACGTCGTCCGAGGGCGGTGGTGGGCGGCGGCCGTCCGACTCGCGGAGTTCCTCGTCAGGGTCCAGGAGCCCGACGGCGCCTGGTACCGGGCCTATGCGCCCGACGGCTCCCCCCTGACGGGTGACTGGTTGGGCGATGCAGGCAGCGGCGGCAAGAGCGCCACCGGCACCGTCGTCCCGTTCCTGCTCGATGTTGCAGCCCGGGCGGATGACGGGGCGCGATACATCGCCGCCGCCCGCCGCGCAGCTGGCTACATCCTCGCGGAGCAGACGGCGTCAGACGAGTACCGCGGCGGCACGCTCGACAACCCGAACGTGGTGGACAAGGAGGCCGCGTTCATCGCCATGCGGGCGCTGCTGGCCGTGCATCGTCACGACCCGGACCCCGCGCTCCTCGAGGGCGCGCGACGTGCCGCCGTCCTTGCCGTGACCTGGCACAGCATCTGGGAGGTGCCAGCGGTGCCCGGCACACGGCTGGCCACGGAGCGGGTCCGCTCCGTGGGCTGGGGAGGCATCAACCCGGTCTGGGGCGTCGGCGTCACCGACATCTACTCCCTCTTCTTCCTGGCGGACCTGCACGAACTCGCCGGCCTCGTCGGCGACCAGCTCTTCGCCGAGGTCGCCCGGCTGTCCGCGCACTCGTCCCTGCAGATCCTCGCCGTGCCGCACGACCGGCACGGGCTGGCGGACGCCGGGATGCAGCCCGAAGGCATCTCCTTCTGTCCCCAGGGCGTCGACGACGGCCTCATCGCCAAGGGCGACACCTGGGGCGGCCTGGCCTGGCCCTACACCGCAGGAACATTCGCGCTCGAGCGCTATCTCGAGGCGTGCGCGCGCGATCGGAAGTCCCCCGAGCACGACCGAGCGAGACCAACGGAGGTTTGGCAATGAAGAGAACGACCCTGGCGATCGCGGCGTCCGCCGCCGTGACCCTGCTCCTCGCCGCTTGCGGGAGTGCTGTCCCCGACGAAGATGGCGGTGACGACGGCACGACCGCACCGGGCGAAGAGGTGCGCATCGAGGTCATGTCGAACTTCACGTCCGACATCGCCCGCGGCGAGGTCCTCGACGAGCTCATCGCGGAGTTCAACGCCGCGAACGAGGGCACGTACGAGGTGGTCTCCACGACAGAGGCGGACTGGCCGACGCTCCAGCAGCGGATCCGCGCCATGATCACCGCCGGCACGACGCCGGACCTCTTCCTGTACAACTTCAACCCCACCGACCTCAGCCGCGAGCAGTCCGGTGCGCTCATGGACTGGAGCCAGTACCTCGCCGAGGACCCTGAGTGGGCGGCCCGGTTCGCCGACGTCAACATCGACGCGCTCACCATGGACGGGCAGGTCGTCGGGATTCCCGGCGACCAGTCACCCGCGCTCGTGTACTACCACGAGGATCTCCTCGAGCAGGCGGGATTCAGCGAGTTCCCGCAGACCTGGGACGAGGTCGTCGCCCTGGGCGAGGCGCTCGCCCCCGAGGGCATCGGTGCGATGGCCATGATGACGGCCGACGACGCATGGCACACCATGAACGTCTTCAGCTACCTCGCCACGTCGGCGGGCGGCGAGGACGCGTACGCGCCGGGCACCAGCCTGAACAACGACGCCGTGGTCACGGCGGCGGACTACACCGAGCGCCTGCTCGAGGTGTCCACGCCGGATGCCGTCGGCGCCAACTACTCGGTGAGCTCCGCCAACTTCCTCGGCAAGCGCGCGGCCGCGATCATCGACGGCCCATGGCTCATCAGCTCGATCCAGTCCGAGGTCGAGGACCCGTGCTCGGTGAAGGTCAGCCCGGCACCGGTCCTGGCGGACTCGGCCATCCCCGCCGGCTACACGATCACCGACTCGCTCAACGTCTGGGGCGCTGCCAAGCAGGACGACCCGGCCCGGGAAGCGGCCGTCGTCGCCTGGATGAAGTTCTTCACCTCGAACGAGAGCGCGGTGCGCATGGCCGTCGACGGTGAGTACGCGCTCGCCGTCCAGACCGAGCTGACCGACGAGGACGCCGAGCGGGCCTCTTGCCAGATGGCCCAGGTCCTGGAGATCACGAATGCGGCGCCCACCGCCGTCGTTCAGATGGGCCGGGGAATCACCGCGAGTGCGCAGGAAGCCCTGCCGTCGCTGCTCGAGGGACTCGCGCTGGGCCAGCGCACCCCCGAGGACTTCGCCGCGGCGCTCGACGAGGCGAACGCCAACTGACGTCCGCGTGCGGCGGCCGACGAGCGACGCTCCGCCGGCCGCCGCACGCCACCGAACGGAGCACCATGGCATCGCGCCGCAACATCGCTCTCTACCTCGTGCCAGCCGTGGCGCTGGTGACCGTCTTCCTCGTCCTACCTCTTGTGGTCGTGGCGATCCTCAGTACGACGCGCTGGGTCGGCGTCGGTACGCCGGAGCCCGTGGGGTTCGACAACTTCAGCCACCTGCTGACCGACCCGGCCTTCCGTCGGGCGCTCGCGAACACCGTGTTGTGGGTGGTCGTCGGAACGGTCGTCCATACCCCGCTGTGCGTGCTCGTCGCCCTCGTCGTGGCGCGGCGGCCGCGCGGCTGGCGGTTCTTCCGCACGGCGTTCTTCGTGCCCAACGTCATCTCCGCCACGGCCTTGGCGCTGCTCTGGTACTTCGTCTTCCACGTGAGCCTGGGGCCGCTCAACACTCTGCTCAGAGCGGCCGGGCTGGACGACTGGGCGCGCGCCTGGCTGTCGGACCCGAGCACGGCACTGGGCGCGACCATGACGCCGTGGGTGGTCTACGTCGGCTTCGGCATGGTGCTGTTCCTGACCCAGATCTCGACCATCCCGCGGGAGTACTACGAGGCCGCCCAGCTCGACGGGGCATCCGGGCTCCGGCAGGACCTGCACATCACGATCCCGCTGATCCGTCGGGCGATCGCACTCCAAGTGCTGTTCGTCGTCGGCTACGCGCTCCGGAGCTTCGAGTACCCGTTCATCATGACGAGCGGCGGTCCCGCGGACTCGACCATGACGCTCTCGCTCTACATCTACCGCCAGATGATGACGGCCAACCAGTACGGGCTCTCCATGGCGGCCGGCGTCGTGACGCTCGTGGTCGGGATCGTCCTCACGGCCCTGATCTTCCTCGGCCTGAGAAGGGCGGAACGCTGATGCTCGGAAAGATCGCCCGATGGAGCGTGCTGGTCGTCTTCACGCTCATCACGCTCGCGCCGCTGCTGTGGCTCGTGCTGTCGTCCTTCAAGACGGACGCTGAGCTCTTCGGCAACCCGTTCGGGTTGCCCGCATCCTGGTCCTTCGTCAACTACCAGGACGCGCTCGACGCGCACCCGCTGCTTCTGTTCCTGCGCAACAGCTTCGTGGTGGCGTTGCTCTCGAGCGTCCTGATCATCGTGGCCGGCCTGCTCGCCTCGTACGCGTTGATGCACCAGTTCCGGCTGAGCAGGTTCACCTTCGGCTTCCTGCTGTTCGGGATCCTCCTGCCCGTGAACGCCCTGATGACGCCGATCTTCTTCCTCGTCAACATGATGGGCCTTTACAACAACGTGCTGGGGGTCGCACTCGTCTACGCGGGGCTCTTCTTCCCGCTGGGGTTCCTGGTCATCAAGAGCTACATGGACACCACTCCCATGGAGATCCTCGAGGCAGCGCGGGTCGACGGAGCGTCCTTCCACCGGATCTTCCGGAGCATCGTCGCGCCGCTCAGCGCGCCCGGCGCCGTCACCGCGGGGATCTTCCTCATGATCACGGCGTGGAACGAGCTGCTCTTCGCGTCGATCCTCACGCAGGACGCCTCCGCCCAGACGGTCCAGGTCGGAGTGCGCTACTTCCTCACCGCGTACTCGGCCAACTACCCCGTGGCCTTCGCCGCGACAGTGATGGCGATCGCGCCGACCGTCGTCATCTACATGGTGCTCAGCGAGCGCATCGTCGACGCGATG
Organism: Actinotalea fermentans ATCC 43279 = JCM 9966 = DSM 3133; assembly: GCA_000767215.1. Classification (GTDB taxonomy): domain Bacteria; phylum Actinomycetota; class Actinomycetes; order Actinomycetales; family Cellulomonadaceae; genus Actinotalea; species Actinotalea fermentans. The sequence continues at coordinate 29,032 of AXCX01000006.1, forward strand.
ACCGCCGGAAGCCTCAAGTAGCGCCGTGGCATCGCCCTCTCACCGCCTAGGAGCACGTGTGCACCCCAACCCGTCGTCCGTCGAAGGCGGAGACCCCGCCGACCCGGCAACCGTGACCGGCACGGACAGCGGCCTTCCGTTCGCCCCGTCGCGGGGCCGTCTGCGGCCGCTCGGCCTCGCCGACGTCGTGATCACGGGCGGCTTCTGGGCGGAGCTCCAGCAGCTGAACTCGACGGCGATGATCGCCCACGCTCAGTCCTGGATGGAGCGGTTGGGCTGGATCGGCAACTTCGACGCCGCCGTCGAGGGCCGCCTGCCGCGGGATCGGCGGGGGCGTGAGTTCTCGGACTCGGAGATCTACAAGCTCCTCGAGGCGATGGCGTGGGAGGTGGGGCGCACCGGCGACCGGGACATGGATGCGCGGTTCCGCATCCTCGCAGCGAGGGTGGCGCGTGCCCAGGAACCCGACGGGTACCTCAACACGATGTTCGGACGGCCGGGACAACAGCCCCGGTACAGCGACCTGGAGTGGGGCCACGAGCTGTACTGCTTCGGGCACCTGATCCAGGCTGGTGTCGCCCGTGCTCGTACGGCTGGGACGCAGGATCCGTTGGTGGACGTCGCGAGGCGCGCGGCGGACCACGTGTGCGAGGTCTTCGGTCCAGAAGGCAACCCAGGCCTGTGCGGGCATCCCGAGATCGAGACCGCGCTCGTCGAGCTCTTCCGCGCGACAGGGGAGCGGCGGTACCTGGACCAGGCGCGGTTGTTCCTCGAGCGGCGTGGCCATGGCGTGCTGGGCGAGATCGAGCTCGGGCAGCAGTACTTCCAGGAGGACGTGCCCATCCGCGAGGCGACGATCCTCGACGGGCACGCGGTCCGCGCGCTGTACCTGGCAGTTGGCGCCGTCGACCTCGCCGTCGAGGACGACGACCGGACCCTCCTCGCCGCGGTCCGAGCGCAGACTCTCGCCACGCTCGCACGCCGCACCTACCTGACCGGCGGCATGGGTGCACACCACGAAGGCGAGTCGTTCGGACAGGATTTCGAGCTTCCGCCGGACCGCGCGTACTCGGAGACCTGTGCCGGCGTCGGCTCCGTGATGCTCAACTACCGCCTGCTCCTCGCTACGGGCGAGGCCCGCCACGCCGACGCCGTCGAGCGCACCCTCTACAACGTCGTCGCCACTTCTCCGGCGCAGGACGGCAGAGCCTTCTTCTACACCAACACACTCCACCAGAGGACACCCGGACGGGTCCCGGCCGAGGACGAGGTCAGCCCGCGTGCCGCATCCTCGTTGCGCGCGCCCTGGTTCGCCGTGTCGTGCTGTCCGAACAACGTCACGCGCCTTGTCGCATCGCTCGGCGCATACATCGCCAGTGCGGACGACCAAGGGGTTCAGATCCATCAGTTCGCGGGTTCGACGATACGAGCGACAGTGCCGGATGGTGTCGTCGCCCTCAAGGTCGACACGACGTACCCGGCCGATGGGCGTGTACACGTGCGGGTGCTCGAGACGCCGTCAACGCCGTGGGCACTCAGCCTGCGCGTCCCTGCATGGGCCGAGGGTGCGACCGTCCGAACTGGTGACGGCTCGGCGGTTGCCGTCGGCGCGGGGTACGCGGTCGTGCGCCGCGTCTTCGCGGTCGGCGACGAGGTGGAGCTCGACCTGCCGATGGCACCGCGCTGGACGTGGGCCGACCCTCGCATCGACGCTGTTCGCGGCCAGGTCGCCGTGGAACGGGGGCCACTGGTCATGTGCCTTGAGTCGGTCGACCTCGGGGCCGACGTCGCGGGCGTGCGTGTGTGCACAGACGAGCCGCCGGCAGAACGAGGTGGACGGGTCCTCGTCCGTGCCAGCCTTGTGGATGCAGCGGCCGATGTGGACGAGGCATGGCCATACGGGCCTGGGCCCGGACGCAGCACCCGCGATCCTGAAGTCGGCGGGCAGGTCGGTCTCGTGCCATACCACTCGTGGGCCAACCGAGGCCCGTCCACGATGCGCGTCTGGCTGCCGGTTGACGACGCCCATGGGCTCGCCCCTCACTAGCGGATGCGCTCCTCCGCTTCCGAGGAGACGGGCGCTCCCGCTGGCGTCACCTGACGCCGGCGACTCCAAGTGTCGGCGAGGTCGGCGAGCTGTTGGGCGGACCGCGTGGAAGGCGGCGAGGCGCGCTGATCGGCGTCGTCGAGGGTGTGCAGGTACTTCTGGGTTGTCTGGATCTGGGCGTGGCCCATGCGTGCCATGACGGATCGCAGGTCGGCGCCGCCGGCGAGGAGCCAAGAGGCGTGGGCGTGTCTCAGGTCGTGCATTCGGACGGGGAAGTCGATGCCGGAGCGTTTGACGGCGGGCTGGCCCCTGTGTCCGGGCCTTCGTCGTACGCGCAGCATCCCCCGGAGCACCCGGCTCGCTGCCGGTAGAGCACCGTGGCCCCGCCGACGGGGGCCTGGTCGGCGGCGCGGGGGTCGCTGACGCTGCCAAGCGGCCGTCGACCGTCGGCCGCAGCGTCCCTGAGGCAGCCCGCCGCGGCCACGCCGCTGGTGGTGAGGGCTGCAGTGGGTCCGCCGTCGTACGCTGACGGCGGCAGAGGTGACGAGCCGGGCGACCGGACATCGCGACGTGGCGAGCGCCACGACGGCGCAGAGAACTGAGGGGCGAGTGACGAGCGGACGACGGCCCTCCCTGAAGGATGTGGCCCGCGAGGCAGGGGTCTCGTACCAGACCGTCTCCCGCGTGATCAACAACGGCCCCCGTGTCTCGGTCGCGACACGGGACCGCGTGCTCGCCGTGATCGCAGAACTCGGCTATCGCCGGAACGACGCAGCGCGCGCCCTCGTGACGAGCAGGTCGCACGCCATCGGGGTCATCGCCGACGCGTCGCCGCGGTATGGCCCGGTGAGCACGCTGGCTGCGGTCGAGTCTGCCGCCCGGGACGCCGGCTACACGGCCCTCGTCGCCACGATGAGCAATCCTGATCTGCCGACGGTCGTCGGAACTCTCCGGAGCTTCATGGAACGCGGCGTCGAGGGCATCGTCGTCATCGCCCCGCGCGTGCCGATGGCGCACGTTGCTCAGGCGGTCTCCGCGACGATCCCCATTGTCATGCTCGCGCCCGGCGAGGTGAGTCAGCGGGGCATCACCGTCTTCGCGGAGGACCAGGAGCTCGGCGCCCGTCTCGCGACGCGCCACCTGGTGCACCTCGGCCATCGGGAGATCGCGCACCTCGCCGGGAGCCAGGAGTGGCTGGATGGTCAGGTCCGCCTCAGGGGTTGGCAGGCTGAGCTCGCGGCGCACAAGATCCCCGCGGTCGCGGTTCAGTACGGTGACTGGTCGGGTGACAGCGCGTACCGCATCGGTCAGAAGATGGTGGCCGACGGCCTACCGAGCTCGATCTTCGTGGCGTCCGATCTCATGGCGCTGGGCTTCATGCGCGCCCTCTACGAGAACGGCGTCTCCGTGCCCCGAGACATCTCGATCGTGGGCTTCGACGACAACGAGTTCGCCCCGCAGGTCCACCCCCCTCTGACGACAGTCAGACAGTCGTTCGCCACCGTCGGCGCCCGCTGCATGGAGATCCTCCTGGGGCTCATCGCTGGCGACGAGGTGGACACGACGCCGGCGATGCCGGAACTGGTCGTGCGCAAGTCCGCGAGTTCGCCGCGTCCTCACGCGTAAGTGGTCCCCGCGGGTGACGTGAGCGCCCCCGCCCACCAGGGTCGACTGCCGCGCGCACCTGGATCCCTTTCGCGCATCGCTGGGGACGCGTTACCGAATCGTTAGGCGAACGTTCGCCCTGCTCTGTTGACCGTGGCGAGGGCGAACGTTCACACTCCTTCTGTCGGGCGCCCCTCGGGGGCGGCGCGCGGCGCCTCCGAGGCCACCTGGCAACCGGGGGCAGTCAGAACCACGACCGCACACCGATCGAAGGAGATTGATGATGTTGCGTAGGCTGCGTTGGGTAGCCCCCCTGGCGGTCGCCGCCGTCGCGCTGACGGCTTGCGCCTCCGAGCCCGGCGAGACCGCGCCGGCGGCGTCCGAGGAGAGCGAGACGCCGACGAGTGACGTCGCGGCGCGGGCGGACGAGGCGCTCGAGATGGTGACGGGCCAGATCCTCGCGAGAGGCCCACACGGCGAGGAGCCGTCCCCTGCATCCGTCGCCGATCTGACCGAGTACGAGGTCGAGCAGATCCAGGGGCTCGGGGCGACGGCTGCCATCGTTCTGCACTACGGCGGCAACGACTGGGCAACCGCGCAGGTGGCCGGTCTGCGCGCCCGGTTCGAGGAGCTGGGCATCGAGGTCGTCGCGGTCACCGACGCCGATTTCGACCCGGGTCAGCAGGTCTCCGACATCGAGACCGTGATGGCGATGGACCCCGACATCATCGTGTCGATCCCGACCGACCCGGTCGCGACGGCCGCCGCCTACAAGGCTGCCGCTGATGCGGGCATCAAGCTCGTCTTCATGGACAACGTGCCCAACGACCTGGTCGCGGGCACGGACTACGTCTCCGCGGTCTCCGCGGACAACTACGGCAACGGTGTCGTCTCTGCCCATCTCATGGCCAAGGCCATGAACGGCCAGGGCACCCTCGGGATCATCTACCACGAGGCGGACTTCTTCGTCACCCAGCAGCGCTACGACGGGTTCCGGACGACGATCGAGGAGGAGTATCCCGAGATCGAGATCGTGGAGGAGCAGGGCATCGCCGGGCCGGACTTCGCCGGTGACGCCCAGGCCGTCACCGACGCCTGGCTGACGCAGCACCCGGACCTCGACGGCATCTGGGCCGTCTGGGACGTTCCGGCGGAGGGTGTCATGGCGGCGGCCCGCTCGGCCGGCCGGACCGATCTGATGATCGCCACCGAGGATCTGGGAACGAACGTCGCGATCGCGCTGGCGAAGGGCGAGATGGTCGTGGGTCTGGGCGCGCAGGTGCCCTACGACCAGGGCGTCACGGAGGCCAACCTGGCCGGCGGCGCCCTCCTGGGGAAGTCGTACCCGCCGTACGTCGCTCTGGCGTCCGTGCCGGTCACCCACGACAACGTGCTCGAAGCCTGGGAGATCGTCTACCACACCGCGCCCCCTGCTGAGGTCGCCGACTCCTTCGTCGACTGAGCACCCCACGCGACCGGCGACGTCGCGCCCGGGCCGGGAGTCGCCCTCTGTCCTCCCGGCCCGCCTCACAGACCCCTCACCACGAACGGAGGTTTGGCATGCCCACCGACGGCCCGCTCGCTGTCCGCATGGCTGACGTGTGCAAGTCCTTCGACGGCGTGAAGGTGCTCGACGGCGTGCACTTCGAGGTGCTCCCCGGCGAGGTTCACGCGCTAGCGGGTGGCAACGGTGCCGGCAAGTCCACCCTCATGAAGGTGCTCCTGGGCGCCTACCGGCGAGACGCCGGGCACGTCGAGGTGTTCGGCCGAAGGCTCGACGCGGCCTCGATCCACGCAGCCAAGGCCGCTGGCGTCGGCATGGTGTACCAGGAGTTCTCGCTCATCCCGACCCTGACGGTGGCGCAGAACATCTTCCTCGATGCCGAACCCTTGCGGGCCGGGCTCATCGATGACGCGGTCATGCGCAGGCGCGCGGCCGAGATCCTCGCCCGCATGGAGGTCGCCATCGACCCCGCCGCGGAAGTGGGGTCGTTGCCCACTGCCCAGTGGCAGCTGACTGAGATTGCCAAGGCGTTGAGCCAGGACGCCCGTGTGCTCGTGATGGACGAGCCGACGGCCTCCCTCGCCAAGCACGAGGTAGATGCGCTGTTCGGCCTGATCGAGAGGCTCAAGGCCCAGGGAATCGCGATCATCTACATCTCGCACCGGATGGACGAGATCCATCGGATCGCGGACCGGATCACCATCCTGCGCAACGGCCGCAACCTCGTGACGGCTGCGCTTGACGAGATCACCCCCCAGGAGATCGTCGCCGGGATCGCCGGCCGCGAGCTGGCCGCCCAGGTGTCCTACGGCCCCCGAAGCGCCGCGCGAGAAGGCAAGGTCCTCCTCGACGTCCGAGAGGTCTCGGCGGAAGGGGTCCGTGAGGCGACGTTCCAGGTCCGCGCAGGCGAGGTCCTGGGCGTCGCCGGGCTGATGGGCTCGGGCCGCACGGAACTTGCCCGCGCACTGTTCGGCATCAGCGCCATCACGTCCGGAGCCGTCGTCAAGGATGGTCAGCCGCTGCGGCTCGCGTCGCCGGCGGACGCCATCCGCGCCGGCATCGCGCTCATCCCGGAGGACCGGCGTCTCCAGGGGCTCGTCCTCGACCACTCGGTCCGGACGAACCTGACCCTGCCCATGCTCGCGTCGCTGCGCCGTTGGGGACTGGTCGCGGTCGACAAGGTACGTGCGATGTCGGAGCACCTCATCGAGCAGCTCTCCATCGCGGTGGCCCGACCGGACGCGCCCGTGCGCCTCCTGTCCGGAGGTAACCAGCAGAAGGTCGTCATCGCCAAGTGGCTCGGCACCGAGCCGGAAGTGCTCGTCATGGACGAACCCACCGCGGGCGTCGACGTCGGCACCAAGTCAGAAATCGTCCGTATCGTCCGCGACCTCGCGCGGGCGGGAAAGGGAGTCGTTGTGATCTCCTCGGAGTACCCCGAGCTCATCGCCATGTGCGATCGCTACCTGATCATGCGCGACGGGCGCGTTGCCGAGTGCCTGGACGCCCGCGAGATCCGCTCCGAGCTCGATCTCGAGCTCGCCGTGCAGGGACTCTCGGCATGACCGCCCTCGCCGCCCCGCCGAAGGACAAGGACCGGCGCACGTTCACGTGGCCCGACATCGGCATCGACTGGCGCCGGGACATCGTCTACATCGGGTTCGTCGTGGTCTTCATCGCGTTCGCGATCCTCCTCGGCGACGAAGGGTTCCTCTCCACGGCGAACCTCCTGAACATCTTGCGCCAGGCTTCGATCGTCGCGGTCATCGCGGTGGGCATGACATTCGTCATCGGGTGCGCAGAGATCGATCTCTCGGTCGGCTCCGTCGCCGGACTCGCCTCGATCACCACGGCGATGGTCATCTCCCGGTACGGCCTTGTCGCCGGGATCATCGCCGGCGTCCTCGTCGGCCTGGTGGTCGGTGCGATCAACGGATCGCTCGTCGCCTTCGTGCGCATACCGTCGTTCCTGGTCACCCTTGCGATGCTCGGCGTCGCGGTGGGCATCGCGCAGTGGGTCACGGACTCCGCGCCGCAGCCCATCCTCGACTCGACCTACACCAGCATGTTCGGGTCCGGGACCGTCGGCTTCCTGCCCGGGCTCGTCGTCTGGAGCGCCGTGGCGGTGGCCGTCGGCGCAGTCGTGCTGAAGAAGGCGCGATTCGGGCGCCAGGTCCTCGCCACCGGGGCGAACAGGACGGCGGCCGAGTACTCCGGCATCAACACAAGGGCGATCAAGTTCCGCGTGATGATGATCTCGGCAACGGCTGCCGCCATGGCAGGAATGCTCTACGCAGGCCGTCTCCAGTCGGGTCGCTTCCAGTTCGGCTCGGGCGACGAGATGAATGCGATCGCCGCCGTCATCCTCGGCGGCACGGCGCTGTCCGGGGGCCGTGGCTCCGTCATCGGAAGCCTCTTCGGCGCCCTCCTCATGCAGCTCATCACCAATGGTCTGATCCTCGCCGGCCTCGACCCGAGCCAGCAGCAGGTGGTCAGGGGCGTGATCATCGTCCTCGCGGTGGCGCTCGCCCGTAACAAGTAGTACCTCACACACCGAAAGGAGCAGTCGTGGCACACGACACCGGCACTTCGCGCCCCGTGACGATTCAGGACGGTGCCCTCGCCCTCGCGGGCGAGCCGGCACGTCTGTACGGCGGCGCAGTGCACTACTGGCGGCTCGAGCGCGAGAAGTGGGACGGCATCCTGGAGTCCGTCAGGCGTATGGGCTTCACGATGATCTCGATCTACATCCCATGGGAGGTGCACGAGATCGAGAAGGGCCGCTTCGACTTCGGCGAGATCAACCCCTCGAACGACATCGATGCGTTCCTCACCCTCTGTGAGGAGAAGGGCTTCAAGGTCATCGTCCGGCCGGGGCCGCAGATCAACTCGGAGCTGACCTGGTTCGGTTACCCCAAGCGGATCCTGGCCGACGAGCGGCTGCTCGCCAAGAGCGGCCGTGGCTCGAAGGTCATTCTGACCCAGGTGCCCAAGCCGATTCCCGCGCTCAACTACGCCTCGGACGCGTTCTTCGACGAGACCGCCCTGTGGTACGACGCCATCTGCGCCATCCTCGCCAAGCACGCGTATCCCCAGGGCGGCATCGTCGCCGCTCAGGTCGACAACGAGATGGCCTACTTCTTCGGCGTCAACGCCTATATCGCCGACTACTCGCCCGAGTCCGTCGAGGCGTACCGGCGGTTCGTGGTCGACAAGTACGGCGATCTGCAGTCGGTCAACGCCGCCTACTCACGCGACTACGCCGACATCGCCGACGTCGAACCGCCTCGCCGGTTCGCCGCCACCGACAAGGCGGAGATCCCCTGGTACGCGGACTGGGCCGAGTACCGCGAGGAGTACCTCGTCACCGCCATGGACCGGCTCGCGGGCATGATGCGCCAGCGTGGGCTGGGCGGGATCGCGCTCTTCCACAACTACCCGCACCCGCTCGGGCCGGGCGGTGCGGCGTCGGGGTTCACCACGCCGTTCAACCTGATGCGCCTGGAGGAGAAGCTCGACTTCACCGGCTTCGACATCTACTCCCGCAAGGAGCTGTTCTCCCACGTCAAGACCGTCGCCTCGTACGTCGTCGGCACCAGCAGGTACCCGTACATCCCGGAGTTCATCGCCGGCGTGTGGCCCTGGTACCTCAACCCCGGCGACTGGCACGACGAGGAGTTCGTGACCAAGGCGGCTCTCATGCAGGGCATCAAGGGCTTCTCGCGCTACATGCTCGTCGAGCGGGACCGGTGGCTCGACTCGCCGGTCCGGCGCGATGGGCGAGAGCGCCCCGAGAAGGTCGCGATGTTCGGCAACGTCAACGCGATGCTCGAGCGCGGCGAGTTCCATCGGTTCCGCCGCGACGCCGACGTCCTCCTGCTCGCCAACCGCGAGTACGACCGGCTCGAGGCGACGAGCGTCCTGGTCTCCTTCCCAGGTGACTTCCTTGAGACGCCCTCGGGGTTCTCCGAGTACGCGGGCGCGCTGACCGTCAGCGAAGCCACGCTCGGGTTCGCGGAGCCTGTGCAGCTCGCCAAGGGCACGTGGTTCGGGGCGTTCACCGAGGCGCTCGCGGCGACCGGAGCGGGCACCGTGCTGTCGGACACCGATCTCCGGCCCGATCGGTGGGGCGGTCGAAAGGTGGTCGTCCTGGCGACGCTTGAGTACCTCGACGCGCGCGTGCAGAGGGCCCTCGTGGACTTCGCCCGTAAGGGTGGAAGCGTCCTGATCGGGCCCAAGGTTCCCGAGCTCGACAGCCTCATGCGCCCGTGCACGATCCTGTCCGATGCTCTTGGTGACGATGCCGCGGAGGCGGGCGTCCGTACTTCACGGCTCGGCGCGGGATCGATCACGGTCGTGGGTGACCTCGCGTCGGTCCCGACCGCCGTCGCGCGCGTGCTCCGCACGGCCGGCGTCCACGAGGTCGCGACCAACGACGCCCGGCTGGACGTGGCGGTGCACTCCGATCCACACGATCCCTCCGCGAGGCTGGTCTTCGTCGCCAACCCGACGGCGGAGCCCGTCGACGCGGAGGTGTCGCTCGGCGTGGACCTCAAGGAGGTCCACGAGATCTGGGACGACCGCGACGTCGAACCGAGCGGCCCCGTCATCGCCGAGCGGGTGCCGCCGTACTCGATCCACGTCTACCGGTGCACCGTCACCGCCTGAGAGGAAGAAGCACATGCTGCACCAAGACGTTCTCATGGCCGACATCGACGTCGACCAGTGGCGCAACGCGCAGGCGCTCCTGCTGCGCTCGGCCAAGGCGGCCCGCCGGCTCGTGGTCATCCACGAGGACGGCGACGTCGTCAAGTTCCGGCACACGAGCGGCGCGACGTGCGTCGGAGCCGTGGAGCGGGTCAACGAACCCCGCGCGCTGGCCCAGCGGCTGTACGAGGCGAACCGCGAGTCGGTCGACTTCGTCGTCGTCATGGAGCGTGGCGCCGTCGACAGCTACTTCGCGGCCCTGCAGGACTCCTGGAACATCGACGAGGACCTGGACGTGTTCGTCCAGCGCACGTACGCGCTCCTCGACGAGTACCCGGAAGGGGTCGTGACGTACCCCGGACCTGCGCGGGACATCCTCGGCCTGCAGTGGAGGACGGGAGCGTCGCTCGACGCGGTGAACGCCGCCGCGAGGGCCCTCGTCGCGCCGGGCAGCACGGTGGTGCTCGGGGTGCACGACAGCGGTTCCCTCTGGGCCTCCCTCGTGCTCGACTTCGACGACGAGTGGAAGGTCACCTCGATCACCACTGCCGACCCTTCACTGGTCGACGTCACCGGTGCCATCGGCCCGGTGCTGAACCGGGTGGTCGCCTGGCAGGAGAGCCGCGGCAAGAAGGTGTCCCTGGCGCTGTCGATGGACCGCACGGGCGCGGAGGAGTTCCTCGCTGCACCTGCGGCCGAGAAGGCCGGCGTTCTCGGACGCCTCGTCAGCGCCGGGCGCGCCGCTCGTCGGCCGTGACCCCGGACACGCCGCCGGTCGTGCCCCCGATGCACTGACGTCCGACGGCTGCCCTCTGCCCCGGCGCGCTGCGTCGGGGCAGAGAGGCCGCGGGTCGCCGACCCGGCGAGCGGCGGTGGGACGTCAACTGGAGTGCCCAGCGGGCGCAGACAGCGCGACGCCGTCCATGGTCGAACGGTACCCAAGGGCGGTCGCTGAGGACATCGCACGACTCGGCGGTGCGGTCGACTCGTTGACCAGAAGTCGGGTGACGAGCTGGATGTGGCGGGACTCCGGCGGGTTGCCCCGTGCACTCTCGACGATCATCCGAACCGCCATTCGCCCCATATCGGCAAGGGGCTGGAAGACCGTCGTCAAGCGCGGCGTGGTCCATGAAGCCTGTGGGATGCCGTCGTAGCCGGTGACCGACAAGTCCTCAGGGATCCGCAAGCCCAGGGAGCGTGCAGCTTCGATGACTCCGATCGCGATCTCGTCGTTGGCGGCGACCAGTGCCGTGGGACGGTTCTCGAGTCCGAGCAGTGGCGGAGCCGCCGACCGGCCGAACTCCACGCTGAAGTCCCCGTTCGTCTCGATCGAGTCGTCGAGCGGAATGCCGGCGGACTGGAGCGCCGCACGGTACCCGTGCAGGCGGTCCGTCGACGCCTCCGACTCCGGCGGCCCACCGACCCAGCCGATGCGCCGATGACCGAGTCCGATGAGGTGCTCCGTGGCGGCCTTGGCGCCCGCCCAGTTTGTGCCGCCGATCGTCATCCAGTCGGCCGGCTGCACCTCCGACGGGTCGATCACCACGACGGGCAAGTTCGCTTGGGCCTCGAGCAGCCCGATGCTGCGCATGCCGTAGGTGATGGCGACGATGCCGATACAGCCGAGCGGCAAGGACTTCTCGGGCGCGTCGTCGTCCGTGTGCGGGCCGATCCCGAACCGCACGACGACGTCGGCGCCCTGAGACCGTCCCGCCGCGACCATGCCGTGCAGGAGGGTCGCCGTGTAGACCGTCAGGATCCCGTCGGTGAGAACGAGGACCTGAGGCATCTGGGCGGCGTGGGCCCGCGCGGCCGGGTTGCGGTAGCCGACGGAATCGATCGCACGGATGACCCTCGCCCGCGTGCTGGCCGCCACGTCGCGGTGCCCGTTGAGCACCTTCGAGACCGTGGCCATCGAGACGTTCGCCTGGGCTGCCACATCGGCCAGGGTTGGACGAGCGCCCACCGGGACTCCCATCAGTGCATGTCGAGGTCGAAAGTATTTCGACCGTACCGGGTGGACCGCTTCCGCACAAGCGCCACATCACGATTAGGGTTCGGGGCGTTGCGGAGCGCATGTCGCCCGTGTAACGTGCCGACCGGACCGAAAGATTCCTGGAAAATCTTTCGGGATCCACCTCCCCGGCGCCGAGCGACGACGCTCGTCAAAGAAGGGTAACGACATGCCACGCCGAACCAGGAAGTACCTCGCGGTCTCCCTTGCCCTCTCGCTCACCGGTGTTCTGGCCGGTTGCTCAGGGGCTGAGTCCGCCGACTCGGACGCGATCGAGCTCGAGTTCTGGAACCCGGAGGCCGACGAGGCCGTCATCTCCGTGCTCGAGACGATGATCGAGAAGTACGAGGCGGAGAACCCGAACGTCAACGTCAACCTCGTGACAGTGCCGTGGTCAGACATCTTCACCAAGTGGCAGGCCGCGCTCCAGGGCGGCAACGCGCCCGACGTCACTCTCGGCTCGGCGGCCTTCGCGGCGTCGCTCCAGGAGCAGGGCGTCCTCCTCCCGTTGAATGACGTCGTCGAGGCGATCGGCGGTGAGGAGGCGTGGGCGGACACCGCGTCGTCCCTGGTCGAGTTGAGCAAGACGCCCGACGGCGAGTACTTCGCGCTGCCCTACTCCACCAACTCCGTTGTGCTCTGGTACAACAAGCCGATGTTCGAGGCTGCCGGCCTCCAGCCGCCGACCACCTGGGACGAGCTCGAGGCGGCCGCCGCGGCGCTGACACACGACGACCAGTACGGGATCCTCATCCCGTCGTCGAAGAGCTATGTGACCACCCAGAGCCTGTACAGCATGATCCTGGCCAACGGTGGCGACCTGGTGGACCGGAACGACCCGGACACGGTGACGTTCGACGCCCCCGAGGCCGTCGAGGCACTCGAGTTCTACTCCTCCCTCGCGCAGTACTCCCCACCCGGCGCCGGGGGCTATGACCGGCCCGAGGCGCAGGCCGCGATGACGACGGGCAAGCTCGGCATGTTCGTCTACGGCAGCTGGATGCAGGGCGCGCTCGAGGCGGCCGGTGCTGACGTCGCTGAGCAGTTCGGCGCAGTCCCCGTGCCGTCCAACGGCGGCGCCGGGGCGTTCATGGGCAACGTGTCGCTCTACGCCTTCAACACGACGGAGCATCCGGAGGAGGCCCGCGACTTCCTCGCATACCTGCTCGACCCGCAGGCATACGAGCAGTTCGTGCTCATCAACCCCGCTTCGTTCGTCCCCGTCATCGACGCGGTGCACGAGAGCGAGACGTACCAGACGAACGAGAAGGTCGTCGCTGCCGGGGAGCTGCTCGCCGCGGTTGGCACGACTCTCCCCGACGCCTGGGTGTTCGGCCTGCCGAATCCGCACGCCGGAGAGTGGGAGAGCCTCAACCTCGTCGCGCAGGCGGCGACCGCCGTGATCGAGCAGGGCGAGGACCCGCAGGCGGCCGCGACGCGGATCGCCGACGAGATGCGTGAGTCGATCGGCAACTGACGCCGACCAACCGAGCGGGGGCGGGCGGCCTCCCGGGTCGCCCGCCCCCCCAACGTCCGGAGGACGACATGACCGCCAATGCCGCGCTGCGCGAGCGCCCTCGCGCCGCAGGGCCGCGCCCTGACGCGGGCCGCGGATCGCACACCAGGCGCCGGGGGCGCAACGGGCGCCGGGACCTCATCGTGAGCGTCGCTCTGCTGGTCCCGGCGGCCGCCGTGATCGTCCTGCTCATGGGCGTGCCGCTGGCCACCGTCGTCGCCGACAGCTTCACGGACCGCAGTTTCCTGCGGCCGGTCGCGGAGTTCGTCGGCCTGGAGAACTACAGCGAGTTGCTCGGCGACCCGGCGTTCTGGCAGACGCTGGGCCGCTCGCTCCTGTGGACCGGCGCGTCCGTCGTCCTCCAGATCGCGCTCGGTCTGGCCTTCGCCATGCTGCTCAACCAGCGGTTCCGGGGGCGAGGGCTGCTTCGTGGCCTCTTCCTGCTCCCGTGGGTGACGCCCGTCGTCGTCGTCGCCCTCATCTGGAAGTGGATGCTCAACGACCTCTACGGCGTCATCAACGGGTTGCTCGGGACCGTCAACCCTGCCTGGGGCGACCTGGCCTGGTTCTCCGACCAGTCCCTGGCGCTCGGGACGGTCATCGGCGTCAACGTCTGGCGCGGCGTGCCCTTCACCATGATCATCCTGCTCGCCGGGCTGCAGAGCGTGCCGAAAGAGCTCGTCGAAGCCGCGTCGGTCGACGGTGCGGGCCGGCTCCGCACCTTCCTCAACGTCACCCTGCCGCACCTGCGAGGCATCCTCCTCACGGTCGCGATGATCTTCACGATGTTCAACTTCAACAACTTCGACCTCGTCTACCTGGGCACGAGGGGCGGGCCGGCGGACCGGACGATGATCCTCCCGGTCAAGACCTACGACGTGGCCTTCAACGGCCTGCAGGTCGGAGAGGCCGGCGCGTGGGCGGTCCTCACGCTCATCACCATCGCGCTCATCGCCGGCATCTACTTCGCGTACATGCGGCGTGCGGAGAGGAAGTACTGATGGCACGGTCGGTTCTCGCCCGCGTCAGCCCGCGGGCCGCCCTGTGGCTCGCCATCGTGACGGCCACGATCTACGTCACGTTCCCGTTCTACTGGCTGCTCATCTCGTCGGTGACGCATCCCGCTGAGCTGTTCACCGGTGACCTGGTGCCCTCGCGCTTCACGCTCGACAGCTACGGCCAGCTGTTCGCGGCGTCGCCCGTGCTCACCTGGGTCGGCAACAGCGTCCTCGTCGCGGTCGCCGTCACCTCGCTCACTGTCGTGGTGTCCGTGATGGGCGCCTACAGCCTCGCGTTCTTCGACACGCGGCTGGGCCAGGCGGCCGGTCGGCTCATCCTGTTCACCTACATGTTCCCGGGCGTCGTCATCGTCGTACCCGCCTATCGGATCCTCAGCCAGATGGGTCTCGTCGACAGCGTCGCCGGCCTCGTGCTCGTCGAGCTCGTGCTCACAGTGCCGTTCTGCATCTGGATGCTCCGGAGCTTCTTCATCCAGATCCCCAAGGCGCTGTTCGAGGCTGGTCGGGTCGACGGCGCCTCGCACCTGCGCGTGCTGTGGAGTGTCATGCTGCCGATCGCGCGCCCGGGCGTCATCGTCATTGCCGTCTTCTCGTTCATCTTCTCGTGGAACGAGTACCTCTTCCCGCTGGTGCTCGTGAACTCGGACGCGGACAAGACCCTGCCGCTCGGCGTCGCGGGGTTCATGGGCAACCTGACGGTGGAATGGGGACCGCTGCTCGCCTCCGGCGTCGTCACCGTGCTGCCGGTCCTCGTGCTGTTCCTCTTCCTGCAGCGGTACCTCGTCGAGGGTCTCATGGTCGGGGCGGTGAAGGGGTGACCGAGGTGCGCACCTTCACCAACCCGGTCATCCCGGGGTTTCACCCGGACCCCAGCATCTGCCGCGTCGGGGGCGAGTACTTCCTCGTGACGAGCTCGTTCGAGTACTTCCCGGGCCTCCCGATCTTCACGAGCCGGGACCTCGTCTCGTGGCAGCCGCTCGGCCACGTGCTCGACCGGGAGAGTCAACTCGACCTGACGCGGGCGCCGGCGTCCGGCGGGATCTTCGCGCCGACCATCCGGCACCACGACGGGCGTTTCTACGTGACCGCCACCAACGTGTCGGACCGCGGCCACTTCATCGTCCACGCGGAGGATCCGGCCGGCCCCTGGTCCGACCCGGTGTGGGTGGACCAGAACGGCATCGACCCGTCGCTGTTCTTCGACGAGGGACACGTCTACTTCACGTCGAACATCGAACCGGACCCCGCGGGACCCCATGTCGCAGATCCCCACTTCGAGCGCGGCATCCAGCAGTCCTTGGTGGACCCGCTGACGGGCGCTGTGCTGCAGGAGCCGCGGTTCATCTGGGGTGGCACCGGTGGTCGGTACCCGGAGGCGCCGCACCTGTTCCGGCGCGGTTCCTTCTACTACCTGGTCATCTCCGAAGGGGGGACGGAGTACGGGCACATGGTGACCGTCGGGCGCTCGACGTCGCCGTGGGGACCGTTCGCGGCCTCGCCGCACGGACCTATCGTGAGCCATCGGAGCATCGTCAGCCCTTTTCAGGCCGTCGGTCACGCCGACCTCGTCACCCTGCCGAACGGCGACTGGTGGATGGTCTGCCTCGGGGTGCGCCCGGTCGGTCAGTGGCCGAGGCACCTCCTCGGCCGGGAGACCTTGCTGGCCGCCGTGCGCTGGACGCCGGACGGGTGGCCGATCGTCGGCGAGCGAGCAGTGATCGAAGTCGACCAGACGCGCCCTGCTCTGCCCGCTGCGCCACCGCCCCGGCACGTCGTGCGCGACGACTTCGACGCCGCCACCCTCGGGCCGGAGTGGGCCTTCGTCAGGCGGCCGATGGCCCCGGAGGCGATCCTCGCACGCCCGGGTTGGCTGACCCTGTCGCCTCGCACCGGCCTCGCGGAGCGCTTCCCGTGCTTCGTCGGACGTCGCCAGCAGCACTACGACTTCGTCGCGGAGACGCGCCTCGTCCTCGACGCGCGGGAGGACGGGGACGAGGCCGGCATCGCCGTGCGGATGAACGAGGAGCACTTCTACGCCCTGGGGTTGCGCCGTGCCGGCGCGGCCATGGAGGCGGTCCTCAGGACGCGGCTCGGGCGGCTCGACATCACCTCCGTGGTGGGCGTCGTCGAGGGCCCGGATGTCGTGATCAGCGTCGAGGGCAGCGCCGACTCCTACACCTTCAGCGTGAGCGACAGCTCCGGGCGGGTCGCGCGCACTCAGCCGCGTGACGCGAAGTTCCTCAGCGCAGAGTTCGCGGGCGGCTTCACCGGCGTCTTCGTCGGCATGTACGCAGCGACGTCCAGCGCAGGGTCGGGCACCGTCGCGCGCTTCGACTGGTTCGACTACCGGCCGGCCCCCCGCGCGTCCTCGCACGGGCAGCTCGACCGCGAGGACTCGTGTCACGTCGCAGCAGGCAGCTGACCCGCCTCCCCGTCCGCCGACCAGAACCCGCACAAGGAGAGACCCTCATGTCGGCAGTCACCCTCCAGGTCGACGGCTCCCCGGAGTCCGTCGTCGGCCTCCGCCGAGGAAGGGCCACGATGGTGGTCCATCGGCCGATCGTCGTCGTCCCGACACGCGGTGCGCCGATGGCCACGCAGTACGACACCTTCGACGCCTCCGGCGAGACCGTCCGTTGCACGGCGACCGTCGAGGTGCCGGGAGAGCTCGCCCTCGACATCGTCGACATCTACCGGGTGGTCGCGCCGGATGCCGTCGCGTTGACGCGGCGGGTGGAGGTCAGGCAGGCCCGGGAGGGCGCCGGCATGCGGCTGGAGCTTGAGGCGGCGGCGACGAGCCCAGGCGGCGGGGGCGCCTGGCAGTACTTCCTGCCATGCACCCTCTACAACCGCAACGACTCGGACGGGGACGGGGTGGAGGACTACCTCGGCACGTTCGACCAGGCGCTCCGTGACGACAAGAACGGCGTGCTGGCTGTGCTGACCCGGTGCGAGGTGACGGGTTCGACCTTCTCGCTCGCGCGCACGTCGGCCCCCACGTCCGACGCCGCGCTGACCCGCGAGGAGCTCCTCGGGCGGCGCGTGCTTCAGCCCACGGACATCGGCTCCCTGGGGGTCATCACCCGCCCGGACGGCTCTACGGTCCTCCACGCCGAGTACCCGTTCCGGGAGGAGCGGACCTTCTGCCTCGACATGGCCGGCACAGGCTGGGAGGCGTTCTGCCCGGTCGAGACGGGGCAGGTGATCGAGCTCGCCTACGAGCTCCGCGTCGACTCGACGGGCGACCTCACGGAGGCGATCTGGCGGCTCTTCGAGCGCCAGCGGAGGCTCCTGGGCACTAGCCGCCCCGATCCGGGGGTGACGCTCGACGACGCCCTCGAGCACCGCCAGCTGGCGACCCAGCTGAGCTACCGCCGGTGGACCGCCGAGGAGAACCCCAAGGAGCCGGCCGGCTTCCTGGTGCACTTCTCCCCGCGGACCGGCGACGTGCAGGGGTCCCTCATCGAGTTCGGGTTCTCCGGCGACCAGACGCTCGTCGCGTGGGCACAGCTGGAGTACGGCTATCGAACCCGGGTCCCGCTCTACCGCGATCGGGCGCGATCAGTGATCGATTTCTTCGTCCGGCACTGCCAGCTCGACAACGGGATGCCTCAGGGCATCTACGACCCCGTCCACGACCGGTTCGTGTACTGGTTCACGGGCATCCTCATGCCGTTCCAGTACGCCGAGGACGAGCAGGACGTCCGCCGCTTCGTCGGCAAGCAGGTCGCCGAGGCGTTGATGCCCGTGGCGCGGGAGCTACGGGGGGTCGAAGGCAACTACACGCGAACGATGTGCGAGTCGTTCTGGCCCCTGCTCCTGGCCTACGAGCTGGAGCGTGCGCACGCCGTCGAGCACGAGGACTGGCTCCAGGCCGCGTGTCGCTTCGGCGAGTTCCTCCTGCGCAGTCAGGCGAGCGACGGCTCCTGGTACCGGGCCTACAGCACGAGCGGCCAGGGCCTCACGTCGCCCGCGAGCTGGTTCGGCGCCTCGGAGGTGGAACAGAAGAGCGGAACCATCTTCCCCGTCCCCGTCCTCGTGGCCCTGCATCGGATCACGGGGGACGGTCGATACCTCGACGCGGCGCGCAAGGCGGCCGACTACATCATCGACGCCCAGGTCGAGCCGACGGTGTACGTCGGAGGGCTGAACGACACCACGCACGTCAAGTCCGTGAAGACGGACGCCGTGGGCGTGATGTTCCTGATGCGATCGCTCCTGACCGTCCACGAGGCGACCGGCGAGCCGCGCTACCTCGCGGCTGCGGTCAAGGCGGCCAAGGTGCTCTGCTCATGGGTGTACCTGTGGGACGTCCCGATGCCCGAGGGAAGCCTGCTGGCGCGAGCGGGGTTCCGGTCGACCGGCTGGGCGGGGTGCGACGTGATCGCCTCGGGCAGCTACCTCGACAACGAGTTCCTCGAGTTCACCGCCGACCTCGTCCGGGTCGCCGAGCTGTCGGGCGAGCGGGCGCTCTTCGAGGTCGCCGAGCTGGTCGAGTACGGGATGCAGCATGCCCTCTCGACCCCGGAGAACGACCACGGCTACGTGGCGCCCGGTCTCCAGTGCGAGGGGGTGCTCACCTCGTACTGGCTCAGCGCCCCCGACGTCACGGCCTTCTCCGGCGCGGTGAACAAGGTCAAGGGCGACGACAACGACACGTGCAACGCGCTGACCAACGCGCAGGCCGCGTACGGCCTCTACCTGCTCGCCGACAGGTACGGCACGACGGAGTTCACCGAGATCCGGCGACGGCTCGGTTGGTCATGAACGCCCACGACGCCCGCGATGCGAGGCGTCCACGGGGCGGCACCGGATGTCCCCTCCTCTCCGACTACAGGAAGTGAAACGCATGGCTCTCCACCTGTCCTCCGCACCAAACGGCAACGGCAACGGCCTCGTGCTCCGCAGCGACGGCGCGGACGTCCTCGTCGCGCCCACCCCCGTACGACTGGCCACCAGCGACGGCGGTGCGGTGGCGCTGGGCTACGACACCGTCGAAGCCGACGGTGAAGGGACCCGCTGCCGGGTCGATGCCGCACTGGGCGACGGCACGCGCGTCCGCGTCGAGGACGTCTGGACGCCGTCCGAGCAGGGCGACGGCTTCCTCGTGGACCGGTCCATCACCGTCCTCGAGCCGGGCTCCGCCGCGGGCGTCCGCGCCGAGCTGCTCCTCGAGTCCTCGCTCGCCGCGGCCCAGGCGGACTGGCAGTTCTACGTCACCGGTGCCCTGTACAACCGGAACGACACCGACCTGGACGGGCGCGAGGACTACCTCGGGGGCCACGTCCAGGAGTACCGCGACGACCGGAACGGCCACCTCGCCGTGCTGGCCTACCTGCCGACCACCCGCCAGGGTCTCTCGCTGGCCCGCACGAGCGTCCCGAGGTACGACGTCGCGCTCGACACCGACGAGCTCGCCAGTGGCGTGGTCGTGAAGGACTCCGACATCGGGTCGCTCGGCGTCGTCTTCGCCGAGGAGAGCCCCCTCGTCCTGCGTGCGGGCTACCCCTTCGGCGAGGAGCGGACCTTCAGCCTGGAGACGAGCGGCCGGGCCTGGGCCGGCTACCTGCCGATCGAGCGGGGCCGTGCCGCCGGCGTGCAGTACGAGGTGCGACTCTTCAGCGCCGAGGACCTCACCGAGGCGATCTGGGACGTGACCCAGCGCCAGATGCTGCGCCTGGGCACGCGCCCCGCGCCCCTGCCCCTGCCGCTCGAGGAGCTGGAGCAGCATCGCTTCCTCCTGACCCAGCTCTACTTCAAGTCGTGGGAGTCGGAGGAGGACGAGCGCCGGCCGGCCGGCTACCTCACGCACTTCTCGCCCCGGAGCGGCAAGACCCTGGGATCTCTCATCGAGTACGGGTTCACCGGCGCGCAGTCGCTGCACGCCCTGAACGCCATCCGCCGAGGCCACCGGGACGAGGTCCCGCTCTGGATCAACCGCGGGCGTCAGGTCCTCGACTTCTTCGTTCGCGAGTTCCAGAGCCCGAACGGCTTCTCGCAGGGCATCTACGACCCGCTGCACCAGCGGTTCGTGACCTGGTTCACGGGCATCCTCATGCCCTTCCAGTACTCCGACGACGAGGCCACCCTCAAGACGTTCCTGGGCAGCCAGATCACCCGAGCACTCGGGCCGATCGCCGCCGAGCTCCGCGAGGTGCCGGGCAACTACACGCGGACGATGTGCGAGTCGGCCTACCCGCTCTTGCTCGCCTACGAGGAGGAGCTGCGCCACGGTACCGAGCACCCCGACTGGCTGGCCGCGGGGGAGGTGTTCGGAGCGTTCCTCCTCATGACGCAGGGGGCCGACGGCTCGTGGCACCGCGGGTACTCGCCCGAGGGCGACCCGCTCACGCACCCTGTCGAGTGGTTCGGGAGCAGTCGAGTGGAGCGGGGATCCGGCACGATCTTCCCCGTCGAGGTCCTGGAGGCTCTCCACCGGATCACCGGGAGGGACGACTACAAGGCGGCTGCCCTGAAGGCGGCGGACTACATCGCCGAGACCTTCGTGCCGGGGGTGCTGTACTGCGGCGGGCTCAACGACACGACGCACATCAAGTCGGTCAAGATCGACTCGGTGGGCGTGATGTTCGCCATGCGCTCCCTCATCCGCGCATATCGGCTCGGCGGCGACGAGCGCCACCTGGCGGCCGCCGTCAAGGCGGCGAAGATCCTCACCTCGTGGCTCTTCCTCTGGGACGTCCCGTTCCCCGACGGAAGCCTCCTGGCGAGCGGTGGGTTCCGGACGACGGGGTGGGCGGTCTGCGACGCGATCCCCGGCGGGAGCTACGTCGACGACGAGTTCCTGGAGTTCCTCGGCGACACGCTCGACGTCGCCGTCGCCGGCGAGGTGCCGGAGCTGGTCGACGTCGTCGAGCTCGTCCTCAACGGCATGCAGTACGGGCTGTCGATCCCGGGGAACATGCTCGGTTACGTCGCGCCCGGGATCCAGTGCGAGGGCTACATGACGGCCTACTGGCTGAGCGCGCCCGAGGCCACCGCCTTCTCGGGGGCCGCCAGCAAGGTCAAGGGCGACGACAACGACACGTGCAACGGACTGGTCAACGCCCAGGCCCTGTACGGGCTCGATGCACTCCGTGACAAGTACGGCACCGTCGACTTCGGCGAGATCCGCCGACTCGCGCTCGAGCGGATGGGCACCCAGACCCGCTAGCCCCACCGAGCGGAGTGGGTGCCGGCCCCGACCGGCACCCACTCCTCCCGCGGCGGCGTGACTCGCCCCAACCGACGTACCTCACCGACCACCTTGCGAGGAATCATGGAGTTCGACGTCACGATGTCCCCTGCTGGCGTCGCCATCGCCGTCGTTCTTGACGGAGAGACCGTCGCGCGAGCCAGCGCGCCCGTCCGGGTCGAGACCACGGCGAAGGCGTCCGTGACGCTGAGCTACGACACGGTCGTGCGGGAGGGGGACCATCTCGTGGCGAGCGCCGCCGTCGTGACGGGTGACGGCTGCGAGGTGAACGTCGTCGATCGGTGGGAGCCCGGTCGCGACGGCACGTCCCTCGTGATCAGGCGGTCGTACGACGTCCGCTCCGCCGGCACGTGCACCGGCCTGCGCTGGGACCTGATCCTCGAGAGCGCCTTGCCGGCCGCGTCTGACGAATGGCAGCTCTTCATCTCGGGCAACCTCTACAACCGCAACGACACCGACCGCGACGGTCGGGAGGACTACCTCGGCGGCGACGTGCACGAGTTCCGCGACGACCGGAACGGGCACCTCGCGGCTCTCGCCTACCTTCCGAACGCGGGCGTCGGGCTGAGTCTGGCGCGCACGAACGCACCCTCCCACGACGCCACGGTGACGGCGGACCAGCTGCGCGACGGCGCGGTCGTGGCCGAGTCCGACATCGGCTCGCTCGGCATCGCCGTCCTGCCGGAAGGCCCGCTCATCCTCCGGGCCGGGTACCCCTTCCGGGAGGAGAGGACCTACTGCCTCGACACCTCCGGCCGAGGCTGGGCCGGGTTCCTGCCCGTGACCGATGGACGTACCGGCACCGTTGTCTACGAGTTCCGGGTCGTGCGCGCTCGCGATCTCACCGAGGCGATCTGGGACGTGTCGCGCCGCCAGTGGGACAACCTCAGGACGGCGCCGTCGCCGCTCCCGCTCCCGATCGAGCGGATCGAGGATCACAGGTTCGCCTTGACCCAGCAGTACTACCGGCAGTGGACCGCCGCCGAGGACCCGCGGGAGCCCGCCGGGTACCTCCTCCATTTCTCGCCACGGAACGGGCGCACCCTCGGCTCGTTGCTGGAGTTCGGGTTCACCGGTGCCCAGTCGCTGCTCGCCCTCGCCGCACTCCGTCGCGGCCACAGGGACGGCGTGCCGCTCTGGGTCGACCGCGCGCGGCGGGTCAACGACTTCTTCGTCCGCGAGTGCCAGCACCCGAACGGCTTCGCCGACGGGCTCTACGACACCCAGACCGGCCAGTTCGTGCACTGGTTCACGGGGATCCTCATGCCGTTCCAGTACGCGCAGGACGAGGAGGCGCTGCGCCGATACCTGGGCTCGCAGATGGTGGAGGCCCTCGGACCCGTGGCCGAGCGGCTCCGGGACGTCGCCGGCAACTACACGCGCACGATGTGCGAGGCCGTCCTCGCCGTCCTCCTGGGGTACGAGGAGGAGCGCAAGCACGGGGTGGGCCAGCCGGGGTGGCTGTCGGCCGGCGAGCGGTTCGGCACCTTCCTCCTCGCCACGCAGCGACCCGACGGGTCCTGGTACCGCGGTTACTCGCCCGACGGGGAGCCGCTGACGGAGCCCGCGGAGTGGTTCGGCGCGAGCAGCCTCGAGCAGGGGTCCGGGACGATGTTCCCCGTTCCGGTCCTCGCGGCGCTGCACCGCCTGACCGGGCGCGAGGAGTACCGGGCAGCAGCGCTGCGAGCCGCCGACTACATCGCTCGGACCTACGGGCCCGACGTCCTCTACTGCGGAGGGCTCAACGACACTGCGCAGCTGAAGTCGGTCAAGGTTGACTCCACCGGTGTCCTCTTCGCGATGCGGTCGCTGATCACGGCCTATCGCCTCGGCGGGAAGCCGAGGCACCTCGAGGCCGCCGTTCGCGCGGCAAAGGTGGCCGCTTCCTGGATGTTCCTGTGGGACGTCCCGTTCTCCGAGGAGACGCTCCTCGCCCGTGCCGGGTTCAGGACGACCGGGTGGGTGGTGTGCGACGCAATCCCGGGCGGCTCGTACGTCGAAGACGTCTTCCTCGAGTTCGTCGGAGACGTACTCGCTGTCGCGACCGAGGCAGGCGTTCCTGAACTGGTCGACGTCGCAGAGCTCGGTCTCGCGGGAATGCAGCAGGGCGTGTCGGTACCTCACGCGATGCTCGGCTATGCCGCTCCAGGGATCCAGTGCGAGGGCTACATGACGTCGTACTGGCTGAGCGCACCCGACCAGACGGCGTTCTCCGGGGCGGTGGGCAAGGTCAAGGGGGACGACAACGACACCTGCAACGGCTTCGTGAACGCAGCTGCCTTCTTCGGCCTCGACGCCGTGCGCGACGCCTTCGGAACGCTGGACTTCTCGACGATCAAGCAGCTCGCGACGGCGCGACGGCGCCCTGTTCACGGCTAGTACTAGGGCTGGGTGGCGCCCGCCTGCGCCCAGGGCCGAGGAGCGGCGGGGGTAGCTCAGCCGCGCCTGCGCACTGAGTGGAAGGCGGCGAGTGCGCGTTGGTCGGCGTCGTCGAGGGTGTGCAGGT
>AXCX01000055.1 GCA_000767215.1 Actinotalea fermentans ATCC 43279 = JCM 9966 = DSM 3133
CTGGGCGCCGCGGGCGGGCGCCTGCTGGCCTCCCCGCGCGTCGAGCGGCTGCGCGAGACGATCGCGCTCCCGCGCCCGACGGCGACCGCCGTCCCCCTCGCGCCGGGGGCGGGTCTCGCCGTCGACGGCCTGACGCCCCTGCGCGTGCCGAACGGCGAGTTCTACCGGATCGACACCGCGCTGCTCGTCCCGGAGGTCGACCCGCAGGACTGGAGCCTGGAGGTCCGCGGCCTGGTGGACCGGCCCTTCACGCTCACCTACGACGAGCTCCTCGAGCTCTCCACGGTCGAGTCGGACGTCACGCTCGCGTGCGTGTCCAACGAGGTCGGCGGGGGTCTGGTCGGCAACGCGCGCTGGCAGGGCGTGCCGTTGCGCGACCTGCTCGAGCGCGCCGGCGTGCAGCCGGCGGCGACGCAGGTCATCGGCCGCTCCGTCGACGGCTTCACCGCGGGTTTCCCGGTCGAGCTGGGCCTGCGCCAGGGGTCCGGGCCGGGCGACGTCGGCGCGCTCGTCGCCGTCGGGATGAACGGTGAGCCGCTGCCGCAGCGGCACGGGTTCCCGGCGCGGCTCGTGGTGCCGGGCCTGTACGGCTACGTGTCCGCGACCAAGTGGCTCAGCGCCATCGAGCTCACGACGTTCGACGAGCGGGGCTACTGGATCCCGCGCGGCTGGTCCCGCGAGGGCCCGGTCAAGACCCAGGCGCGCATCGACGTCCCGCGCCGCGGCACGGTCGCACCGGGGCGGCAGCCGGTCGCCGGCGTCGCCTGGGCGCCGAGCCGCGGCATCGAGCGCGTGGAGGTGCGGGTCGACGACGGCCCGTGGCAGGAGGCGCGGCTCTCGGACTCCCTCGGCGTCGACGCGTGGCGGCAGTGGGTCTGGGAGTGGGACGCGACGCCCGGCGCGCACACGCTCACCGTGCGGGCCACGGACGGCACGGGCGAGGTGCAGACCCCGCGCGTCGCTCCCCCGGCCCCGAACGGCGCCAGCGGCCACCACACCGTCCAGGTCGTCGTGTCCTGACGCCCCCGGACGCCCGGCGGCGCGTCTGCGGAGGATCCGTCGCGCTTTCCGGGACGTATCCTCCGCAGATCGAGGATGCGCGGACGGACGCGCAACGAATCGCCGTCCAGAGGGCCCTGCGCGCAACGGAACGCGCATCGACACGCACCGATGGTCGCGGCGTCGGCCACCCGGCGGCGCATAACCTCGAACAGACCGACCGCACGGCGGCCCGACGGCGCCGCGGCCAGGTCCGACCACACCCCTGGGCCAGACCCCGGCCCACCACCGGAGGCGACTTGTGACCAGCACGCCCACGCCGCACACCCCGCGCACCCCCACCCCGCGCCACTACCTCATGTGCCGCCCGACCTACTTCGACGTCACCTACGAGATCAACCCGTGGATGGACGTCACGAAGCACACGGACAACGCACGGGCCGTGGCCCAGTGGGAGCAGCTGTACGCGGCGTACCTGGAGTGGGGGCACCGGGTGGAGCTCATCGACCCGATCCCCGGGCTGCCGGACATGGTCTACGCCGCCAACGGCGCGATGGTCGTCGACGGCCTGGTCTACTCCGCGAAGTTCCGCTACCCGGAGCGCGCCGCCGAGGGCCCGGCCTACCAGAAGTGGTTCGCCGACCGCGGGTACGTCACGCACACCGCCGCCGAGACCAACGAGGGCGAGGGCGACATCCTCATGGCGGGCGACGTCATCCTCGGCGGCTCGGGCTTCCGCACCGACCCGGCCGCGCACCGCGAGCTCGCCGAGCTGACCGGCCACGAGGTCGTCACGCTCGAGCTCGTCGACCCGCGCTGGTACCACCTCGACACCGCGCTCACGGCGCTGAACGGCACGCCCGACCAGCCGCTCATCGCGTACTTCCCCGGGGCGTTCTCGCCCGCGTCGCAGGCCGTGCTGCGCGAGCGCTTCCCCGACGCGATCATCGCCACCGAGCGCGACGCCCTCGTGCTCGGCCTCAACTCGGTCTCCGACGGCTACCACGTGGTGCACTCCCCTGCGGCCGTCGACTTCCCCGCCCAGCTGCGCGAGCACGGCTTCTCCCCGGTCGGCATCGACACGTCCGAGCTGCTCAAGGGCGGCGGCGGCGCGAAGTGCTGCACGCTCGAGATCCGTCCGGCGCCCGAGGACTGACCCATGGACCCGCGCGACCTGCTCACCGACGACGACGCCCCGGTCACCCTCCCGGGCGGCGAGCCGGAGCCCGGCGCGCACCTGGCGGGCAACTACCACCCGCTGCCGGTCCGCATCGCGAGCGGCGAGGGCGCGTGGGTCCGTGACGTCGCGGGCACCCGGTACCTGGACTTCCTCGCGGGCTACTCCGCGCTGAACTTCGGCCACCGGCACCCGGCGCTCATCGCCGCCGCGCACGCCCAGCTCGACCGGCTGACCCTCACCTCGCGCGCGTTCCTGCACGACCAGCTCGGCGAGTTCGCCGACCGCCTCGCCGGCCTGGTCGGCCCGCTGCTCGCGCCGTCCGCGGGCGGCGAGCCGACGCTCGTCCTGCCCATGAACACCGGCGCGGAGGCCGTCGAGACGGCCGTCAAGACCGTCCGCAAGTGGGGCTACGACGTGCGCGGCGTGCCCGAGGGCGCGGCCACGATCGTCGTCGCGGCGGGCAACTTCCACGGCCGCACCACCACGGTGATCTCCTTCTCCACCGACGACGACGCGCGGCGCGGCTTCGGCCCCTACACGCCCGGGTTCCGCGTGGTCCCGTACGGCGACGCGGCCGCCGTCGCGGCGGCGATCGACGACACCACCGTCGCCGTGCTGCTCGAGCCGATCCAGGGCGAGGCGGGCGTCGTCGTGCCGCCCGCGGACTACCTGCCGACCGTGCGCGCGACCTGCGACGCCGCCGGCATCCTGCTGGTCGCCGACGAGATCCAGTCGGGCCTCGGGCGCACGGGCACGACGCTCGCGTGCGAGGTCGTCGGCGTGCGCCCGGACCTCGTGACCCTCGGCAAGGCCCTCGGCGGCGGGATCGTGCCGGTGAGCGCCGTCGTCGGGCGCGGGGACGTGCTCGGGGTGCTCACGCCCGGGACGCACGGCTCGACGTTCGGCGGGAACCCGCTCGCGACGGCCGTCGGGATCGCCGTGCTGGAGCTCCTCGCCACGGGCGAGATGCAGGCCCGGGCCGCGGTGCTCGGCGCGCACCTGCACGAGCGCCTCGCCGCGCTGGTCCAGGCCGGGCTCGCGGAGGCGACGCGCGGCGTCGGCCTCTGGGCGGGCGTCGACGTCCCGCCGGCGCTCGGGACGGGCCGCGACCTGGCCGAGCGGCTGCTCGCGCGGCGCGTCCTGGTCAAGGACACGCACGGGCACACCGTGCGGCTCTCGCCGCCGATCGTCATCGCCGCGGACGACCTCGACTGGGCGCTGGACCAGCTGACGGACGCCCTGCACTGACCTGCCGCTACGGCACCATCCAGGCGAGCGGGCCGGTCTGCAGCAGGACCAGGCCGGTGACGAGCACCAGCAGCCCGATGCTCCATGGCAGCAGCGTGCGGAACAGCGTCGGCTCGCTGCCCGGCTGCCCGACGGCGGCCGCGGCCACCGCGAGGTTCTGCAGCGACAGCATCTTGCCCAGCACGCCCGCCGACGAGTTCGCCGACGCCATGAGCACCGGCGACAGGCCCGTCTCCTGCGCGGCGGTCACCTGGAGCTGCCCGAACAGCGCGTTCGAGGACGTGTCCGACCCCGTGAGCGCGACGCCGATCCAGCCGATGAGCGGCGACAGCGCCGCGAAGGCCGCGCCGGTCGAGGCGAGCGCGGCGCCGAGCGTCGTCGTCTGGCCGGACAGGTTCATCACGAACGACAGCGCGAGCACCGCGGTCACCGTGACGATCGTCAGCCGCAGCTGGCCGAGCGTCTCGCGGTAGATCCGCAGGCCACGCCGCGGGCCGACCCGGTACATGGCCATCGTCGCGATCCCCGCCAGCAGGAGCAGCGTGCCGGTCGCCTTGAGGTGGTCGAGCGTGAAGGTCTGCGCGCCCACCGGCTCGCCCTCCGGCGTGACGACGTCGAGCCCGGGCCAGCCGAAGGTGACCCGGCCGACGTCGGACAGCCAGGCCTTCACCGCGGGCACCTGCGCGACCGAGAAGATCGCCATGATGACGAGGTAGGGCGCGACGGCGAACCACATCTGGCGCGCGGCGGGCCGCTCGACGGCGGCCGGCGCCGCCTCCCCCTCGCGCGCGACGCCCACGACCTCCGCCGGCCGCCACACCCGCAGCATCGCGAGCACCGCGACCACCGTCGCGACGGCCGCGACGACGTCGGTCAGCTCGACCGCCAGGTAGTTCGCCGTGACGAACTTGGCCAGGCCGAACACGAGCCCCGCGACCAGGGCGACCGGCCAGGTCTGCCGCACCCCGCGACGCCCGTCGACCATCAGCACCAGCAGCAGCGGGACGAGGAGCGCGATGAACGGGGTCTGGCGGCCCGCCATCGCCGACAGGTCGTCCAGCGGCAGGCCCGTCACGCCCGCGAGCGCGATGATCGGTGCCGCCATCGCGCCGAACGCGACCGGCGCCGTGTTCGCGAGCAGCGAGACGAGCGCGGACGTCATCGGCTTCATGCCGGCCGCCATGAGCATCGCCGCCGAGATCGCCACCGGCGCCCCGTACCCGGCGAGCGCCTCCAGCAGCGAGCCGAAGCAGAACGCGACCAGGATCGCCAGGATCCGCAGGTCGTCGGACACCGAGCGGATCGACCGGCCGAGCACGTCGAACCACGGCGTGTCCACGGTCACCCGGTACAGCCACAGCGCGTTGACCAGGATCCACAGGATCGGGAACAGCCCGTAGAACCCGCCCTCGGCGGCCGCGCTCAGCGCCTGCCCGGCAGGCATCCCCCACCCGACGACGGCGAGCACCAGCGCGGCGGCCAGGCTCACCAGGGCCGCGCGGTGCGCCTTCATCCGCACGACGCCGAGGAGCACGAAGAGGAGCAGCAGCGGGACGGCCGCGCACAGGGCCGAGACGAGCAGCGAGTCCGCGACGGGGTCGACGTCCTGCACGAACACGCGAGCCTCCATGATCGGCCGACGGGCGCCTGCGATTCTGCCGACCCCGAGGATGGCGCGACTGGGACCTTCCGCGCACCGGTCGTCCACCTCCGGCGTCGGGCATGCTTGGGTCCGTGCTTCCCGGTGCACCGGACCTGGACCCCATCGACGCCGCCATCCTGCGCGAGCTCGGGCGCGACGCGCGGGCGAGCTTCGCGCGCATCGGCGCCGTCGTGAACCTCTCGGCGCCCGCCGTGAAGCGGCGCGTGGACCGCCTCAAGCGGCGCGGCGTCGTCGACGGCTTCACGGTGCGCCTGGACCCCGGTGCGACCGGGTGGGGCACCGAGGCGCACGTCGAGGTCTACGCCGCGGGCTCCACGCGGCCGGCCGTGATGAAGGAGGCCTTCGAGCAGTACCCGGAGATCGTCGCGGCCAGCACGGTCACCGGGGACGCCGACGCCGTCGTGCACGTGCGGGCGCGCGACATGACGCACCTCGAGGAGATCGTCGAGCGGCTCAACGCCGAGCCGTTCGTCGTGCGGACGCGGTCGAGCGTCGTGCTGACACCGCTCGTGCGCCGGCCGGACGTGCCCGTGCAGCCGTGAGCGCCTGAGCGACCGCCGCTCGACCCGGGCTCAGTCCGCCGCGCCGCCGCCCCACTCCTCGTCGCGCACCTTGGTCGTGACGACCATCACCGGGCAGGACGCGTGGTGCAGCACCGCCTGGCTCGTCGAGCCCAGCAGCAGCCCCGCGAAGCCGCCCCGGCCGCGGGACCCCACGACGACCAGGTCGACGGCGGTGGAGAACTCCGTGAGGAGCTGTGCAGCCGTCCCGTCCAGGACGTGCCGGCGCACCTGCAGGTCCGGGTGCTCCACGAGCGCGCGGTCCACCACCACGTCCAGGCCGGCGCCGACGTCGTGCAGCACGGCCTCGTGGTCGGCGGCGCTCGGCTGCCACGCGAGGTAGCTCGTGGTCGTCCCGATGGGGACCGCCGCGAGGGCGGTGAGCTCCGCCTGCCACGCCTCGGCCTCCACGATGGCCCGGCCCAGCGCGACCTCCGCCGCCTCCGAGCCGTCGACCCCGACGACGATCCGGCGCACCGGCAGCGCCCCGGCCGAGGCGTCGTCGTCGACGTCGGCCGCCGCGGCGTCCGCGCCCGTGCGGTCGTGCCGGCGATAGGGCACGACGACCGTCGGGCAGTGCGCGTGGGCCGGCAGCGCCGACGACACGGTGCCGAGCAGGCGCTCCGCGAACCCGCCCCGGCCGCGGGTCCCCACGACCACCAACGCTGCCTCGCGGGAGAGCTCGACCAGGACGGCTGCCGCGTCGCCCGTCGCCACGACCGAGGTGGCACGCAGGCCGAGCGGGCCGACCCGCTCGAGCGCCTCGTCCAGCACGGCGCGCGCGCCCTCCGCGATCGCCGAGTCGTCGAGCGCGGCGTACCCGCCGTCGAGCGCCGCCGCCGTGAACGACGGGATGGAGTACGCGCACACGAGGTGCAGGCCCATGCCGTGGACCTTGGCGTACGCGCCCGCCCAGTCGAGAGCGGCCAGGCTCGGGGGGGATCCGTCGACTCCGACCAGGACTACGTCGTGGTGCGTCATCGCTCCTCCATCGGCTCGCGGACGATCACCAGTCTGCCCCTTCGCGCGTCTCCCGGAGCAGTCCCCGCGCCGGGAGATCGCTCAGGCCACCGACTCCAGGTACTGGTGCCACGACGGATGGGGGCGCACGGTCGCGGCCAGCAGCGCCGACCCTCCGCGGGGCGCCGTCGGCGTCACGAGGAGCTGCCACCCGAGCTCGGACAGCAGCCGGTCCGCCTTGTGGTGGTTGCACCGGGCGCACGCCGCGACGACGTTCGTCCACTCGTGCGGACCGCCGCGCGACCGGGGGTGGATGTGGTCCACCGTGTCCGCCTGCCCCGCGCAGTACCCGCAGCGGAAGCCGTCCCGCTGCAGCACGGTCCGCCGCGTCGGGGGCACCGACGCCCGGAACGGGACGTGCACGTACCGCGTCAGGCAGAGCACCTGCGGCACGGGCAGGGCGAGGGCCGCCGAGTGGAGGTAGCGGCCGTCGGACTCGAGGACCACGGCCTTCCCGCTCAGGATCAGGCTCACGGCCCGGTGCAGGGTCACGATGCACAACGGCTCGCGACTGGCGTTGAGAAGGAGCGACCGGCGTGGGGTCGCGGGATGGTGGTCCTCCGTGGACTGGCTGTCCACCTGGAGGGCCGGGACGTACGTGGATCGCACGGCATGCCTCCCGTCCTGTCGGACCCGGCTGGCTGCAGGGTCCCGTGACGCAAGGTCAGAGTACGCGAGGCTCCTGGGAGCGCCCACGGATATCGGGCGGCGGGGCGGCATCCGGCGGACCACGCGCGGGAGGCGCCCCGGTGGCGACCGGAGATGCGCGAAGGCCCGCGGACACGTGGTCCGCGGGCCTTCGTCGCGACGGCGTCGTCAGCTCAGCCGGTGACCCGAACGAAGATCGGGTTGGACTGCCAGATCCCGCGGAACTGGATCGTCTTGCCGGGGCGCGGGGCGTCGATCTGGAGCCCGTCGCCCGCGTAGATGCCCACGTGACCGGGCGAGACGATGATGTCGCCCGGCTGCGGCTCGGTGACCCGCGTGCCGACGTCGTAGTAGGCGCCGGAGCTGCGCGGCAGGGAGATGCCGAGCTGGCCGTAGACGTAGGACACGAAGCCGGAGCAGTCGAAGCCGTCGGGCGAGGCGCCGCCGGCGACGTACGGGACGCCGACGTAGCGGGCCGCGATCTCGAGGACCGCGTTACCGGCCACCGACTGCGGGATGGCGTTGTTCACCGGGCGAGCGGCGGCGCGCGACGCGGCGGTGGACCGCTGCACCACGGGCTCGGGCTTCGGGTTGGCGGTGACGGTGATGTCGGGGGCGTCGAAGCCCCAGGCCACGGCCTCGGTGGGGACCTGCACCACCGGCGAGGTGGCGAGGGCGGCGCGCGCCTGCTCGGTGAGCGCGGCGACGTCGACGGGGGGAAGGGCGTTGGCGGGGCCCTCAGCGGGCGCGGCCGACGTCGGGATCGCCATCGTGGTGATGGCCAGACCGCTGGTCACGGCGACGGCGGCGGAGCGCCGGCCGACGTTGGCCATCCCAGTCGCGGCAGCGGCTGCGATGTCGTCCAGCGGTGTGAGCGGCCGACACGCTGCGCGGTGCCTGGCTCGGTTGGAGTCCGTCACGCGTACCTCTCCGATGCCTGCGAGGTGAGCTGTCGGGTTCGGGTGGGAGATCACCCGGTCCTGGTCGCTTGCGCTCCCGGGACTTCACCCCAAGGGCATCGGAGGCCGATGCCCGGATTGGTTCCCCCGCTCCTGCCATGCGTGTCGAACGGACCTGCGGGTGGTGGCAGGACTCGGCATCCACCCGAGGGCTCCGAAGAGGAGGGTTCCCCGAAGCGCTTCGCACAGTACCGGAGGCGTTCGGCGAATGTCACGCTCCGGTCACGGTGACGCGGCGCACATGTCACGACACGCCCGCCCACGGGGGCCGGAGCCGAGGGCGCGCCAGGACCTCCAGGGCCTTTGGTCCCAGGCCGACGGGGGCTCGCCCCCGCCTCCGTCACGCCCCGGCGTCCGCCACGAAGACGTGCCGCGCGATCTCCTCGGGCAGATCGATGACCTCGGCGGAACCCACGCCCGCGACGGTCACGTGCGCCGCCGACGGGCGCACCACGACCGCGGCGTCGGGCAGCACGCCCGCCGCGCGCAGCTCGCCGAGCAGGTCCGCGTCGACCTGCACGGGCTCGCCCAGCCGCGCCACGACGGCGGTCGCCTCGCCCACGCCGTCGAGCGAGCGGGCGAACGCGCTGAGGGAGACCACGCCGTCGAGGAAGGCGTTGGCGGGCTCGTGCTCGCCGAGCTCGTCCAGGCCCGGGATCGGGTTGCCGTACGGCGAGCGCTGAGGGTGGTCCAGGAGCTCCAGCAGCCGCTGCTCGACCCGCTCGCTCATCACGTGCTCCCAGCGGCACGCCTCGTCGTGCACGAGCGACCACTCGAGCCCGATGACGTCCGTGAGCAGCCGCTCGGCCAGCCGGTGCTTGCGCATGACGCGCGTGGCCTTGGCCAGGCCGTCGTCGGTGAGCTCGAGGTGGCGGTCGCCGCTGACGACGACCAGGCCGTCGCGCTCCATGCGCGCCACCGTCTGCGAGACCGTCGGGCCGGAGTGGCCCAGGCGCTCGGCGATGCGCGCCCGCAGCGGGACGATGCCCTCCTCGACCAGCTCGTAGACGGTCTTCAGGTACATCTCGGTGGTGTCGATCAGGTCGCCGCTCACGCCCCAAGGTTACGGTGCCGCGGCCCGCCGCCCCGGGACGCGGGCCCGCTGGACGTCCCGCGGGCCCGGGCGGCCCCGCGCCTAGAGTTGGCGCATGATCGACACGACGACCATCGAGATCCCCGCCGACCTGCTCCCCCGCGACGGTCGCTTCGGGTCCGGGCCGTCGAAGATCCGGCCCGAGCAGGTCGAGGCGCTGGCCGCCGCCGGTCGCACGCTCCTCGGCACGTCGCACCGCCAGGCGCCCGTGCGCGCCGTCGTGCGCCGCCTGCGCGAGGGCCTGGCCGAGCTCTTCGCGCTGCCGGAGGGGTACGAGGTGGTCCTCGGCAACGGCGGCTCGACGGCCTTCTGGGACCTCGCCACCTTCAGCCTGGTCCGCGACCGCGCTCAGCTGTGCACCTACGGCGAGTTCGGCACGTCGTTCGCCACCGCGGTGCGCCGCGCGCCGTTCCTGGCCGAGCCCGACGTGCGCACGGCCGACGTCGGCTCGCGCGTGCTCCCGGCCGCGGCGCCGGGGATCGACACCTACTGCTGGCCGCACAACGAGACCTCGACGGGCGTCGTCGCGCCCGTGCGGCGGCCCGAGGGGGCCGACGCCGACGCGCTGGTGCTCGTGGACGCGACGTCGGGCGCGGGCGGCCTCGCGGTCGACGTGCGGGAGACGGACGTCTATTACTTCGCCCCGCAGAAGTCGTTCGCGTCCGACGGCGGCCTGTGGCTCGCCCTGGCCTCGCCGGCCGCCGTGGCGCGGGCCGAGGCGCTCGAGGCCGACGGTCGCTGGGTGCCGCGGTTCCTGTCCTTCGCGACCGCCCTGACGAACTCCCGCCTCGACCAGACGCTGAACACCCCGGCGCTGGCCACCCTGCTGCTCATGGTCGAGCAGGTCGAGTGGATGCTCGCGAACGGCGGCCTCGCGTGGACCGCCGCCCGCACGGCCGAGTCCGCCGCGCACCTGTACGGCTGGGCCGAGGCGCGCGACTGGGCCACCCCGTTCGTGGCGGACCCCGACGCGCGCAGCTCCGTCGTCGGCACCATCGACCTCGACCCGTCGATCGACCACGCGGTCGTGTGCCAGGTGCTGCGCCGGCACGGCGTCGTCGACGTCGAGCCGTACCGTCGCCTGGGCCGCAACCAGATCCGGGTGGCCATGTTCCCCGCGGTCGACCCGGCCGACGTCCAGGCCCTGACCGCGTGCGTCGACCACGTGGTCGAGCGCCTGCGATGACGGCCGCCGGTCCGACGACCGACCGCACCCGCCGCCCCCGCGCGTTCCAGCGCGACCGGCTGACCCTCACGCTCGACGGCGCCTTCGTCACCTGGGGCTGGTTCCTCTACGCGTTCACGCCGACGGTGCCGCTCATCGCCGGCGAGCAGGGCATCTCGTTCGCGCTGGCCGGCCTGCACGGGACGGCGATGGCGGTCGGCTCCGTGGTGAGCGGGTTCGTGACGCCGTGGGTCTCGCGCCGGTTCGGGCGCCGGGTGCAGTTCCTCGCGGGCACCGTGGCGATCCTGGCCGGCGTCGTCGCGCTCGTCACCGGGACCGCGCTCGTCGCCACCCTGCCCGCCTGCTTCCTGCTGTCGCTCGGCGGCAACCTGACGATCACCGCGGCGCAGCCGGCGCTCGTCGTGCACCACGGCGCGGGCGGGCCGTCGGCGGTGACGGAGGCGAACGGGATCGGGTCCGGCGTCGGGCTGCTCGCACCGCTCGCGGTGGGCCTGACGGTCGCCGTCGGCTGGGGCTGGCGGCCGGCGGTCGCGGCGACCGTCCTGTTCGCGGTGGGCGTCGCGGTCGCGGTGGCGACCCTGCGCGACGAGCCCGCCCTCTCCCGCCCGGCCCCCGTCGCGCACGCCGACCGGCCGGCCGACGTGCGCTTCCCCCCGGAGCTGTGGTTCTTCTGGGCGTCGATGGTCTGCGGCTCGGCGATCGAGTTCTCGACCACCTTCTGGGCGGCGGACCTCCTGGCCGTGCGCACGGGCGCGTCCGCGTCGCTGGCCACGGCCGCCGTCTCCGGGCTCATCGGCGGCATGACGGCGGCGCGCTTCGTGCTCGGCCCCCTGGCGGCCCACAAGGCACCCGAGAAGCTGCTCATGCTGAGCTACGCCGTCGCGCTGCTCGGCTGGGCGGGATTCTGGACGGCGACGTCGCCCGCCCTCGCCGTCGCGGGCCTGGTGGTCGCCGGTCTGGGCTACGGCGCGATGTACCCGATGTCCGTGTCGCTCGTGCTGCGGGCCGCGGGCGGGCGGCCGGACAAGGCGCAGGGCATCGCGTCGCTCGGCGTCGGGCTCGCCACGGGCGTGGCGCCGTTCGCCCTCGGGGCGATCGCCGACCAGATCGGCACGCACCGCGCGTTCGTCGTCGTGGCCGGGCTGATCGTGCTCGGCGGCTGCTCGGTGACGCTCGGCCTGCGCGCGGTCCGGCGGCGCGTGGCCGCCGAGCGCACCCTCAGGCTGCCGTGACGCGGTTCGCGGCGTCCTGCTGGCGCATCGCCTCCGCGGCCTCCTCGCGCGCCACGTCGTCGGGCCAGCGGACCTCCAGGTGCGGCCGGCTGAGGAGCCGGTAGCGGACCTCCAGGTCCCAGTTCCGGATCGCCCAGATGCCCGCGGCCGCGGCCACCACGAGGGCGCTGATCGCGCCGACGCCGATCGACCAGCGGGCGCCGTAGGTCTCGGCGACCCAGCCCACCACCGGCGACCCGATGGGCGTCGCGCCGAGGAAGACGATCAGGTACAGCGACATCACGCGGCCGCGCATGTGCGGCGCCGTCGACATCTGGATCGTCGCGTTGGCCGCCGTGAGCATCGTCAGGGAGGCGAACCCGACCGGGATGGTGGCGAGCGCGTAGAGCTCGTAGGTCGGCATGAGCGCCATCACGCCGGCGAAGACGCCGAAGGCCAGCGCGGACCCGATGACGAGCCGCACCCGCGGGCGCTCGCGGCGCGCCGCCATCAGCGCGCCCGTGAGCGAGCCGATGGCGAGGATCGAGCCGAGGATGCCGTACTCCCCCGCGCCCTTGCCGAACTCCGTGCGGGCCATCACGGCGCTGGTCAGCTGGAAGTTCAGGCCGAACGTGCTGACGACGCCGACCACCACCATCACCACGATGATGTCCGTGCGGCCGCGCACGTAGCGCAGCCCCTCGCGGAACTGGCCCTTGCCTCGCTGGGAGCGCTCGACGGGCAGGAAGTCGCGGGCGCGCATCGCGACGAGCGCGAGGATCGTCGCGGCGAAGCTCACCGCGTTGATCATGAACACCCAGCCGGTGCCGACCCAGGCGATGAGCAGGCCGGCGAGGCCGGGGCCGACCATCCGGGCGGCGTTGAACGAGGCGCTGTTGAGGCCGACGGCGTTGGACAGCTTGTCCGGCGGGACCATGTTCGCCACGAAGACCTGCCGAGCGGGCGCGTCGATCGCCGAGACGCACCCGAGCAGGCCGGCGAACACGTACACGTGCCACAGCTGCGCGTGCCCGACCAGCACGAGCAGGCCCAGGCCGCCCGCGAGGACGCCCATCGCCGTCTGCGTGCCGATGAGGAGCTTGCGCCGGTCGACCCGGTCGGCGAGGACGCCCGCCCAGGCGGACAGGAACAGCGCGGGGCCGAACTGGAGCGCCGTCGTGACGCCGACGGCGATGCCGGAGTCGTCCGACAGGACCGTGAGCACGAGCCAGTCCTGGGCGACCCGCTGCATCCAGGTGCCGATGTTCGCGACGAGCGCGCCCGCGAACCACAGTCGGTAGTTGCGGAAGGCGAGGGAGGCGAAGGTGTTCCTCACTGGGCGGCCAACCTCCGCAGCAGCGTGGCGGCCTCGGCGAGCACCGCACGCTCGTCGGGGGTGTAGCTCGCCAGGCGGGCGCCGAGCCACTCGTTGCGGCGGCGACGGGTCTC
Organism: Actinotalea fermentans ATCC 43279 = JCM 9966 = DSM 3133; assembly: GCA_000767215.1. Taxonomy (GTDB): domain Bacteria; phylum Actinomycetota; class Actinomycetes; order Actinomycetales; family Cellulomonadaceae; genus Actinotalea; species Actinotalea fermentans. Next base: position 13,217 of record AXCX01000055.1, read on the forward strand.
GTGCACCTCGACCGCACCGGCGTCCGTGATGGACACGACGACCTGGCGCCCGTCGGTCGGGTGCTCGGCACGCTGGACCAGCCCGGCCGCCACGAGGGCGTTCACCAGTCGGGTCATGTGCGGGGGCTGGACGTGCTGGTCCTCGGCGAGCGCGGTGGGCGACATCGGGCCGCGGTTGGTGAGCGCCGCGAGCACGGCGTACTGGCCGTCGGTGATCTCGTCCGACGAGCGCTCCTGGCGGATGCGCCGGACGGCGCGCGTGGCGGCCACGCGCACGTCGTCCGCGAGGTCGGTCAGGTCGGGCACCTCGGGGGCGGCGAGGGCGACGGGCGCTGCGGGGTCGGGCTGGGCGGGCATGTTCTTATCATCGGTCATTACCCTGGGTAACTAAAATGGATTCCGGGTGATTCCCGCCACGTCCGACCTCCTCACCGCCGCGCGCCGACCTCGCCCGCGCCGACCTCACCCCGCGCCGACCTCGCCCCGCGCCGACCCCCACGAGCAACGGGTCCAGATGCGAACGACTGTTGTTCGCGTGGAGGACGGTTGTTCGTCGGGCGCGCCGTTGCTCGCGCGCACTCGGGGCACCACAGGCGGGCACCACGGGCAGGCACCCCAGGCGGGCGCGCCAGGCGGGCATCGTCCGCGGACGCGCGACGGCCCCCCGAGCCGGAGCTCGAGGGGCCGTCGCGGTCGCCGGGTGGAACGCGCGCAGCGTCAGACGCCGAGCAGCTCCTTGATCGGGGTCATCGCGAAGTAGATGACGAACAGGCCCGCGCACACCCACAGGAGCGGGTGGACCTGGCGCACCTTGCCGACCGCCACCTTGAGGATCACGTAGGCCACGAAGCCCGCGCCGATGCCGACGGTGATCGAGTAGGTGAACGGCATGAGCACGATGGCGAGGAACGCGGGGATCGCGACCTCCATGTTCCGCCAGTCGATGCCGGAGATCTGCATCATCATGAGGAAGCCGACGACCACGAGGGCCGGCGTGGCGGCCTCGTAGGGCACCATCGCGACGAGCGGCGAGAGCAGCGTCGCGAGCAGGAACGCGGCACCGGTCACGACCGACGCGAGACCCGTGCGGGCGCCGTCGCCGACACCCGCCGCGGACTCGATGTAGCTCGTGTTGGACGAGACGGACGCGGCGCCACCGGCGGCCGCGGCGATCGAGTCGACGATCAGGATCTGCTTGGTGCGCGGCGGGTTGCCGTCCTCGTCGAGCAGGTCGGCCTCGCCGCCGATGGCGACCATCGTGCCCATCGTGTCGAAGAAGTCGGCCAGCATGACCGAGAAGACGAGCAGCGCCACGGCGAGCAGGCCGAGCTTCTCGATCGAGCCGAACAGCGAGAAATTGCCGATGAGCGAGAAGTCCGGCACGTCGGCGACCTTGTCGGGCATCTCGGGGACCACGAGGCCCCAGCCGGTCGCGTTGTCGGCCGTCTTGCCGCCGAGGTCCGCGACGGCCTCGATGACCACCGCGAGGATCGTCGAGGCGACGATGCCGATGAGGATGGCGCCACGCACCTTGCGCACGTACAGCACGATCGTCAGGAACAGGCCGACGACGAAGACGAGCATCGGCCAGCCGTCGAGCGAGCCGTTCACGCCGAAGGCGAGCACCGGGTTGCCCGGGCGCACGATGCCGGAGTCCACCAGGCCGATGAGCGCGATGAAGAGGCCGATGCCGACGCCGATCGCCGTCTTCAGCTCCTTCGGCACCGCCTTGAACACGGCCTCCCGGAAGCCCGTGAGCACGAGCACGAGGATGATCAGACCCTCGAGCACGATGATGCCCATCGCGTCGGGCCAGCTCATGCCGTCGAGGCTCGCGACGGAGAAGGTCAGGAAGGCGTTGAGCCCGAGGCCTGCGGCGATCGCCAGCGGGAACTTCGCGACGATGCCCATCGTGATGCTCAGGATGCCCGCCACCAGGGCCGTCACCGCGGCGATCTTGGTGACGTCGCCGCCGGCCAGGAACTCACCCGTGCCGTCGGGGATGGTGGTGAGGATGAGAGGGTTGAGCACCACGATGTAGCTCATCGCGAAGAAGGTCACCAGACCGCCACGGACCTCGGTCCAGACGGTGGAGCCTCTCTCGGTGATCTTGAAGTACTTGTCGATCGCGCTGAGGGCGCGCGGGGCATCGGCCTTCTCGGCCGTGGAGGGGGTGGTCTGCGCCATGGCGCGCATAGTGGCAGATGCCGCGGGAGCGAATCCTCCCGTTCCGCGACGCGTGTCGCCAGTTCTGCACGACGTCACCCTCCTGGCCTACACCGGCGCCGTCCTCATGATCACCCTGTGGCCCTCGCCGCCCGACGTGGGCTCGAGCCCGGTGGTCGAGCGCCTCCTCGCGTGGGTGCACGACGCCGGCGTTCCCGAGGGCTTCGACCTCGCCGCCCTCGAGCTCACCGCGAACGTCGCCATGTTCGTGCCGCTCGGCCTGCTGCTCGCCTCGTCGGCGCGGGTGCGCGCGCCCTGGCTCGCCGTCGCCGCGGGCCTCGCCCTCTCGGCCACCGTCGAGACGGTCCAGATCGTCCTGCCGGGACGCGTCCCCACGGCGCAGGACGTCGTCGCGAACACCGCCGGGGCGGCCCTGGGGGCGTCGGTCGTCGTCGCGCACCGCGCCCTGCGGCGCCGTCGGGCCCGACGCGCGGGGACAGCGGAGACCGCCGTCGCCGCCGGCTCGGCGGCTGCCGTCACCCCTTCGGGCGACTGACCTCACCCGCCCGATCCCTCATGACGCGCGGCTGTCCGGCCGACTCAAGTGACGTGGACGTCACCGCTCCCCTGCCCGGCCCGGCCGCCGACCCGGCCGTCTGGCGCGACACCCTGTCGCCCGAGCTGCGCACGCTCACCGAGATCACCCTGGCGCACGCGCTCGAGGCCGTCGTGGACACCGGCAGCCCGATGCGGCCGTTCGCGGTGACCGAGGACGGGACCGGGCGCACGCTCGTCCGCTTCGACGGCGAGCCCGGGGCCGCGACCGACCGGGCGCGCGAGCACGCCCGCGCGTCGGCGGGTCCGCGGGCCGCGGTGGCCTGGGACGGCTGGCTGACGGTCGGCGGCATCCGGCAGGACGCCGTCGTCGTGCAGGCCTCCGAGCGCGGACGCCCGGGTGTCGTGGTGGCGCACCGCTACCGGGACACCCTCGAGGGCACGGTCGTCGTCGGCAAGCCGGTGCTCGTCGGACCGGGCGACGCGGTCCTCTGACGCCCGACGCGCGGTCCGCGCACCCCGCCCGGCTAGGCTGCGGCGCGTGAGCACCCCGCCCGACGCCGGACGCCCCGGCGACGCCCTCGGCGGCCTCCTGGCGCCGAGCACCCTGCGCCCGGTCGAGCTCGACCTGCGGACCGTCTTCTGGACGATCACGGGCGGCTTCGCGGTGGCGCTCGTCGTGCTCGCCGTCGTGGGCCTGGTGTCCTCGGTCGAGGGCCGCACGGTCGCGATCTGCGCCGCCGGGGTGGGCCTGGGCTTCCTCGCGCAGGGCTGGGTTCGGTGGCGCGAGTCGTCGCTGCGGCGGCGCGGCGCCACGGCCACCGACGACGGCGCCCCGGGTGGCGTCGGAGGCACCCCCGGCGACTGAGGCCCGCGGCCTGGGCCTCAGCCCTCGAGGGCGAGGTCCAGCAGCACCTGCGCCACGGCGTCGGGCTCGGCGAGCAGGCGCGCGAGGTGTGCGACGTGCCGCGGCCCGAC
>AXCX01000544.1 GCA_000767215.1 Actinotalea fermentans ATCC 43279 = JCM 9966 = DSM 3133
GTCCCGCCGGCGCAGACCACGACGCCGGCCCCCGACGACACGGCCCAGCCGAGCCCGACCCAGGCGCCGACCCCGGCGGAGGACGAGCCGTGGCCGCCCGCCGCGCGCCTCACGGCCGAGCCCACGTGCGGGGCGCCCCTGCCCGCCGTCGAGGACCCGGACCCGGAGGGATCCCGGGACGTCAACCTCTTCACCTACGTCACGGCCTGGCCCGCCGTCGCGGGGGAGCCGGTCGAGCTCACGACGTCGGTCGCCATCGGGCTCGACGGCGTCGAGCTCCACGGCCGGCCGCTCGCCGTGCCGCAGCTGCTCGTGCTGCGCGACGGCGCCGTCGTCGCGCAGGTCGACCTCGGTACGCAGGTGCCGCCGACGCTCAGCGCCCGGGTGCCCGACGGCGGCGGGCCGGCCACCGAGACGGCTGTCGTCCTCGAGGCGTGCGACGGCAGCGGGCCACTGCCCGCAGGCGACTACGCGATGCTCGCGTGGCAGCCGTTCGCCCCCGTCCCGGGGGCCGAGGTGGGCCGCGACGACGTCGGGACGTTCGGCGGGCCCGGGGACCTGTTCCTGGTCGGCGAGCAGCAGGG
>AXCX01000545.1 GCA_000767215.1 Actinotalea fermentans ATCC 43279 = JCM 9966 = DSM 3133
CGCCCCATGCCGGGCTGCGGCCACCTGTTCACACTCGACCCGGTGGACGACCCTGGGACGCAGATCACCGCCGAGGTCCTCCTCGGCCGCACCGACGGTGGCGGCTTCGTGGCCGACCCTGCGGGCGACGCGCTGTGGACGACCACCACCGTCAGCCCGGAGGGCGAGCTCCGTCCCGTGAACGGCAACCTCGTCACGCGGACCTACCTCGTGGACGCCGACGGCGCGGTCGCGTTCTGGGACGACCCCGACACCATGGTGGGCGACGGGTGGACCTGGACCTGGCAGCCGCTGGACTGCCGCACGGGCGAGCGGCTCGTCGGCACCTACCGGGCGTTCACGCAGGCGATCCTGTGGCCCTGGCCGGGCATGCCCGCGACGCCGGTCACGGAGGTCGTCGAGCTGCCGTCGGTCACCGTGGCGCCGGAGTCGTAGGGCGTCAGCGCCAGTTGAGTCGGCCCCTCATCCCGAGGCGTCGTCCGGCCGATGAGGACAAGGCTTGACGACTACAACGTTCCGCGCGGCTCGCCCGTCAGTGGGGCAGGTCGGCGCACCGGGCGCCGGGCGCGGTGGGACGGGGACGTGATGGCGGAGCGCCAGGGGGACCGCACGCTGGAGGTGCTGGCCCGCGACCGCGGTGCGGACCTGCTCGCGTACGCGACGCTCATCACCGGCGGCGACCGCGCCGCCGCGCAGGACCTGGTCCAGGACGCGATCGTGGCGGTCTTCGGGCGGATGCGCACCGGGTTCACCCCGGACGTCGCCGAGGCCTACGTGCGCCGCGCCATCGTCAACGGCTACGTGGACTCCTTCCGCAAGCGGCGCGGGTTCACGCAGCGGCGGCACCTCGTCGCCGTGCGCGACGACGCCCCCGCGTCGCCCGACGCCGCGGCGGCCCTCGACCTGCGGGCCGCCCTGCGCACCCTCGCGCCGCAGGAGCGGGCCGCCGTCGTGCTCCGCTTCTACGAGGACCTGACGGTTCCCGAGATCGCCGAGCGCATGACGCTCGCCGAGGGCACGGTCAAGCGCTACCTGTCGAACGCGCTCGGGAAGCTGCAGGACCGCCTCGGCCCGCTCACCCTCGACCACGACGCCGTCCCGGTCACCCGGACCGCCACGACCACCGGGAGCATCCGATGAGCCCCGACCAGCAGAGCTCGCGCGACCTGCACGCTCCCCGCGACCTGCACGACCTGTTCGCCGCCGCCGGCGCCGCCGAGCGCGCGGCCGCCGACGCGCTCGACGTCGCAGCCCTGCGGCGCCTCGCGCACCG
>AXCX01000546.1 GCA_000767215.1 Actinotalea fermentans ATCC 43279 = JCM 9966 = DSM 3133
CGGCGTCGTCGCGCCGCACGTCGTCGCGAACGCCCTGGCCGCCGCCGCGCTCGCGCGTGCCTGGGGGGTGCCGGCGCAGGCCGTCCGGGACGGCCTGCGTGCCTTCCCCGCCGGCGAGCACCGCTCGGTCGTCGTCGCGGAGGTCGACGGCGTGGCGTACGTCGACGACTCGAAGGCGACCAACGCGCACGCCGCCGCCGCGTCGCTGGCCGCCTACCCGCCCGGCACTGTGGTCTGGCTGGCCGGCGGGCTCGCCAAGGGCGCCGAGTTCGACGAGCTCGTCGCCGCGCGGGGTGAGCGGCTCGCCGCGGCCGTGCTCATCGGCGTCGACGCCTCGCCGTGGGAGAGGGCGCTCGCCCGACACGCGCCGGGAATCCCCGTGGTCCGGGTGGATCCGACCGAGACTGGGACGGTGATGA
>AXCX01000547.1 GCA_000767215.1 Actinotalea fermentans ATCC 43279 = JCM 9966 = DSM 3133
GCTCGCCCGGCCCGGCGACACGGTGCTGCTCGCTCCCGCGAGCGCGTCGATGGACCAGTTCGTCAGCTACGCCGACCGCGGAGAGCGGTTCGCGCAGGCTGTACGGGCGCTCGACGAGGGCGAGCCGAGCGGCCCCGCGACCTGATGGCGGCCCCGGTCGTCCTCGAGGCGGAGGCGCACGAGCGCCGCTCCGCCCTCGGGCAGTGGAACAGCGCGGTGACGAGCTACTACCTCATCGCGGGGGCGGTCGCGCTGCTCGTCGCCCTCGGGCTGGTCATGGTGCTGTCGAGCTCGAGCATCTCCTCGCTGAGCGACACCGACGGCGCCTCGCCGTACTCGATCTTCCTCAACCAGGCGCGGTTCGCGCTCATCGGGCTGCCGCTGGCCTGGGTCGCCAGCCGCCTGCCGGTCGCGTTCTACAAGAAGTTCGCGTGGCCGGCCGTCCTCGCCGCCAGCGGCCTGCAGGTGCTCGTCCTGCTCATCGGCATCGAGGTCAACGGCAACCGCAACTGGCTCGCCGTCCCGGGCGGCCAGGTGCAGCCGTCGGAGTTCGCCAAGCTCGCGCTCGCGGTCTGGCTGGGCGTGGTCCTCGCGCGCAAGCAGGCGCTGCTGCACCAGTGGTCGCACGTCCTGGTCCCGGGGGTCGTCGTCGCCGCGGGCGTGGTCGGCCTGGTCCTGCTCGGGCACGACCTCGGGACCGGCCTGATCATCCTCGTCCTCGTGGCCGGCGCCCTCTTCGTCGCCGGGGTGCCCCTGCGGTTCTTCGCGGTGGCCTTCGTCGTGGTGGGCCTCGTCGTGTGGCAGATGACGCTCATCGGGGAGACCCGCGTGAAGCGCATCGCGGCGTTCTTCAGCGCGGACTGCGACACCCAGGGCGCCTGCTACCAGACCCTGCGGGGCCGCTACGGCCTCGCCACCGGAGGCCTCACGGGCATCGGGCTGGGCGAGAGCCGGGAGAAGTGGTCCTACCTGCCCATGGCGCACAACGACTTCATCCTGGCGATCATCGGCGAGGAGCTCGGGCTGCTGGGCACGCTGCTGGTGCTCGCCCTGTTCGGTGTGCTCGCCGTCGCCGTCACCCGCGTGGTGCGGCGCCACCACGACCCGTTCGTGCAGATCGCGGCGGCGGGCATCGGCTCGTGGGTGCTGGGCCAGGCGATCATCAACATCGCCGTCGTCATCGGCCTGATGCCCGTGGTCGGCGTCCCGCTGCCGCTGGTCTCGGCCGGTGGCTCCGCGCTCGTGACCACGATGGTCGCGATGGGCGTGCTGCTGTCGTTCGCACGCTCGGAACCCGGGGCCGCCGAGGCGCTGGCGGCCCGGCCGAACGTCGTCCGCCGCTCGCTGGCCGTCGTCGGCCTGGCGACCCGCCCCCGGCAGGCGCGCCGTGGCTGACGTCGTGGGCCCGGCGGACCCGGGCGCGGTGGCCTCGGAG
>AXCX01000548.1 GCA_000767215.1 Actinotalea fermentans ATCC 43279 = JCM 9966 = DSM 3133
GGCCGACCCAGCGGGCCCGCACCGGCCCGGCGGCGACGCCGCCCCCCTCGAGGGTCTCGGCCGAGTGGTCGGCGGGCGCGGTGAGCGCCTTCTCGACGGCCGTGACGAGCCCGGCCCGCGCGTCGACCTGCGCCTGCACGGCGTCGGCGAGCTCGCTCACCCACGGCTGCAGCGCCTTGAGCGTTCCGCGCTGGGTGCGCTGGATGACCGACCGCGCCCGGTCGGCGCCCGCCACCATCGTGAGCCAGCGGCGCACCGGCGCCACGGCGGCCTCGTCGAGCAGTCCTTCGTGCGGCCCACGGTCCGTGATGAGGAACAGCGGCACGGCGGCCAGGCCCCGGCCGCGCAGGCGGCCGAGCAGGTCCGTACGCACGGGCCCGAGGGCGTCCTCGGGGACGCGGTTGAGCACCATCGCGATGGAGGTGCCGCGCTCGGCGGCGCGCGCCAGCACGTCCCAGGGCAGCGCGTCGCCGTAGCGAGCCGCGGTGGTCAGGAACAGCCACAGGTCGGCGGCCTCGAGCAGCCGGTGCGCCGTGGCCCGGTTGGCCTCGAGGAGCGAGTCCAGGTCCGGGGCGTCGACGAGCACGAGTCCGCGCGGCACCGCCTCGCTGGCGACCACCCGCAGGATCTCGACGAGCGGATGGGCGGCGAGGACCTCCGTGTCCGCGGGGT
>AXCX01000549.1 GCA_000767215.1 Actinotalea fermentans ATCC 43279 = JCM 9966 = DSM 3133
CGTCGGCCGCAGGACTCCCGCCGGGCTGACCTCCACGCGCAGCAGCGAGTTCACGAGCGTGGACTTGCCCGCGCCGGTCGACCCGGCGACGACGACGACGGCGGGCGCCGAGAGCTCGCGCAGCCGCGGCAGGAGGTGGTCGTCGAGCTGCTCGAGGAGCCTCCGGCGCAGGTCCTGCGCCGTGGCGAGGCCAGGCAGGGGCAGCGGCAGCCGGGTGGCCTCGACGTCGCGACGCAGGTCCGCCACGGCGTCGAGGAGGGTGGCGTCCGCCGGGCCGCGCTCGGGTGCAGCCTCGACACCCGGCACGGAGATCATGGGCCAATCCTTCCGTGCCCGTTTGCCCAGGCAAAACGCGCGCGCCGTGCCGGGGACGCGCACCCCGGGGACGCACGCCCCGCCCGCGCGGTGGGCCTGGGCGTCACCGGGCACCTGGCGCAGCAGCCGAGCTCCTCGACGAGGTGGGGCGCGGAGCCGGAGGTCTCCCACAGCGGTGGGGGCGCCGGTGCCATGGAGCCTCCCAGTCGTGAGCGGCGGGCGGTGCGTGACCGCGTCCCGCGGTGCTCCCGATCCTGCTCCCTGACCTGCGACGTTGTCGCGCAGACGCCCACAGTGCGGCCGGGCCGGCGGCGGAGGCCGGTCGCCCGGCGTCCGCCGGCCGGCCGCCCGGCGGTCCCAGCACGACGGCGCCCCCATGCGTTCCCGCAGGTCAGCGGGCCGCCGTCGGCTAAGATCGCTGCCCAGGCCCCCGTAGCTCAGTGGATAGAGCGTCGGACTTCTAATCCGTTGGTCGCAGGTTCGAATCCTGCCGGGGGCGCCCGCCCTCCAGCCCCGTCCGGCGTCGCCCGCGCGCCCGGCGTCCGACCGCCGTGAAAAATGTGGTGCGCACCACACGGTCACCCTGCTTGCATGGGATCACCGCGGTGAACGAGGACCTGGCCAGTCCGTCAGCCACGAGTCCCTTCCACACCAGCAGGAGTCCACCCATGCATCCGCAGTCGCTGTTCGACGCCCTCGTGCGCGAGCACGAGCGCGCCACCGCGCAGCGCGTGCGTGAGCACCAGCTCACGCTCCGCCGTCGGGAGCGCTCGCTCCCCTCGGCGCGGGTGCGGTCCGCCGCCCCGCGCCACCAGCGGTCCGTCCGCGCCGCCGTCGCCTGACGCGACGGCGGCCGGGCG
>AXCX01000550.1 GCA_000767215.1 Actinotalea fermentans ATCC 43279 = JCM 9966 = DSM 3133
TTGCACTGACCGCTTGAACCCGCCCAGTTGTTCGCGGTGCGGTCCTTTGTTTCCGTGCGGCCGATTGCTCGACGCGCGGGGTGCCGGTGCGGGGGCCGTTGTTCGCCGTGCGGCCGGTTGTTCGACGCGGGGGCCGCGCGCGGTGGGCCTCGGTCCCTCGACCGACACCCACCGCGCGCCTGCGCGGCGCCCGCACCCCCGGGACTGCGGGTGCCGCGTCAGACCGCCGCGAGCTCGCCCTCCGCGCGCGCGACGGTGGCCGGGGTCGACGTCGCCGAGGCCGGTGCCGTGGACTCGGCGACCCGGCGCGGACCCGGCAGGCCGAGCCGCGTCAGCGTGACCGCGACGACCGTCGCCGCCACCAACGCCGCCAGCGCCCCGAGCCCCGCGACCGGGTCCGTGCTCCAGCGCCCGTCGATGAGGAAGATCGCCGAGACCGTGCACGTCGGGATGCCGAGCAGCACCAGGAACCAGCCGGTGAAGCGCCCGAGGTCGAAGCCGCCGACGTGCGTGCGTCCCAGCCCGAGCAGGACGAAGAACAGCGACCACATGGCCGCCCACGTCGCCCAGATCACCGCGAAGACCGGGTCGCTGCCGACGCTGATCACCGCGTGGTACCCGGCGATGGCCGCCACGAACGCGCTGTACCAGCCGAAGCCCTCCGGCTCGAGCCCGAACAGGATCTGCAGCCCGAACCACAGGTAGGTGAACCCGAACAGGTAGCTCGGCCACGTCCCGGCGAGCACCGCCGGGTCCGACCCCGACTGGACCAGGATGATCGTGGGGAGCACCACCTGGGCCGCCCCGACGAACAGGTTCAGCGGCGCGGCGCTGCGGGCCGGCACCAGGCCGAGCGAGGACAGGCCGTTGACGAAGAGCACGGCCCCGACGAGGAGCAGTCCGACGTTGCCCATCAGCGGGTCACCAGCTCGGCGAACTGCGCAGACGAGATCACGGGCGCGAAGAACTCGTTGATCCGCCGGAACGCCTCGGGCTCCTGGCTCGGGTGCTGGGTGCCCGTCGCGTCGCCGATGACGATCGGCAGGTAGCCGTTGTCGCGCGCGGCCCGGGCGTTGCCCTCGATGCACCAGTCGGTGTGGATCCCCGTGATGACCAGCACCTCAACCTTCTTGCGGGCCAGCTCGAGCGGCAGGTCCGTGCCCGTGAAGGCGGTCTGGAGCGCCTTCTCGTAGAGCTCGTTGTCGCCGGGCCGGACGAGCGCGCGCAGGTCGCCCACCAGCGCGTCGTCCCACGCGATCTGCTCGGGCGTCGCGTCCAGGTGCCCGGTCCAGCCTGCGTACTGGGCACGGTCGAAGTCCGTCTGCGGGTAGTCGTGGCGGAACACCGAGTACCCGATCCAGTTGAACGAGACGAAGTTCGGCGCCCGACGCGCGGCCTCCACCACCCGGATCGTGGCCGGCAGGCTGCCCCGGAACGCGTGACCCTCGGCGTACTGGACGCCCCCGGGCTCGTAGAGCGAGTTGGACTGGCTGACGGACAGGAAGGCCGCCGGGCGGGCGAGGATCTCGCGCAGGTCGAGGCCCTGCCACTGCGGGGCGAGCGGCGGGATGGACGCGACGTTGCTCGGCGGGAAGCCGAGCGTCGCGGGGTCGAGCGGGATCGGCTCGAGCGGCGTGATCCGGCTCGCGGCCCCGGGGCGGGCGGGTGCGTCGATGGTCATGGTCGTGCTCCTTCGGTGCGGACGGCGGCACCGTCGCGGACGGCGGTGCCTTCGCGGAGGACGTCGCCTCCGCGGACGGCGGGTGGGTCACGGGCCTGCGGCGGTCGGCCGAGGCGGCCCCGCGCGTCGGCGGATGGCCTGCGCGCGGTGGCCCACGGCGGCGAG
>AXCX01000551.1 GCA_000767215.1 Actinotalea fermentans ATCC 43279 = JCM 9966 = DSM 3133
GACGCGGCCCGTGCGGACGCGGTGGCCCAGGCGCTCGCGGCCGCGCGCGACTAGCGACCGCGCGCGGCTAGCGACGGCGCGCCGGACCGGTCACTCGCCGTCGCGCCGGCCGACCGCCTTGTCGACGACGAGGTCGAGCGCCTCGGCCACGACGACGTACTGGCGACCGTTGCGGATCGCCGTCACCAGGGACTCCACGCACTGCAGGTGCGCACAGAGCTTCGGGTCGTGCTCCGCGTACGCCATGATCGCGTCCGCCTTGAGGCCGAGCTCACGCCCGTTGACGTTGGCGGGCTGCGTCCAGCTGGGGTAGCCGGCGTAGGCGAGCAGGCGGTGGGCGCTCGTGGCCTGCGCGGCGGCCGCACGGACGTACCGGGCCGCCGCGGTGTGGTCGGCGTTGTCCCCGGTGCGGAAGTCGAGCGTCCAGTCCTGCGCGCGCAGCGTGTCCGTGTGGAAGTCGTCGATGAGCGCGGTCAGCGTGCGGCGCAGGTCCCCCGAGGTGTAGCTCGCGGAGCCGTCGACGGCGTCGATCGTCTCGATCTCGCCCGTCCACAGGCGCAGGAGGCTCTGGCGGCCGTGGATCGCGTTGCCCGTGCCGCGGCGGTTGCCGTCGGGCAGGTGCATGAAGACCAGCGAGATCCCCGGTGCGTCGTCGAGCGTGGCGAGCTGCAGGTCCCGGCCCTCGATCTCCAGGGTGCCGAGGGTCCACTCGTCCTCGGCGCCGGCCATCGTCGCGTAGGCGGCGCGGATGCCGTCCTCGCGCAGGCGCCAGTACGAGGCGTCCCGGTTGGCGTCGCCCGTCGTGAGGAAGACGGTGCGCACGCAGGCGCCCCGCTCGACCTCGTTGATGATGTCGGGGTTCATGAACAGCAGGTCGTCGTCGGGGTGCGCGACCATCTGCAGGGCGTGCGTGGTGCACGTCGCCGGGGAGGTGGTCACGGGCACGGCGTCGGCGCGCATCGCCGGCAGGACCAGCGTGAACGCCGTGACCCCCACGCAGACGCCGACGACGACGAGCAGCGTCACCGCCAGGGGGATCACCACCAGGCGTACGCCTCGGCGTCCGCGCGGCACGCGTCCGGTTGTTGCTGTCATCGAGTCCCTCCACCGCCCCTCGGGCGACGGACGCCGGGGGAGACGTCCGTTCGCTTCGACGCGACCCGGGCATGCTGACGCCCAGGTCTGGGGAGGGACCGGTACGAACACTAGCGGGAACGGGAGCGCTCCCGTGGGACCCCGGGCCCACCCGCGCCGGGTTCACCCGAATGGCCGAGTGCGCGAGCGCGACCGCGGCTCGGCTGGGCCGGGCCCCGGTCGTCCGGGGCGGTCGCTGCGCGGGTCCTCGTCCGGGCCCGCGGGCCGGGCGTCAGGCCCGGTCGCGCTCCTGCGCCGCGAGGGCTCGCCGGACGCCGTCGCGCTCCTCCACCACGAGGCGGCGCAGCGCCGGCGTGCGGTCGCCGAGGGCCTCGAGCCACGCGTCGGTGCGCGCCAGCAGGTCGGGACCGGTGCCCGCGAGCAGCGTCGGGTACAGACCGACGACGATGTTCTGCGCCATCTCGTTCGTGCGCGCGCCCCAGACCGTCTCGAGGGCGGCGAAGTACGGCTCGACGAAGGGCTCGAGCAGGGCCGCGTCGTGGACGCGCCCGAAGCCGGCGATCGTGGAGGTCTGGAGGGCGTTGGTGAGCGCGTCGTCGTCGACGACCGCGCCCCAGGCGGCAGCCTTGGCCTCCGGCGTCGGGACGGCGGCGCGTGCGGCGGCGGCGTGCCGCTCACCCGACGCCGTCGCGTCCCGCGCGAGCTCGGCGTCGATCTCGGCCCGCCCGGCCCGCCCGCCCG
>AXCX01000552.1 GCA_000767215.1 Actinotalea fermentans ATCC 43279 = JCM 9966 = DSM 3133
CGGCCCCGTCGACGCCCACGCCCGAGCCGCCCGCGACCCCGTCGCCCACCGACGACGGCGCCCCCGCCGAGCTGCTGGCCGAGATCGAGGACCAGGTGTTCGCCCTGGCCAACGACGCGCGGGCGGCCGAAGGCCTGGCGCCGCTGACCCGGATGCCGGAGCTCGGCGCCGTCGCGCGCGGGTGGTCGCAGGCGCTCGCCGACGCCGGCGACGGCATCAGCCACAACCCCGACTACAGCCGGCAGATCCCGTCGGGCTGGTCCGTCTCGGGGGAGAACGTCGGCTGGATGGGCGAGACGCGCATCGTGCCGGCCGAGGACGTGGCGCGCGCGGTGCACCAGGGCTGGATGGACTCGCCGGGGCACCGCGAGAACCTGCTCACCCCGGAGTACACGCACCTGGGCGTCGGCGTCGCGTTCGGCGCCGAGGGGT
>AXCX01000553.1 GCA_000767215.1 Actinotalea fermentans ATCC 43279 = JCM 9966 = DSM 3133
CTACTGAGCCGCCGGGCGCGCCCGTCAGGACTACGTTCGTGATCAAGGGGGCGGCGCGGCGAACAGCAGGGGAGCCGGCCTGCATGGCGGCGGCGGGACGCGGCAGCCGTGGCGGTCCCACCCACGGCCGCCGTGCGCAGGAAGGCGCAGCCATGGCTCCGCACGGGACCGTGACCCCGGACAAGGGTTCGGCTCAGGACGACATCTCCTTCAGCTCGTACACCGCCGACGTGACCGGCGATCTTGAGGACATCTCCCGCCTCACGCCCGCGACGGGCGCGGTGACGCGGGTCTCGCAGCAGGCCTCGCCCGAGGCGCTGAGCCATCGCGGCGGCCAGTGGTCGCCGGACCGGACGCGGCTCGTCGGCTGGGGGACGCCCAGCGGCTCCGCGTCCGGCAACGCCACCCGCATCTACGACGCCGTGAGCGGCGACGTCGCCGTGGAGCTGGGCTGGGGCGAGATGGAACCGACCTGGTTCGACGACCACACGCTGCTCGTGCTCCAGCGGTGCAGCGCCCGGCTCCCCGGGCAGCAGCGACGCGACGTCGTCGAGGTGGTCGCCGTCGACGTCGCCGCGTGGACCGTGCGGCAGGTCACCCAGCTCGGCCACGACCAGGTGGTCGGGGCCGTGCGCTGGCACCCGCGCTCGGGGCTCGCGCTCGACGTCGGTCCCGACGCGCCGCAGCCCTGGATGGGGCGCCGCGTCGCGGTCGTCCCGGCCGCCCGCGTGCGGCGCGCGGTGGCGGGGACGGCGGCGCCGGTGAGCAGGTCGGAGCTCCGGTACCCGTTCGGTGACACCCCGCTGGCCTCCCCGGACTGGTCGCCCGACGGCGCCCGCCTGGTGATGGTCCGGATGCCCGGCGAGGACAGCGGGTGGGTGGCGACCGACATCGTCGTCGGGAGCGTGCGCTCGGGTCGCGTGAGCGTGCTCGTGGACGGGTCCGGGCTCCACGACGGCGACCCGGCGCAGCCCTCCGGCTACGGGATGCCCGCGTGGTCGCCGGACGGCGCCTCGATCGCCTGGGTCGAGTACTTCCGCGACGCCTGGGCCGAGATCTGGGTGATGGACGCCTCGGGCGCGCGCAAGCATCAGGTGACCTCGTTCGGCCACACGGAGGTGGTCGTCAGCCTCGACTGGTGACGCGAGCCCGGGGCGACCTGGTTCCATGACCATCGCCGGGGGAATCCGGCCGGGAGTGGTTCGCGGGTGGTGCGCGGCAGGCATCACCCGCGCGTCGTCGGCCGGTCCGCTTGGGAGCACGCTCGTGGTGCCCGATAGCACCGGGGTGAGCCCGCGACCACTCCCCGCCACCGCCGCGCCCGCCCTCGACGCGCCGCCCCGTCCGCGCGCCGCCGCCGACGACGTCGCCCG
>AXCX01000056.1 GCA_000767215.1 Actinotalea fermentans ATCC 43279 = JCM 9966 = DSM 3133
CTCGCCGCCGAGTGCGCGTTCGACCTCGCGCTCGTCGCGCCGAACCTGCCGCCCTACCCGGTGCCGCCGGGGCACGACGAGGCGTCGTGGCTGCGCGAGCTCGTCCGGCGCGGCGCGCACGAGCGCTACGGCCCCCCCGGGGCCGAGCGGGTGCCGGGCGCGTACGCCCAGCTCGAGCACGAGCTGGGCATCATCGAGACGCTCGGCTTCCCGGGCTACTTCCTCGTGGTGCACGACCTCGTCTCGTTCTGCCGCGACAACGGCATCCTGTGCCAGGGCCGCGGCTCGGCCGCGAACTCGGCCGTCTGCTACGCGCTCGGGGTGACCGCCGTCGACGCCGTCCGGCATGGGCTGCTCTTCGAGCGGTTCCTCGCGCCTGAGCGCGACGGCCCGCCGGACATCGACGTGGACATCGAGGCCGGGCGCCGCGAGGAGGTCATCCAGCACGTCTACGAACGGTTCGGGCGGCGGCACGCGGCGCAGGTCGCCAACGTCATCTCCTACCGGCCGAAGTCCGCGGTGCGTGACGCCGCGCGGGCGCTCGGGTACGACGTCGGGCAGCAGGACGCCTGGAGCAAGAGCATCGAGCGATGGGGCTCGCTCAAGGGACCCGAGCCCGCGAGCGAGTGGTGGACGGTGCACCGGTCGGCACCGGTCGGCCCGACGGCGGTCGCGGAGCTGCCGAGCTGGTACGGACCGCACGGGGTGTTCGGCAAGCCCGTGGCGCCGCCGCGGGTCGTCGACCCGGTGGCTGCCGAACCGCCCGAGCGGCCGCACGGCGGGCGCCGACCTCGACCGCACGTCGACCACCCGGTCGGCGCTCCGGTCGGGCGATCGGAGGCGACGTGGACGCCGTCGCTCGCCGCGCCGGGCCGCGCGCGGGGGGAGAAGGCCCTGGTGCTCAGCGAGGACGGGCGCGACGTCGTCCCCGAGCACCGGCCGCCCGCGGCGAGCGACCTGGGGGAGATCCCCGAGGCGGTGATCGACCTGGCGGACCGGTTCCTACGACTGCCGCGGCACCTGGGCATCCACTCGGGGGGCATGGTCATGTGCGACCGGCCGGTGATCGAGGTGTGCCCGGTGGAGTGGGCGCGGATGCCGGGCCGCACGGTGCTCCAGTGGGACAAGGACGACTGCGCGGACGCCGGCCTGGTGAAGTTCGACCTGCTGGGGCTGGGCATGCTCACGGCGCTGCAGGTGGCGTTCCGGCTGGTGGAGCAGGTCGAGGGGACCCGCCTGGAGATGCACTCGCTGCCGCAGGAGGACCCGGCGGTCTACGACCTCCTGTGCGCGGCGGACACCGTGGGCGTGTTCCAGGTCGAGTCGCGCGCGCAGATGGCGACCCTGCCGCGGCTGCAGCCGCGGTGCTTCTACGACATCGTCATCGAGGTCGCGCTGATCCGGCCGGGCCCGATCCAGGGCGGGTCGGTGCACCCGTACATCAACCGGGTGCGCGGCCGGGAGCC
Source organism: Actinotalea fermentans ATCC 43279 = JCM 9966 = DSM 3133 (assembly GCA_000767215.1). Classification (GTDB taxonomy): domain Bacteria; phylum Actinomycetota; class Actinomycetes; order Actinomycetales; family Cellulomonadaceae; genus Actinotalea; species Actinotalea fermentans. Next base: position 1,467 of record AXCX01000056.1, read on the forward strand.
CGTGACCTACCTGCACCCGCTGCTGGAGAAGTCGCTCGCCAAGACCAAGGGCGTGCCGCTGTTCCAGGAGCAGCTCATGCAGATGGCGATCGACGTCGCCGGGTTCAGCGGCGCGGAGGCCGACCAGCTCCGGCGCGCGATGGGCTCCAAGCGCTCGATCGAGAAGATGGAGCGGCTGCGGGCGCGGCTGATGGCGGGGATGGCTGCCAACGGCGTCACGCCCGACGTGTCCGAGCAGATCTACGACAAGCTCAAGGCGTTCGCGGACTTCGGGTTCCCCGAGTCGCACGCGTACTCGTTCGCCTACCTCGTCTACGCCAGCGCCTGGCTCAAGGTGCACCACCCGGCCGCCTTCTACGCGGGTCTGCTGGCGGCGCAGCCGATGGGCTTCTACTCCCCGCAGTCGCTCGCGGCCGACGCGCGGCGGCACGGGGTGGCGGTGCTGCGCCCAGACGTGCAGCTCTCGGGGGCGAAGGCCGTCGTCGAGCGGACCGGTGACGACGGCACGGGCAGCGCGCCCGAGCGGCCGGGCGACACCGTCCCGCACCTGGCGGCGCTCGTGCGCGCAGACCCGGCGCTGGCGGTGCGGATGGGGCTGGACTCGGTGCGGGGGATCGGGGCGGACGTGGCGGCGGCCATGGTGGCCGAGCGGGACTCGGGCGGCCCGTTCGCGGACCTGCGCGACCTCGTCCGACGGGTGCGGCTCACGACGCGGCAGATCGAGGCCCTGGCGACGGCGGGTGCGCTCGGCTGCTTCGGCATCGAGCGCCGCGCGGGCCTGTGGGCGGCCGGCGCGCTCGCGCAGGAGGGCCCCGACACGCTGCCGGGGGTCGCCGTCGGCGTGGACGCGCCGACGCTGCCGGGGATGAGCGAGGTGGAGGCGGCCATGGCGGACGTCTGGGCGACGGGCGTCTCGCCCGACTCCTACCCCACCCAGTACGTGCGCGACGGGCTGGTGCGCGGCGGCGTCATCACGGTGGAGGAGGCGATGGTCGGCCGCGAGGGATCCCGGGTGGCGGTGGCCGGCGTCGTCACGCACCGGCAGCGTCCGGGGACCGCCCAGGGCGTGACCTTCCTGTCGCTGGAGGACGAGACGGGCCTGCTCAACGTCATCTGCTCGGCGGGCCTCTGGAAGCGGTTCCGGACGGTCGCGCGCACGGCGGCGGCGATGGTGGTGCGCGGCCGCCTGGAGCGGGCCGACGGCGCCACGAACCTCATGGCCGAGCACCTGGCGCCGCTGTCGCTGCAGATCCCGACGGCGTCGCGCGACTACCGCTGAGTGCCGTCCGCGATCTCCTCGACGGCTTCCTCGACACCGTCCTTGTCGAGCTCGGAGAAGTCCGTCGGCGGGTCGACGGTGCGCAGGAGCGAGAACACCGACCACGCCACCGCCACGAGCGGCACCGCGATGACCGCGCCGAGGATGCCGGCGATGAGGGTGCCGGCGGTCACCACGAGCGCCACGACCACCGGGTGCAGGGAGACCTGCTTGCCCATCACGAGCGGCTCGAGCACGTGGCCCTCGAACTGGCCGATGAGCGCGATCGCGATGCCCACGAACACCGCGTTCCAGATGCCGTTCGCGGCCAGCGCCACGACCATCGCGATGACCATCGCCAGCGGCGCGCCGATGAGCGGGATGAACGCGCCGATGAACACGAGCACGGCGAGCGGCGCGGCCAGGGGCACCCCGAGGACGAGCAGGATGATCACGGCGAGGACGCCGTCGGCGCCGGCCACCAGGAACGTGCCGCGGGTGTAGCCGGAGAACGTGTACCAGGCGGCCCCGCCGCCCAGGTACCAGGACTCGCGGTGCCGCGCGGGGATCTGGTTCAGGAACCACTCCCACATCTCCTTGCCTCGCAGCAGGAAGAAGACCGTGAGGAAGGTGGCCAGCGCGAGGACGGCGAAGACCTGGCCGACCGACCCGACGCTCGCCCACGCCTGCGAGGCGATGGTGCCGCTGTTCTCGGAGACCCACTTCTGGCCGTTGGCGATCCAGTCCTGCACGTCCTCGTTCGTGACGGTGATGTGCAGGGGCGACTGCTCGAGGGTGTTGAGGATCTCGCCGATGCCGTCGTTGAACTGGTTGCCCAGGTCCTCCCACTGGCCGGCCACGGAGAACCCGACGTAGGTGAGCAGGCCCGCGAACACGGCGACGGCGAAGATCATCGAGAACGGTGTGGCGACGCCGCGAGGCACCCACCGTGACAGGAGGTTCACCAGCGGTCGCAGGACGGCCGTGAAGACGAGCGCCAGGAACACGGAGATGAAGACGATGAGCACGCGGTTCGTCGCGAAGGCCACCATGCCGACGGCGATGACGACGACGATGAGCCGCCACGACCAGCCGGCGGCCGTGCGCAGCCAGTGCGGCGTGTCCTCGTCGTAGCCGACGACGCTCGGGTTCCGCCGGGCGCCCGCGACCTTCTTGGCCGCGGGGGTCGCCCCGACGAGGTGCCGGGTCGATGCGCGGGGGCGCTCCGGCTCGAGCGGACTGGCGTCGTCACGGTCGGCCATGCGCACCTCCTGTGGGGTTCGACACACCGGAGGGCCGGATGCGTGGTCCGGGCCCTCGAGCGCCAGTCTGCCCCACGGGCCGTGGTCCATGAGGGCCGCCGCACCGTGCTATGTTGTCTGCCGCGCTGAGAGCCCCGACGGGGGTTCGAAGCGACCACCTGTCCGGGTGGCGGAATGGTAGACGCGCTAGCTTGAGGTGCTAGTGCCCTTATGGGCGTGGGGGTTCAAGTCCCCCTCCGGACACTCGTTGAGACAGCGACCTGAAGGCCCCTGACCTGCGGAGACGCGGGGCAGGGGTCTTCGTGGTTCTGGGCCGCCGCGGCCTACGCGTCGGTGCGCGAGAGGTCGAGGACCGCGTGGTTGGCCTCGATGTTGTTGCCGTCCGGGTCGCGCACGAACGCGGCGTAGTACGAGACGACCGGCCCGCCCACGTACTCTGGCCAGTCCCGCGCGTCGTGCAGCACCTCGGCGCCCACATCGCGTGCGGCGGCCAGGAACGCGTCCACCGCCGCGCGCGACGGGGCGGCGAAAGCCACGTGCGACTCGCGGAAGCCCTCGCCGAACCGGTGGGTGCCGATCCAGAACTCCGGACCGTGGTCGCCCCAGCCGATGGCGTGGGGGGACTTGTCCTCCTGGCGGACGGCGCCCAGGGCGCCGAGCACCGCGTCGTAGAAGCGGGCGGAGGCCTCGAAGTCGGAGACCTGGATCTCCACGTGGTCGATCACGGGGTGATCTTGGCCCGCGCCACCGTCGGCGACAAGCAAGGCCCGGGCCACGGGCTACAGATACCGACCCACCACGGGTAGCCGGGTGAGCAGCCCGCCGATGGCGAACGAGCCCGCCACCCCGGCGACGCTCACCAGCGCCCACTCGACCTCGGGCGGCCAGACGACCTCGTGGCTCGCGAGCACGAGGCCGACGAGCACGAGCTGGTGCACGACGAACGCGGCGAAGGCCGCCCGGCTCGCCCGGCGCGCCACCGTGCCCTGGTGGTCGAACCGGCGCCGGAAGAGATCGACCAGCCACAGCGGCATCGAGACCACCAGGGCGCCCTCGATCGCGGCGAGCGCGAGCGACTGCCACGTGCCGAAGCCCGCGAACGCGTCCAGGTCCGCCCCGGCAGCCGCCGCGGCCCCGATCAGCACGGCCGTCGCGACGAGGGCGCCGATCCCGACGCGCCGGGCCCATGCGGCGACGGCCGGGGGCACCGGGTCCAGCCACCCGCGCTCCGCGCCCACGACGCCCATCGCGAACCCTGCCACCCACGTGGGCGCCTGCCCGACCGCGAGTCGGGCCACCTCGTCACCCACGGGGACCTCGATGCGCACCAGCCAGCTGACGGCGGCGATCGCGCACGCCACCGTGACGAGGTGGCGCCGTCGCAGCGGGCGCGGGCCGCGGGCCGGAACGATCGCCCGCACCACCGCGTAGACCAGGGAGAAGAGCAGCAGCACGGCGAGGAACCACGTCGGTCCCCACGAGGGCGGCGTCGGCCAGGACCACCAGACCACCTCGAGCGTGTAGGCCACGAAGCCGCGCTCCCAGCCGGCCCGGTCCGGGTCCACCCACTCCACGACCGGCGCGACCAGCAGCACGAAGCCCAGCAGGGGCAGTCCGAGCCGCGCCAGGCGGTCCACCGCGAAGCGCCGCGTGCCCTTCCGGGCGAGCGAGCCGGGCGTGTACATCCCGGCGAGCAGGAAGAACACCGCGAGCCCGAACAGCGCCCCGCTCGAGGCCAGCACCAGCACGCTGAACAGCGGCTCGCGCACCGGGTCCTCCGTGAACACCCAGCTGCCGACGCCGGTCCAGGCGATCGTCACGTGCGCGACGATCACGCCGACGACGAGGACCACCTTCAGGTTGTCCGCCCAGGCGTCGCGCGACTGCCCGGCCCGGGGCACCGGGTCCGCCTGGAGGGCCGGGTCGACGGGAGCCACGGCGGCCACCTCCACGCCCAGTGTGACGCGTCCGCACCGCCGGGGGCAGCGGTCAGGTCAGGCCGACGGCGCTGTCGTCTGCGCCCACAGCCGCTCGGCCTCCGCGGCCATGCCGCGCTGCATCCCGCCGAACACCACGCCGTGGAACGGCGCCACCGACCACCAGTACAGCTGCCCGGCCAGGCCGTGCGGGTGGAAGGTCGCCACCTGGCGCAGCGTCGAGCCGCCGCCGGGCTCGGGGCGCACGGCGAGCTCGAGCCAGGCCAGGCCCGGCAGGCGCATCTCGGCGCGCAGGCGCAGCATCCGCCCGGGCACCACCTCTTCGACGCGCCAGAAGTCGACGACGTCGTCCACGGACAGCTGCACCGGGTCGCGGCGCCCGCGGCGCAGGCCGGGGCCGCCGGAGAGCCGGTCGAGCAGCCCCCGCACGCGCCACGCGAGCGGCCAGGAGTACCAGCCGCGCTCGCCGCCGACGGACTGCAGCACCCGCCAGACGGCGTCGGCCGGCGCGGCGACCCGGGTGCGGCGCTCGTCGCGGTACAGCGAGCCGCCCGCCCAGTCCGGGTCGCTCGGCAGGGGGTCGCTCGGGGCGCCTGGTACCGAGGCGTTCGACCAGCGCGTCGCGACGTCGGCCTCCTGAATCCGGGCCAGGGCGAGCCGGACGGCGTCGTCGAACCCCAGGAGGCCGGTCGGCGGGTCCGGCGCGTAGGCGGCGATGTCGTGCTCCTTGCAGACCACCTCATGCACGAGCGACTCGACGAGCGGCCGCGCGAGCGGGCCGGGCACGGGCGTCACCAGCGAGACCCACAGGCTCGACAGGCGCGGGGTCAGGACGCCGACGCGCACGATGACGCGGCGGCGCAGCCCGGCGACCGCGGCGTAGCGGTGCATCATCTGCCGGTAGGTCAGCACCTCAGGTCCGCCGATGTCGAAGGCGCGGTTGACCTCGGGCGGCATGTCCGCGCTGGCCACGAGGTAGCGCAGCACGTCGCGGATCGCGATCGGCTGGATCCGGTTGTCGACCCAGCGCGGGGTCGTCATCGCCGGCAGGCGCTCGGTGAGGTAGCGCATCATCTCGAACGACGCCGAGCCCGAGCCGAGGATGACGGCGGCGCGCAGCACCGTCGTCGGGACGCCCGAGGCGAGGAGGATCTCGCCGACCTCCTTGCGTGACTCGAGGTGCGGCGACAGGTCGGGCACGTCCGGGTGGAGGCCGCCGAGGTAGACGATGCGACCGACGCCCGCCTCCCGGGCGGCACGCGCGAACGTCAGCGCGGTGCGACGGTCGCGCGACTCGAAGCGCCGTCCGGAGCCCAGGGAGTGGATGAGGTAGTAGGCCACGTCGACCCCGGTCAGCGCGGTGCGCGCCTGCTCCAGGTCGGCGGCGTCCGCGGTGACGAGCTCGACGCGGCCGGCCCAGTCGCGGCCGGCCAGCCGCCCGGGGTTGCGTGCGACGGCCCGCACGCGATGCCCCGCGGCGAGCAGCTCCGGCACCAGCCGCCCGCCGACGTATCCCGTCACCCCGGTCACGGCCACGACTGCCATGCCTCAGCGTAGGAGCGTCATCTCGCGAAGGCGACGGCGGTCTCCTCGCCCGGGACGAGCACGCGCAGGCGGTGCGACAGGCCGGCCGCCGCGAACGCGCCCACGACGGCGTCCACCGGCTCCGTGAAGTGCGCCCACCCGTCCGCGTGCACGGGGATCACCACGGCCCGCGGCCACAGGCCCGCGACGGCGACGGCCCGCTCGGCGTCGAGCGTCAGCGGTTCGGGGAAGCGCCCCGTGTTCGCCGCGCCCGCGTGCAGGACCGCCACGTCCACGTCGGGGACCTCGCGCGCGATGCCGGCCGCGACGTCGACCGACGCGTTGTCCCCGGAGACGTACACGGTGGGCGCGCCGGGTGCGCGCAGCAGGAACCCGACCACTGGGCCGGTCAGCGCCTCGGCCCCGGGCGGCCCGTGCAGGGCGGGCACGGCCGTGACGGTCGCGCCGTCGTCGCCGAGGGGGAGTGCCTGCCAGGGCTCGAGCCCGACGACGCCCGGCAGGCGGGCCGCGGCCGTGGTGGTGGAGACGACAGTGGGCACCGAGCCGAGGAGCGCCCGGCCCGCGACGTCGAGGTTGTCGGCGTGCTGGTCGTGCGAGACGAGCGCGAGGTCGAGCGGGCCGAGGTCCGCGGGGGAGACGGCCGGGCCGGTGAGCTTGCGCAGCGTGACACCGCCCGGGTACTCACCGGGCTCGTCGAAGGTCGGGTCGCAGATCACGGCGCGGCCGGCCCAACGCAGGAACAGGGTCGGTCCGCCGACGTGGAGCGCGGTGAGGGTGGTCATGGCTCGAGCCTGGTCGCCTCGCACCGAGCGCGCGAGTGGCCCGCGAGACGCGGACCGCTAGATTCAGGCCATGGTCGTCAACGCCCAGCGGGAGCACCGGGTCGCCGTCCTCGCCTTCCCCGGCATCAGCCCGTTCCACCTGGCCGCGCCGTACGCGGTGCTGCAGGGGACCGCCCGACGGCCGCTGCCGCTGCCCTACCGCCTCGTGACCTGCGCGGAGGATCCCGGTCCCGTACCCACCAGCGCCGGCTGGCCCGTGCTGGTCGAGCACGGGCTGGAGGCGCTCGCCGGCGCGGACACCGTCGTCCTGCCGAGCTGGGACACGACGGCGGACCCGAGCCCGGCCCTCCTGGCCGCCGTCGTGGCCGCCCACCGTCGCGGCGCGCGCGTCGTCGGGCTCTGCCTGGGCGCGTTCGTCGTGGCACGGGCGGGGATCGCCGACGGTCGCGAGGTCGCGACCCACTGGGCCGCCGCGGCCGAGCTCGCCGCGGCCGCCCCTCGCGTGCGCGTGCGTGCCGACGTCCTGTGGCGCGACGAAGGCGACGTCGTGACGTCCGCGGGTGTGGCCGCCGGGCTGGACTGCCTGATCCACCTCGTGCGCGAGGACCTCGGCGCGGCGGCCGCCTCGGCTGTCGCTCGCTCCCTCGTGCTCGCACCGCACCGCGACGGCAGCCAGGCCCAGTTCATCCCGGCGCCCCTGCGCCCGGCGCCCGGCAGCGACCTGTTCGACGACGCCCTGACCTGGGCGCTCGAGCACCTGGCCGACCGCGTCGGACTGGACGCATGGGCCTCGCGCGCCGCCATGTCGCGCCGCACCTTCACGCGGCGCTTCCGCGAACGCACCGGCGCGAGCCCCGGCGCCTGGCTGCTCGACCAGCGGCTCCTGCGCGCCCGCGAGCTCCTCGAGACCACCGACCGCCCCGTGGACGCGATCGCGGCGGACGTCGGCTTCGCCACGGGTGCCTCGCTGCGCGCGCACTTCGGCGAGCGGTTCGGCACGACGCCCGGGCGGCACCGCCGCGCGTTCGCCGCCTGACGGTCGAGTGTCCCGCCCCCGCGTCACTCCATCTCGACGCGCGCGTTCTCCCCGCCCTCGTACCGCTGGCCCGTCACCCGGGCCTTCGCATAGGACACCAGCGTGGCGAGCCGCCCGGGGGTGTCCCAGTACTCGGCGGAGTCGGCGACGACCTTGATCAGCACGAGCCCGTCGTCGTCAGGCCCGTCCGGGTACCAGGCCTTCACGGCCTCGTTCCACAGCTCGCGCTTGCGCTCCGGGTTGTCCACGACGACGGCCGTCCCGGTCAGCGAGACCCACGTCGTGGCCGAGCCCACCGTGACGTTGACCTGCGCGTTCGCGGCGACGTTCGCGACCTTGCGGGAGCTGCGCTCGGCGAAGAACCACAGGTCCCCGTCGAACTCGATCTCCTGTAGCGCCATCGGCCGCGACACGAGCGTGCCGTCCGCCGCGATGCTCGTGAGCATCGCGATGCGGTGGCCCTTGACGAGGTCGGCGACCTTCCGGGTGCCCTCGTCGGCGGACAGGTGGTCAGGGGTGGCGGACACGGTGACTCCGTTCGTCGGGTCCGGCCATCCTGCGTCCGCCGCACCCACCGCGCGACCGGTCAGGCGCCGAACCACTGCCCGCGGGCGGCCAGGACGTCACGCAGGACGTCGGCCCGGTCGCTGACGATCCCGTCCACGCCGAGGTCGAGCAGGCGCACCATGTCGGCGGCCTCGTTCACCGTCCACACGTGCACGAACCGGCCCGCCGCGTGCGCGGCGGCCACCGTCGCCGCCGTGACCACGGGGACGCGCTGGTGCCGTTCGGGCACCTGCAGCCCGTCGACGGCGCCGAGCGCCCGCGCGACCGCGCGACCCCGGCCCGTCGCGACCGCCACGCGGAACCGCGCCGCGGTCCCCGTGCCGGCCGACGTCGTCACCGGTCGGGAGAGAGCCCGCTCGACGGCCCGGCGTCGTGCGTCGGAGAACGAGGCCACGCACACCCGGTCGTGCGCGCGGGTGCGCTCGATCGCCTCGACGAGCGGCCCGATGGCGTGCGCGGACTTCACGTCGATGTTCACCCGCAACTGCGGCCAGGTGCCGAGGAGGTCGTCCAGGCGGGGGACCGGCTCGGTCCCGGCGATCCTCGCCCGCGCGACCGTCGACCACGGCAGGTCGGCGATCCGTCCGGTGCCGTCGCTGACCCGGTCGAGCGTGTCGTCGTGGAAGGCGACAGCGACGCCGTCGCGCGTCGCGTGCACGTCGGTCTCCACGTACCGGAAGCCGAGCGCGACGGCGGCCGCGAACGCCGCCATCGAGTTCTCCGGCTCGGCCGCCGAGAAGCCGCGGTGCGCCAGCGGCAGCGGACCCGGGTGGTCGAGGTAGGCCGTGCGCACGCACCGACGCTACGACACCACCCGTCCGGCACACGAAGCCTCCGGGGCGTGACAGGCTGGGTGGATGCCCGCCGATCCTGCCCGCGTCAAGGTCGTCGCCCACCGCGGTGCCAGCGCGCAGTGGCCGGAGCACACGCGCGCCGCGATGCTGCAGGCCATCGCCGACGGCGCGGACGGGATCGAGTGCGACGTGCGCCTGACCGCCGACGACCGCCTCGTCTGCTGGCACGACCCGACGGTGGACCGCACGTCGGACGGCCGCGGCTCGGTCCGGGCCCGGACCCTCGCGCAGCTGCGCGAGCTCGACGTCGTCTCCTGGCACGGTGGGCCCGTCGTTCCGGCGGCCCTGGGCGGCCCGCGGGACCAGGTCCTCACGCTCGAGGACCTGCTCGACATCGTGGCGGCGGCCGGCCGGCCCATCGACCTGGCGATCGAGCTCAAGCACCCGGCGGCCTACCGGTTCGCTGCGGAGGACGCGGTGCTCGAGGTGCTCGCCGGCCGCGGCTGGGACCCGGCGACGGGGGAGCTGGGCGGCGGTGGCCGCGTCTCGCTCATGAGCTTCCACCCGGGTGCCGTCCGCCACCTGCGCCGCACGGTCGGTGCCCCGGTGGCGATGTGCCTCCTGGACACGCCCGCCGCGGCCGTGGCCTACGACGGCGGCGCCCCGGCCACCCGGGCCGTCAAGGCGGCGTACGTGCGCAGGGTCACGAAGCAGTCGGCCGACCTCGTCACGAGCGGCGAGGTGGGCGGCGCGGGCCCCGGCGTGGACTACGTCGTGGCGTTCCCGGACCGGGTGCGCGGCTGGGTCGAGGCCGGGCGGCTGGTGCGGGTGTGGACGGTCGACACCGCCGAGGACCTGGCGGCCGTGCTCGCCGTCCGGGCGCACGAGGTCACGACGAACGTCCCCGCGAAGGTCGTCGCGATGCTGGCGGGCGCGACGCCGTCGGACGAGTCACCGGCGAGCTGAGGCGCGTGCGTCGAGCCAGTCGAGCACCGCGCTGAGGTACCGGTCGCGCGGCCCGTCGGCCGAGAGGCTGAGGTCGTGCACGCCGTCCTCGATGCGCACGACGGTGACGTCGGTGCCCAGGCGCGGCGCGAGCCGCCACGTGTGCGCCGGGTCGAGCACGGTGTCCTGCCGCCCGAGGTCGGGGTTGTCGTCACGGTTCGGGCCGCCCGACGCCGACGTGCACACGAGCACGGGGACCTCGAGCCGCAGCCCCCGCGCGACCGTCCGCTGACCGGCGACGACGGCGCGGAGCCACCCTGCGCGCACCGGGAACCCGCCCGGTGGCTTCAGTCCCAGGTCGTAGGTCCACCGCCCGCCGTTCGCCACGTGCAGCTGCCGCTGGTAGGCGGACCCGCCGCCGCGCTCCACGACGCGCAGCGGTGCGAGCCGGCCGACCACCCCCACGACGGCGGCCTGCCACGCACGCCGCGCGCGCCCGCCGTTCAGGCGCAGCCACGGGCTGTTCAGCACGAGCGCGTCCGGACCCCCGGCGTCCCGCCGCGCGGCCGCCCACAGGGCGCCGGTCAGCCCACCCGTCGAGTGGCCCGCGACGGCCACCCACGGGTGGCCCGCACCGCGCACGACGTCGAGCGCTGCGTCGAGGTCCGCCCGGTACTCGGCCAGGTCCGTGGTGAAGTGGGGGACCTGACCGGGGCGCGTCGAGCGCCCGCACCGGCGCAGGTCCACGCCGTAGCAGGCGTAGCCGCGGGCTCCCAGCGCGTCGGCGACGTGCGCCTGGAAGACGTAGTCGTTGTACCCGTGCAGCAGCAGCACGGCCGGTCTGGCGTCGGTCCCGGAGGTCCCCGCCACGGCTGCCGGTGCGGCCCGGACGACGGTGACCACGTCGTCGCCCGCTCCCACGGGCACGGTCAGCCGCTCCCAGCCCGGGACGTCGTCGGGTGACCAGCCCACGGCGGGCTCAAGGCGCCGGGACGACGGGCGTGGGGGCCTCCCCGGCCTCCGTCGCCTCGGCGAGCGGCGCGCGCACCTGCGCGACGCGCAGCGGCAGGAGCAGCGCGAGCCCGACCGCGAGCACCAGCACGATGCCGACGACGCCCCAGTGCTGGCTGCCGCTCACCGTGATGAACGTGGAGAAGGCCAGCGGGGCGAGGAAGCTGGCCGCGCGACCGGTCGTCGCGTAGAGGCCGAACACCTCGCTCTCGCGGCCCGGCGGGATCACGCGGGCCAGCAGCGAGCGGCTCGCCGACTGCGCCGGACCGACGAACACGCACAGGAGCAGCCCGAAGACCCAGAACGCGGTGGCCCCCGCGTCGTGCAGGACGAACACCGCCGAGCCCGAGATCACCAGCCCGACGAGCGAGGTGGTGATCACCGCCTTCGGCCCGACCCGGTCGTCCGCCCAGCCGCCCAGCAGCGTCGCCACGCCGGCCACCAGGTTCGCCGCGATCGCGAACACGACCACCTCGCTGGCGGAGAAGCCGAAGGTGCCCGAGGCGATCACCGCCCCGAACGTGAAGACGCCCGCGAGCCCGTCGCGGTAGACCGCGCTCGCCAGGAGGAAGTACAGCGTGTGCCGCGCGTTGCGCCACAGCGCGGCGATGTCGCGCCCGAGCTGCCGGTAGGAGGCGAGGACGCTCGGGGCCTGCCGCCGCGTGTCCTGCGGCACCTCCGGGACGGCGACGAGTACTGGGATGGCGAACACCGCGAACCACACCGCCGACACCAGGACCGACACCCGGATGTCCATGCCGTCGCCGTCGGTGATGCCGAACCAGCCGACCTCGGGGTTGATGAACCCGACGAACAGCAGCAGGAGCAGCACGATGCCGCCGATGTAACCGGCCCCCCAGCCGATGCCGCTGACCTTGCCGAGGGCGCCCGGGGCGGCGATCTGCGCCAGCATCGCATTGTAGTTGACCGACGCGAGCTCGAAGGCGATGTTGCCGAGCGCGAGCAGGGTGATGCCGAGCACGACGTTGTAGCTCAGCGCGTCCGGGTCGGGCCGCACGAGCACCATGGCGGCGCTGAGCAGCACCGTCACGGCCGTCTGGATGCCCAGCCACCACGTGCGGCGTCCGGCGCTGTCCGCGCGGGCACCGAGCACGGGAGCCGCCAGCGCGATGCATGCGCCGGCCGCCGTCAGACCCCAGCCGAGCCAGGCCGAGTGCTGGGCGAGGATCGCGTCGAGCGCGTCGGTGGCCGGTCCGCCGGCCGCCCCCTCGGCCTCGGCGGCCGCGACGGCGGCGGGATCGGCGAACGCGTCGCTCGTGATCCACCTGGTGAAGACGAACGTCGTGATGACGGCGTTGAACGCCGCCGACCCCCAGTCCCACAGCGCCCACGCGGCGACCCGGCCGCGGTGCGTCGTGACGGTCGGGCGGGTCACGGGCACGGCGGTCACCGTCGGGGCGTCATCGCTCACGGGTGCATGGTAGGAGGCGTCAGGGACCGACGACAGGCGCCCACTCGCGGACGGACACGACCCGCACGCCGTGTGTGGAGCGGTAGTAGGGATCGCCGGCGAGCACCTCCTCGGCCGTCGCCAGGTCGCCGTCGACGAGCACGAGGGCGCCGGAGTCGTCCGCGAACGGACCGGCGGCGTGCACCACGCCGCGCGCGTGCAGCTCGGCGACGATCGCGCGGTGGGCGGGCCGGGCGGCCAGGCGCTCGGGCGTCGGGGACAGGGCGAGCTCGATGGCGATCACGCGGCCGACCGTACGGCAGCCGCAGATCACCCGCGATCCGCTGTCCGCCGGGCGGGCACGGGGAGCAGGCTGGAGTCATGACCGGCAGCCACGGCCCGGCATCGGGCGACCCCGTCTCCCTCGGTTTCCTCGGCGGCGCGGCGAGCGTCACCGGGTCCCGGTTCCTCCTCACGCACGCCGGTCGGCGGCTGCTCGTCGACTGCGGGCTCTACCAGGGCGAGCGTGAGCTCCGACGGCGCAACTGGGAGCCCTTCCCTGTCCCGCCGGCGGCGATCGACGACGTCGTGCTCACCCACTGCCACCTCGACCACTGCGGCTACCTGCCGGCCCTCGTGCGGGACGGCTTCACCGGCCCGGTGTGGGCGACCGAGGGCACGGCGGCGCTGGCCGAGATCGTGCTCAAGGACTCCGGCTACCTGAACGAGCGCGACGCCGAGCAGGCGCGGGAGGGCGGCTGGTCCCGCCACGAGGTGCCGCTGCCCCTCTACACGGCCGACGACGCCGTCCGCGCCGCCCGCGCGTTCCGTGCCGTCGCGTTCGACCACCCCGTCGACCTGGGCGGCGGGACGCGAGTGACGGCCTCGCGCGCCGGGCACGTGCTGGGCTCGGCGAGCGTGCTCGTGGAGATCGGCGGCACGAGCGTGCTGTTCTCGGGCGACCTCGGCCGCACCGCGCACCCGGTGCTGCGGCCGCGGGCCGACCCGCCGGCGGCCAGGACCGTGGTGGTCGAGTCCACGTACGGGGACCGGGAGCACCCGGAGCCGATCGGGCTGCCGCACGAGGTCTTCGCGGCCGCCATCCGCCGGACCGTCAAGCGCGGCGGCTCGGTGCTCGTCCCGGCCTTCGCCGTGGACCGGACGGAGCTGGTGCTGCAGGCCCTGTCGGAGATGGTCGCGGCCGGGCGCATCCCGCACGTGCCCGTGTACGTGGACAGCCCGATGGCGCTGGCGGCCCTCGAGATCTACCGGCGCGAGTCGCAGCGCGACGAGCTGCGCACCGACATCGACCCGCAGCTGGCCCGCCTGCCGCTGCTGCGAGCGGCGCGGACCCCCGACGAGTCCAAGGCGCTGAACAACCCGGCGATGCCGTGCATCATCATCTCCGCGTCGGGGATGGGCACGGGCGGGCGGGTCGTGCACCACCTGCGGCACATGCTGCCGGACCCGCGCAACACCGTCGTGCTCACCGGCTACCAGGCGGTCGGCACCCGCGGCCGGGCGCTCGCCGACGGCGCAGCGGAGGTGAAGATCCACGGCCGCTACGTGCCCGTCGAGGCCGAGATCGTGCGCGACGAGGAGTTCTCCGTGCACGCCGACGCGAGCGAGATCCTGGACTGGCTCCGGGCCCTGCCCGAGCGACCCGAGGTGGTCTATGTGGTGCACGGCGAGGAGGCGGCCTCGCGGGCGCTCGCGGCCCGCATCCGCGCCGAGCTCGGCTACACGGCGGTGGTGCCCACGCTGGACGAGCGCGTGCGGCTGGGCTGACCGACGCCGCCGACCCCAGCGGGCCCGGCCGGCCGCAGCGCCGGCCGGGCCCGCGTGTGATAGACCCTGGCCATGACGACGGAGCACCCGGCCAGCGACCCCACGACCCGCGCGGCCGGTGCCGACGACGTCCCGACCGGTCCGGGCGCGTTCGAGGCTGCGGTGGCCCGCGTCCGCGCGGGCGCCGACCCGTTCGAGCAGGCCAGAGCCCTGTACGGGGCGCTCGACGACGCCGAGCGGCTCGGTCTGCTCGACGGCGACATCCCGTTCTGGCCCGGCATGCGGGACCTGCTCGCCGAGGGGTACAACGTCCGCCCGTACCCGATGGGCGCGGCCCCGCGCCTGGGCGTGCCGGGCCTGCAGTTCGTGGACGGCCCGCGCGGGTGCGTGGCCGGCCAGGGCACGGCGTTCCCGGTCTCGATGGCCCGTGGCGCGACCTGGGACGTCGCGCTCGAGGAGCGCGTGGGCGCCGCCATCGGGACCGAGGTGCGCGCCCAGGGCGGCACGTTCTTCGGGGGCGTGTGCCTCAACCTCCCGCGCCACCCCGCCTGGGGGCGCGCGCAGGAGACCTACGGCGAGGAGCCGGCGCTGCTGGGGGAGTTCGGGGCCGCCCTCGTGCGCGGCGTCGCCCCGCACGCGATCGCCTGCGTGAAGCACTACGCGCTCAACTCGATGGAGAACGCGCGGTTCAGCGTGGACGTGCGCATCGACGACGCGACGCTGCACGAGCTCTTCCTCCCGCACTTCCGGCGCGCGATCGACGCCGGTGCCCTGGCCGTGATGAGCTCCTACAACTCCGTGAACGGCCAGTGGGCCGGCCAGAACCCCGAGCTGCTCACGCGCGTCCTCCGCGAGGACTGGGGCTTCACGGGCACCGTGATCACGGACTTCATCTGGGGCATGCGCGACGGCACCGCGGCCTTGCGGGCGGGTCTCGACGTCGAGGCACCGTTCGCGCAGCAGCGGGTCGCGCACCTCGCCGCCGACCTGGCGGCCGGGCGCGCCGACTGGGCCGACGTCGAGCGGGCGGCGGTGCGCACCCTGGCCACCCAGCTGCGCCTGCACGCCGGCCGCACGGG
>AXCX01000554.1 GCA_000767215.1 Actinotalea fermentans ATCC 43279 = JCM 9966 = DSM 3133
ACGGACGCCGCGGCCAGGTGCGCCAGCGCCGCGGACGACGCCGGCAGGGCGCGGCTCTCGGCCGGGTCGTCCACCAGCGGGGCGAGGACGCCGTCGAAGTCGAGCGCGACGAGCGTCGCGCCGCGGCGCACGCCGGCCGCCAGCTCGTGCAGCACCTCCGAGGTGACGGGCCCGGGCGTCGTCATCGCAGCGGCACCCGGGGGGCCGTCTCGAGCGTGCGCAGGAAGCTCTGGGACCACTTGCGCACGTCGTCGGCGAGCACGCGCCGGCGGAGCTTGCGCATCCGGGAGCGCATCTCGCGGCCGTCCATGCGGGTGGCGTGCGCGATGGCGTCCTTGAGGCCGTCGATGTCGTGCGGGTTGACCAGCAGCGACCCCGAGAGCTCGTCGGCGGCGCCCGTGAACTCCGACAGGACGAGCACGCCGCGGTCGTCGACGCACGCCGCGACGAACTCCTTGGCGACGAGGTTCATGCCGTCCCGCAGGGACGTCACGAGCATGACGTCCGCCGCCAGGTACAGCGCGGCCATCTCCTCCGGCGGGTAGGAGTGGTGCAGGTAGTGGATCGGCGTGGCGCCGATGCGGCCGAACTCGCCGTTGATGCGCCCGACGAGGACCTCGACCTCCTCGCGCAGCTGCTGGTAGGCCTCGACGTTCTGCCGGCTGGGGCTGGCGACCTGGACGAGCGCGGTGTCGGGCACGGACAGCCGGCCCTCCTCGAGGAGCTCCCCGTAGGCCTTGATCCGGTGCCGGATGCCCTTGGTGTAGTCGAGCCGGTCGACGCCGAGGAGCACCACGCCGGGGTCACCGAGGTCCGCGCGGATCTCCCGGGCCCGGGCGCGCACCTCCGGCGTGCGCGCGAGCGCGTCGAACCGCGCGGAGTCGATCGAGATGGGGAAGGCCGACGCGCGGACCTGCCGCTCGCGCCCGTCCGGCCCGGGGACCGTGATGACCGCGCCGCGCGTCGTGAGGTCGGTGAAGCGGCGCACGGTGCGGATGAAGTTGCCGGCGTCGCCGGTGCGCTGGAAGCCGACCAGGTCGGCGCCGAGCAGGCCCTCGAGCACCTGCCGCCGCCAGGGGAGCTGGGCGAAGATCTCCAGCGGCGGGAACGGGATGTGGTGGAAGTAGCCGATCCGCAGGTCCGGCCGCAGCTCGCGCAGCATCGCCGGGACGAGCTGCAGCTGGTAGTCGTGCACCCAGACGGTCGCGCCCTGGGCGGCCTCCTGCGCGGCCTCCGCCGCGAAGCGCCGGTTCACGCGCCGGTACGCGTCCCACCAGCGCCGGTGGTAGACGGGCGGGCTGATGACGTCGTGCGAGAGCGGCCACAGCGTGTCGTTGGCGAAACCCTCGTAGTAGTCGGCCACCTCGTCCGCGGACAGGGTGACAGGCACCAGGTGCACGCCGTCGGCCTCGAAGGGTTCGGCCTCGAGGTCGGGGGAGCCGGACCACCCGATCCAGGCCCCGTGGGCCTCGGACATGACCGGCTCCAGGGCGCTGACGAGGCCGCCGGGCGATCGCTGCCAGCTCTGCGTCCCGTCGGCCGCCACGGAGATGTCCACCGGCAGCCGGTTGGCCACCACGACCAGCTCGTAGGCCACGCGCGCCCCCCTCCAGGCTTCCCACGACGACCCTATCGGCGCGGCCTTGGGCTCGCCCGGCGCGGTCCGGGCACACGTGCGGCCTGCCCCCGCTACGGTGGCCGTCGTGGCGAGGGCGGGGGCATCGGGAGCAGCGGGCGCACGCAAGAAGCGCGGCGCCGGGCGCCCGCCTG
>AXCX01000555.1 GCA_000767215.1 Actinotalea fermentans ATCC 43279 = JCM 9966 = DSM 3133
GGCGTCGCGGACGCGTCGCGGGCGGCCTTCGTGCCGGCGGACATCCGCCCGGTGGTGGGCCAGTCGTTCGGGACCATGCAGGCGGCCCCGGCCGCCAGGTTCGGCGCCGCTGCCGCGCCGTCCGTCGCAGCCACCGCCCCGGGGGCCACGGAGCCGACCGACACGTCCGACGCCGCGATGCCGCGCTGGGGGAGCGTGGGCTCGGGCCAGGGCTGGACGCCAACACCGACGTCCGCGCCCGTGGCGCCCTCGCGCGCTGTTCCCGAGGACGTCGAGGACGAGCCGGACGACGAGGCCGCCGAGCCGCCGCGCCACCCGTACACGTGGCTGCACATGATCGTCCTGGTGCTCGTGGCGTTCGTCCTGGGCATGCTGATCTTCGTGGTGCTGCTGCGCGACTCGGGTGCCGAGGGCACGCAGGGCGCGGGCGTCGTGGGCGAGGGCGTCACGTGGTCGCACGTCGCCACGACGGGAGAGGTGGGGCTCTGATGGCCGCGTCGGATCGGGCTGTCGAGCTCGCCGTTGTCGCCGCGCGGGCCGCGTCGGACCGCAAGGCCGAGGAGATCATCGCCCTCGACGTGAGCGACCGCCTGGTCCTCACCGACGTCTTCATCATCGCCTCCGCCTCGAACGAGCGGCAGGTCGGGGCGATCGTCGACGCCGTCGAGGAAGCCATGCTCAAGGCCGGCGCGAAGCCCGTACGCCGCGAGGGCGTGCGTCAGGCGCGCTGGGTGCTGCTCGACTTCGTCGAGGTCGTGGTGCACGTGCAGCACGCCGAGGACCGCGTCTACTACGCCCTCGAACGGCTCTGGTCGGACTGCCCGGTGATCGAACTGCCCGCCGACGCGCGGGGCGGCGACGGCCAGGTGGAGGACCAGGGCGGCGACGGCCGGGCGACGGTCGCGTGACCGCCGGAACGGTCATCTGCTGGCGGCACGGGCGCACCGCGTACAACGCCAGCACGCGCATGCAGGGCACGATCGACATCCCGCTGGACGAGATCGGGCAGTGGCAGGTGGAGCAGGCAGCGCTCGACCTGTGGCGTCGGCACGCTCCGACGCGCATCGTCGCGTCCGACCTCGGGCGCGCGCGGGCGACCGCGCAGCAGCTCGCGGACCTGGTCGGGCTCCAGGTCGGCGTCGACACACGGCTGCGTGAGCGGTCCTTCGGTGAGTGGGAGGGCCTGACCGCGGAGGAGATCGCCGAGCAGTGGCCGGAGGAGTTCGCCGTCTGGCAGCGCGGCGGCGACCCCAAGCGCATGGGGGCTGAGTCGCGGGCCGCCGTCGCGGAGCGGTTCAGCGCTGCCGTGCGCGAGCTCGCCGCACCGATGGCGCACGACGAGACGCTCGTCCTCGTGTCCCACGGCGCGGCCGTCTCCCTCGGGCTGACGGCGCTGCTCGGGCTCGACGCCGTCGCGTGGCGCGGGCTCGTCGGACTCCACAACGCGCACTGGTCGGTGCTGAGGGCGAGCCGTGGCGACGCCTGGCCGGCGTGGCGCATGGAGGCCCACAACGTCGGGCCGAGCGTGGTTGTCGCCGACTGGAACGCGGGTGTTCCGGCGGAGAACCTGCCGTCGTCGGCCGCCGACGCGATGCGGGGCTGACCGGGGGAGCGGCGGGGCGCGATCGGATTTCCGCCAGGGTCTCCTCGTCGCGTACA
>AXCX01000556.1 GCA_000767215.1 Actinotalea fermentans ATCC 43279 = JCM 9966 = DSM 3133
GCCCGAGCACGCTCACGAACAGCGCGGAGGGCACCAGGCCGAGGGCGATCAGCCCGCCCGCGACGACGCCGGCCCAGCCCGCGACCGCGAGCACGAGGAGCGTGGTGGCCAGGATCGCCCGACGGCGCGCTCCCGCGCGTCGGCGAGCCAGGTAGGCAGCGCGGGCCGCGCGCTCCGCCGCGGTGCGGCGAACGGCGTCGGCCACGACCCTGTCGGCAAGCCCGTGCGGCCGGTCCACTGACCCACCTCCTCGTCGCGGCGGGT
>AXCX01000557.1 GCA_000767215.1 Actinotalea fermentans ATCC 43279 = JCM 9966 = DSM 3133
GGCGACGTGCCGCCGTGCCCCCGGTTCCGTCCCCGCCACCCGCACCACCCGCAGCCGCTCGGAGAACCTGTCCTCGGTCCGGCACTCGGCGAGCTGCTGGCGGTACCGCAGGCGGTGCGGCACCAGGTATGCGATCCACAGGACCGCCACGGCGACCAGGAGGACGCCGGCGGTCTGGCTCACGTCACGACGGTAGGTGGCCGGACGAGCCCGGGGGCGGACCGGGCGCGGCGTGTCGGACGCGCGAACTACACCTGTGTGGTTCTGGTGCGCCGCCAGCGCGCCACCAGCCCGCCCGGCACCTCCTCGGCGGTCACCGCGAAGGTCCGGTGGTCCCGCCACCCGCCCTGGATGTGCAGGTAGCGCTCGCGCACGCCCTCCTCGCGCAGCCCCAGCTTCGCGACGACGCGCAGGCTCGCCGCGTTCTCCGGGCGGATCGCGATCTCCACCCGGTGCAGCCCGACGGGCCCGAGGCAGTGGTCGACGGCGAGCGCGACGGCCGTCGGGATGATGCCGCGGCCGGCCACGTGCTCGCTGACCCAGTAGCCGACGCTCGCCGAGCAGAGCGACCCGCGCGTGACGGACGCGACGGTGAGCTGCCCCACGAGCTCGCCGGCGTGCACGACGGCGAACGGCAGCGTCTCGCCCGCGCGCGCCTGCCGGGCGAGGACCCGGGCGTACGCCGCGAACGTGGGTGGGCGCCCGCGCGGCGGTTCCGGCGCGGTGGCCTCCCACGGGCGCAGCCACTCCTCGTTGCGGGCGCGCAGGGAGAGCCAGTCCGGGCCGTCGGAGCGGCGCAGCGGCCGCAGGAGGACGTCGCCCTCCCGCAGCTCCACGGGCCACCCGCGCGCCACGTCAGCCCTCCAGCACCAGGCAGGAGACGAGGTCACCCGCCGCGACCATCGTGGTGTCCTCGGGGACCACGACGAGCGCGTTCGCGCGGGCCAGCGCCGCCAGCGACTCCACGCCGGGCTCCAGCGGCGTCGCCGTGTAGCCCTCCCCCGGTGAGCCGACGACCGTCGCGGGGACCACCTGCGTCAGGCCCGCGGGCGACGCCCAGGCACGCGCCACCGCCGCGCGGACGTTCGGCCGGTACAGCGTGACCTGCCCGGCCATCGCGCGGAGCGCGGGGCGCAGGAACATCTCGAAGGTGAGCAGCGCGTCCACGGGGTGCCCGGGCAGCGCCGCCACGATGACGCCGGGCGCGCCGTCGTCCACCGGCAGGACGGCGCCCGGCACGACGCCGAAGCCCATCCGTCCGCCGGGCGTCATCGCCACCTGGTCCACGCGCACGTCCGGCAGGCCGGCGAGGACGTCCCCCACGGTGTCCCACGGCCCCGCGGACAGGCCGCCGACGAGCACCAGCAGGTCCGCGCGGACGAGCTGGTCGGCGACCACCTCGCGCAGCACCGCGCGGTCGTCGGGCACCGGGCCGACGCGGACCGCGGCGGCACCCG
>AXCX01000558.1 GCA_000767215.1 Actinotalea fermentans ATCC 43279 = JCM 9966 = DSM 3133
GCACCCGCCACCCAGAGCGCCGGCCACAGCGGCATCTCGTTCACCACGAGCCCGCCCACGAAGCTCAGCCGCGCCTGCAGCGGCGTGCGGCGCGGGGCCACGACCGCGAAGAACGTCGGCACGGCGACGAGCAGGATCGTGACGACGTATCCCATGCGCTCCCCTGCCCGACGATGCTGCCAGCGTACGTTCCCGTCGGTCGCCGCGCCGGACGTCCCCGGGACGGGTGCGGCGGGCGCTCAGGCGCGCGGCGGCGCGGGCTCGTCCAGCAGCGCGCGCACGGCGGCGAACTGCTCCAGACGCCCGTCGGGCGTGGGGGCGAGCGGCTGCACGGTGAGCGTGGTGACGCCGCTCGAGGCCAGCGCCTGCAGCCGCGTCCGCACGTGCGCCTCGTCGCCGATGAGCGCCGTCCCCTCGACGAGCTCGCCCGGGACGGCGCCGGCGGCGCCCGCCTTGTCGCCGGCCAGGTACCGGTCCTGCACGACGGCGGCCGCCTCGCCCAGGCCGTAGCGCGCCGCCAGGTCGGCGTAGAAGTTCGCGTCCCGCGCGCCCATGCCGCCGACGTAGAGCGCGAGGCGGTCCCGGTAGGCCGCCCGGGCGGCGTCGAGCGCGGGGCCCTCGCCGATGAGCAGCGGCATCGTGACCTGCACGTCCAGGGGGCCGAGCGCGGTGTCGCGGGCCGCGCGTCCGGCGTCGAGCGCGTCGCCCCAGGCCAGGTGCGCGCGCTCGGGCAGGTAGAACACCGGCATCC
The DNA here is from genome assembly GCA_000767215.1 of Actinotalea fermentans ATCC 43279 = JCM 9966 = DSM 3133. GTDB lineage: Bacteria > Actinomycetota > Actinomycetes > Actinomycetales > Cellulomonadaceae > Actinotalea > Actinotalea fermentans. The sequence continues at coordinate 752 of AXCX01000558.1, forward strand.
AGCCGTCGGCGATCTCGGCGGTCTGCGCGACGCTCTTGGGCGTCAGCGCGGCGATGGCGATCGGGATCCGCTCCCGCCGCGGCCGGTTGACCAGCTTGAGCGGCTTGCCCAGGCCGGTCCCCTGGTCGGGCGGCAACGGGACGCGCACGCGGCGCCCCTCGAACGCGAGGGGCTCGCGGCGCCAGACCATCCGGCAGACCTCGACGGTCTCGCGGATCCGCGTGAGCGGGGCGGCGTACGGGACGCCGTGGAACCCCTCGACCACCTGCGGGCCTGACGCGCCCAGCCCAAGCTCGAACCGGCCGCCGGAGACGTCGTCGAGCCCGGCAGCGGTCATCGCGAGCGCGGCGGGCGTGCGCGAGAACACGCCCAGGATCGCCGACTGCAGCGCGACCCGCTCCGTCGCGGCCGCCAGGTACCCGAGCCGGCTCACGGCGTCGAAGGAGTACGCCTCCGCGACGGAGACGACGTCGACCCCGAGCCGCTCCGCCTGCTGCACCGCGGGCACGGCCGCGCGGAAGTCGTCGGAGTAGTCGACGACGATGCCGAGACGCACGGCCTCACCGTACGCGAGCCGCCCCCCTCCCCCCTCAACTGGAGCGCGGTGGCGCCACCGTGCACCAGGTGGGCCGATTCCCCGCCGCGATGCTCCACTTGAGGTGTCGGCTCGGGTGGCCGCGTCGGTGGGGCGCGCGAGGATGGGCAGGTGCTGCTCGCCGACGTCGCCGCGACCTCCGCCGCGCTGGCCGCCACCCGCTCACGGCTGGCCAAGCGGGCGCTGCTCGCCGCGCTGCTGCGCCGCGCCGCGCCGGAGGAGGTGC
>AXCX01000559.1 GCA_000767215.1 Actinotalea fermentans ATCC 43279 = JCM 9966 = DSM 3133
GCTGCGCGAGCACGTGCGCCACGGCGAGCTCGCCCACGCGGTCGTGGTGCGGGTCGACGGTCGTCAGGCGCGGGGTGACGCGCGCGCCGCCCTCGGTGTGGTCGAAGCCGACGACCGCCAGGTCTCGCGGCAGCACCGTCCCGGCCCGCTGGAGGCCGCGCAGGAACCCGATCGCGGCGAGGTCGGTCGCGGCCAGCACCGCCGTCGTCGGTGAGCCGGCGCGCACGGCGGCCTCGGCGGCGTCCGAGCCGGCCGGCACCGTGTTGCCCGGTGCGGGGTGGAACCAGTCGTCCTCCGGCGTGATGCCGTGCGCGGTGAGCGCGGCCAGCCATCCCTCGTGGCGCTCGCGGATGTCGCGCTGCTCGAGGTCCCCGACGAAGCCGATGCGCCGGTGCCCGTGGGCGACGAGGTGGTCGACGGCCGCGCGGGCGCCGCCGTGGTTGTCGGGTCGCAGCACGGGCACGTCGAGGCCGGGGTCGTCGGTGCCGACGAGGACGACGGGCCGCGACTCGGCGAGCAGGTCGTGCAGCCGCTCGGGCGCCAGCGCGTCGGTGATCACGACGACGGCGTCCATCACCGCGAGCGCGCCGGGCTCGGCCGGGACGGGGCGCGGCTGGTGGCGCTCGCGCGCCAGCCGGGTGGGGAAGGTCTGCACCGCGACCACCCGCATCCCGGCGCGCGCCGCCGCCCGGGTCACCCCCGCGATGATCGCGCCGAAGTAGAAGCCGCCGACGAGCGGCGAGACGACGCCGATCGTGCGACCGACGCCTCCGCTTCCGGCCCCTGACCGAGCCGTCCCCATTGTCTGCCCCCATCACGGAGTGCCGGCTGCCCCACGCCGGCCCCGGTCAGCGTAGCCACGCCACCGCCGTCCGGCAATCATGGGAAAGGAATGCGGCCGGCGGCCCGGGAATGGTACGCGCGCGGCCGTCGTTGCTGGTCAGCGGGCTCGGGTGCCGGGGTGGACGGACCGCGATGGCGTCGGGAAGTGAATTCAGAAAATGCACCGAAGTGCCTCGGAATTGTTTCGGGCGCGCAACGAAAACATAGCATCTCGCGCTCCTGTTGACGTTCTGCGATTCGGGGACGAGACTGACGGCCCTCTGCGGCGGGGCGGTCGCGGGGACGGGCCGGCGCGTAGCTGCCGGACCTCAGCAGGGGGCGATGATGACCCTTTCCGGCGTGCGTACGCACCGGCCGACGATCACCGACGTGGCCCGGGCCGCGGGTGTCTCCACCGCCGTGGTCTCCTACGCGCTCAACGGGCGGCCGGGGGTCTCGGCCGCCACGCGCGAGCGGGTGCTGCGGGTCGCGGAGGAGTTTGGCTGGCGTCCCGACGTGGCGGCGCGGTCGGTGCGCGGCGGCCCGCGCACCGTCGCCCTGGTGGTGATGGACCGGCCGGGCACCCTCGCGCGCGACGCCGGGTTCCTCGACCTCGTGGAGGCGGCGCGCGGCGTGCTGGCCGGGCAGGGCTACAGCCTGGTGGTCCAGCTGGTCGACGCCGGCGAGGACGTCGCGCAGACGTACCGGCAGTGGTGGGCCGAGCGGCGGTTCGACCTCGTCGTGCTGCCCGACCTGCTCGCGGACGGCCCGCGCGTCGCCGCCACCGCCCGCGTGCGGGCACCGGCCGTGCTCCTCGGGCCGTGCCCGGGGCCCGATGCGCCGCCGGCCGTCTGGTTCGACGAGGACCAGGTGGCGGTGGCGGCCTTGTCGGGCGT
>AXCX01000560.1 GCA_000767215.1 Actinotalea fermentans ATCC 43279 = JCM 9966 = DSM 3133
CTCGCGAACCCGACCACGAGCCCGTCCCCGGGCAGGTGCACCGGCCCGCCGGGGACGACCTCGGCGGGGACGCCGAGCGCCGCGAGCGCGGACCGTCCGCGCGCGGCGACGTCCGGTCCGAGCTGCGCCAGGTACACGTGCAGGCCGGCGGAGACGCCGGTCACCACGACGTCCGGGGCGTGGCGTGCGAGGGCGGCGAGGAGCATGTCCCGCCGCGCCCGGTACACGCCCCGGACCCGGCGCACGTGGCGCAGGTAGGCGCCTGACGTCAGCATGCCGGCCAGCGCCAGCTGGTCCACCACCGGCGACCCCAGGTCGGCCGTGTGCTTCGCCGCGACGACCGCCTCGCGCAGGTCGGCGGGCGGCACCATCCAGCCGAGCCGCAGCGCGGGTGCCAGCGGCTTGGAGACCGAGCCCGCGAGCACGACGACGTCGGGCCCCAGGGCGTGCATCACCCCGACGGGCTCGCGGTCGTACCGGAGCTCGGCGTCGTAGTCGTCCTCGAGGAGCACGAAGCCGGCGGCGCGGGCGCGGCGCACGAGGTCCTGACGGCGCTCGGGCGCGAGGACGCAGCCGGTCGGGTACTGGTGCGCGGCCGTCACGACGACGGCGTCCAGGCCGGTGTGCCCGTCGAGCGCCCCGGCGACGAGCCCGCGCTCGTCCACCGGTACCTCGACGACCTGTGCGCCGAGCGAGCGCAGCTGGGCACCCT
>AXCX01000561.1 GCA_000767215.1 Actinotalea fermentans ATCC 43279 = JCM 9966 = DSM 3133
CGACCGCCCACCGGCGCAGCCCGGCCGCGACGAGGAGCGCGCCGACCTGCGCGACGCCGGCCACGACGACGACGTCGTCGGCACCCACGTCCGCGCCGCGGGTCCGGCGGAGGTGGTCGGCCAGCGCCTCACGCAGGGCCGGGTGACCGGCCGGGGCGGGGTAGCCGAGGTCGCGGGCGGGAAGGTGGACCAGCACGTCGCGGACGAGCCGTGACCACTGCGCCCGGGGGTACAGCGCGGTGTCGGGCTGCCCGGGGCTCGGTACCCGAGGACCGGCGCGACGGGGCGTCGGCGCGGTCCCGGGGGGCTGCCACGAGACCACGACGCCGGACCGCGGCCGCGCGGTGAGGTACCCCTCGTCCACGAGCTGCTGCACGGCCTCCCCGACGGTGCCGCGCGCGAGCCCGAGGCCCGCCGCCAGCGCGCGGGTGCCCGGGAGCACCGTGCCGACGGGCAGGGCGCCCGTGACGACGGCGGCCCGCAGCCGCGCCCGGAGCCACGCGGTGCGCCCACGCGCCGGGACGCCCGTCGCGCCGGAGCCCAGGTGCAGCAGGACGGCGTCCACGTCGATGCGCATGAGCCAGTCAACCGCACTGGTCCACCAGAGGGCACACGAACTGACCCTGAACGCTGGTCCAGTGGTGTCCCTAGCGTCGGGCCGTGCCCCACCGTCCCGCCGTCCTGTCCTGCCTGCTCGCCGCCGTCTGCGTCGGGGCGAGCATCGCCGTCACGCCGTTCATCGCGGAGTTCCCCGTGCTGGCCGGCCAGGCCGGTCGCTACCTCGTGGCGGCCGTCGTCCTCGGCCTGGCGCTCCCCCGGCTCGAACCGGGCGGCCCGCACCGCCCCCTGGCGCGCTCCGAGCTCGGGCGGATCGCACTCGCGGCCGCGACCGGCAGCGCGGGCTTCAACGTGCTGCTCGTCGCAGCCAGCCGGCAGGCCGAGCCCGCGGTGATCGGCGCCGTCGTCGGTGCGTCCCCGGTCGTGCTCGCGGTGCT
>AXCX01000057.1 GCA_000767215.1 Actinotalea fermentans ATCC 43279 = JCM 9966 = DSM 3133
CGTGGCGGCCCGTGCGCGGCGGGCGGCGGGAGACCGCGCCGTGTGGGTGCGGCCGGCGCCCGACACGATGACCTACGTGACGGCGCTGCTACCGGTGGCGCAGGGGGTGGGCGTCTACGCCGCCCTGCGGCGCGCGGCCGACCTTGCCGGCGGCGACGGGCGCTCGCGCGGCCAGGTGATGGCGGACACGCTCGTCGAGCGGGTCACGGGGCAGGCGACCGCGGACGCGGTGCCCGTGATGGTGAACCTGGTGATCTCGGACGAGACGCTGCTCGGCTCCGGCTCGGCCCCGGCTGCGGTGGTGGACGCTGCGGGTGCCGGTGGAGCGGTGCCCGCGCAGGTGGCCCGGGCGATGGTCGCGGGCGGTCTGGACGCCGATGCCGCCTGGCTGCGCCGGATCTACGCGGATCCCGCCGGCCGGCTGGTCGCGGCGTCGTCGGCTGGCCGGTTCTTCGCGGACGGGCTGGCGGACCTGCTCCGCGTCCGGGACCAGGGCCTGTGCCGGACGCCCTACTGCGATGCGCCCGTGCGGCACCTCGACCACGTGCGCCCGGCCGCGCAGGACGGACCGACCGAGCTCGAGAACGGACAGGGGCTGTGCGAGGCGTGCAACCTCGCCAAGAACGCCGGCGGGTTCACGCAGGCGGTCACGGGCGATGGTCTGCACACCGTGATCACGACGACGGCGACCGGGCACCGGTACCGCTCGACGGCGCCACCGCTGCCGCGACCGGCGAAGGCCTGGCCCCGGGGAAGGCCCGAGGCATCTCCGGCGGAGGTGCTGCTCGCGGAGCTCCTTGCGCGAGTGGCATGACGGCGCATCGGTCAAGGCCGGGTAGGTGCGTACCGAAGAGGAGGCATGGGCATCTTCCGCCGCCGCCCCGGCCAGCCTGACGAGCCTGCGGCGCAGGCGACTCCTCAGTTCCTCGACCTGAGCGAGGGGGAGCTCGCGTGGCTCGGTGAGCTGCGTGCCTCACTTCCTGTCGGGGTGGGGGGCGATCCGGCCGCGCTTGGTCGCTTCTATGACGAGGCCCTGGACGCCTGGCAGGCGACGCCGGTTACCGAACGCGAGGACCCGAACCGCCTCGTCAACGCGATCGGTGTCGGTGTGGGCGACCTCGTCTGTGCGCGTGTCGCCGGTGCGCGGTGGGTGGTCTTCGTCGACGACGCGGGCGCAGACCTCGCCGTGGTGGCCGGAACGGACAACTCGACGATCTTCCCGACGGGCGCCGTCGGGAAGCGGTGGAGCGACGGAGTGCGCCGATGGCTGCCCGACTTCGTCGAGTGGGCGGCGGGCAGGCTGGAGGCATGGGCCGTCGAGCCGTCGGCAGAGGTCCGCGCGCTTGCCGCGTTCGCGCTCGAGCACGCCGTCCGATCCGTCGTCCCCGAGGGCGGCCCTCTGGTGCCGTTCTGCATGGTCGAGTCCCCGGACGGCCGCTCCCTGCAGCGGTTCGTCGGCGAGCTGGGGGAGAGCGTCGCGCGTGCGCGCGACCACGCGCGTTCCTCCGGAGCAGCTCGTGCCGCGGTTGCTTGGGACGGGTACCTGACCGTCGAGGGTCGGCGCGACGACGCGCTCTTCGTCGAAGCCTCCGATGCCGGGCAGGGGAGCATCGTGCTCGCCCAGCGCTACGCGTCGGACCGGAGCGGTACGCGCGCCGTCGGCAGTGTGGTCGACGTCGGCAACGGCGGTCCGCTGCTCTGACATCGCCGAGGCCGCGGCGGTTCGGCATGCTGGCGCAGTATGGACCTCATCGCGGACCTGTTCATCGATGGCGAGTGGCGCGCGGGCTCGGGGGGTGACCGGTTCGACGTCGTCGACCCGGCCGACCTCTCGGTGATCGCGCGCTTCGCCGTGGCGACCGAGGCCGACTGCCTCGCCGCCGTCGACGCCGCCGCCGCGGCGCAGGCGGGCTGGGCGGCCACGGCGCCGCGCGAGCGCTCCGAGCTGCTGCGCGCGGCGTTCGAGGTGTTCACGGCCGAGGCCGACGTGCTCGCCGAGATCATGGTCCGCGAGAACGGCAAGGCGTGGGCGGACGCCGCGGCCGAGGCCGCCTACGCGACCGAGTTCTTCCGCTGGTTCGCCGAGGAGGCCGTGCGCGTGCGGGGCGACGACCGGCTCGCGCCGGCGGGGGACAAGCGGATCGTCGTCGACCACCGCCCGATCGGGGTGTCGCTGCTCGTCACGCCCTGGAACTTCCCGGCGGCGATGGCCACCCGCAAGCTCGCCCCTGCGCTCGCGGCGGGCTGCGCCGTCGTGCTCAAGCCCGCGCGTCAGACGCCGCTCACCGCCGCGTACGTCGTGGACGTGCTGCGCCGCGTCGGGGTGCCGCGCGGCGTCGTCAACCTCGTCACGCCGGCACCCACGGGTCCCGCCGTCGCGGCGATGCTCGCGCGCGACGAGGTGCGCAAGCTCTCGTTCACCGGTTCGACCGAGGTGGGCCGCGACCTGCTCCGCCTGTGCGCCGACCGGGTCGTGAGCGCCTCGATGGAGCTCGGTGGCAACGCGCCGCTCGTCGTCCTACCCGGCGCGGACCTCGAGACGGCCGTCGCCGGCGCGCTCCAGGCCAAGATGCGCAACGGCGGCGCCGCGTGCACGGCGGCCAACCGCCTCTACGTCCACACCTCGCTCCACGACGCGTTCGTCGAGCGGTTCGCGGCCGAGCTGGAGGGCCTGCGCATCGGCCGCGGCCTTGACCGGAGCCACGACCTCGGCGCGCTCGTCTCCGTCGCCGAGCGCGACAAGGTCGCCGCCCTGGTGGCGGCCGCGATCGACGACGGCGCGCGCGTCGTCACCGGCGGCCCGGGCGCCCCGGTGCCGGATGGTGGCGCGTACTACCCGGCGACCCTGCTCGCCGACGTCCGGCACGGCTCGCCGGTCACGCAGCAGGAGGTCTTCGGCCCGGTCGCCCCGGTGATCCGCTACGACGACGTCGACGACGCCGTGCGCATGGCCAACGACACCATCCACGGGCTGGTCGCGTACGTGTTCGGCGAGGAGCGCGAGGCCGTCGCCGTCGCGCGCCGGCTCGAGTCCGGCATGGTCGCGGTCAACCGCGGCGTCCTCAGCGATCCCGCGGCGCCGTTCGGCGGGGTCAAGCAGAGCGGGCTCGGCCGCGAGGGCGGCTTCGACGGCATCGGCGAGTTCCTCGAGACGCAGTACCTCGCGCTCAGCGCCTGACGGGGGTCAGCCGCGGGAGGGCGCCGGCAGTCCTGCGGCGAGTGCGGCGAACGCCTCGCTGACGACGTCGGCGGGAGCCCGCTCGGTGTCGGTGCACGCGGCCCGCAGCATCGCCACGCGCACGGCGGTGATCGTCACCGCGGCGACGAGCGTCGGGTACATGTCCTCGGCTCCGGCGCCCGCGAGGCCCGCGCGTTCGGCGATGGCGTGGGCCAGCTCCCGCTCGGCGTTCGCGTTCGCGCCGAGGACGCGCGGCAGCAGCTCGGGGTGACGTTCGACGAGGCCCCGGCGCAAGGCCCACACCTCGCGGTCCAGCTCGATCCCGCGCAGGTACTCCGCGACGGCGGCGCCCACGGCGACGAGGGGCGGCTCGTCGTCGGGCCGGGCGAGCAGCAGCTCGCGGAACGCCGCGAAGCGCTCGGTGTGCTCGCCGACCAGCGCGTCCTCCTTGGACGCGAAGTAGTTGAAGAACGTGCGGGGGGACACGCCGGCGGCTGCGGCGATGTCGTCCACCGTCACGTGCTCCGGGCCCCGTTCGACGGCCAGTGTGAGGGCCGCCCGGCGCAGGGCGACGCGCGTCGCGTGCTTCTTGCGCTCGCGCAGTCCCGCGCCGGTGGGCGGCGCGTCGGCAGGCGTCGGGTCGGCTGACCGCTCCTCGATCATGCGTCCAGTGTACGGCCGCCTGCTTGCAGAGACTGCAAAGTTGCACTCCCTAAGAAATTGCAGCGTCTGCAAGATTCGACTACCGTGGGCCGAAGGTCCCGATGGAGCGACCGCGCCGCCGCCGTCCCGCGCCCCCTCTGCGCACCGCTTCCCTGAAGGAGTCCGCTCACGTGAGCACCACCGCCGTCCCCGCCCCGGGCCTCGACCGGGAGGCGCGACGCGTCTTCGTCGGCCTGATGCTGGGCATGCTCGTCGCCTCCGTCAGCCAGACGATCGTGTCGCCCGCGATGCCGATCATCGTCGCCGAGCTGGGCGGGATCGAGCACTACAGCTGGCTCGCCACGGCCGCGATGCTCGCGTCCGCCGTCGTCGTGCCGGTGATCGGCAAGCTCTCCGATGTCTACGGCCGGCGCGGCTTCTACATCGCGGCGCTCGTCACCTTCATGGTCGGGTCCGTCCTGTCGGGCTTCGCGCAGTCGTTCTGGTGGCTCGTCGGCGCGCGCGTCGTGCAGGGCCTCGGCATGGGCGCGCTGATGGCGCTGTCGCAGACCGTGATCGGCGACATCATCCCGCCGCGCCAGCGCGGCAAGTACCAGGGCCTCATGGGCGCGGTGTTCGGCCTGACGTCGATCGCCGGGCCGCTGGTCGGCGGATGGGCCACCGACCACTTCGGCTGGCGCTGGCTCTTCTTCGCGACGCTGCCGCTCGGCGTCGCCGCGCTCGTCGTCATCGTGCGGCACCTGCACCTGCCGCACGTGCGCCGCGAGGCGCCGCTGGACCTCGCCGGCATCCTCACGCTCACGGGCGCGCTCGTCGCGATCCTGCTGGCCACCTCCTGGGGCGGCACCACCTACCCGTGGGCGTCCACGCAGGTCGTGGGCCTGTACCTGGCCGGTGCGGCGCTCCTGGCGATGTTCGTGCCCATCGAGCTGCGCGCCGTCGAGCCCGTGCTGCCGCTGCGTCTCTTCCGCAACCGCATCTTCACGGCGGCCAACATCGCGGGCTTCGCGATCGCCATGGGGATGTTCGGTGCGATCTTCTACATCCCCGTGTACGCCCAGGGCGTGCTCGGCGTGAACGCGACGAACTCCGGCGTGATCATCATGCCGATGAGCGTCGCCATGATCCTCGTCGGCATCGTCATCGGCCTGCTCATCACGAAGACCGGCACCTACAAGGCCTTCACGGTCGGCGGGGCCGCCGTCCTCGTCGCCGGGTTCTGGCTGCTCACCCGCGTGCACTACGGGTCCTCGGCCCTCGAGCTCACCGCCGCGATGGTCGTCATCGGCATGGGGCTGGGCGCGTCGATGCAGACGATGACGCTCATCGTGCAGAACGCCGTCGACCGCGCCGACCTCGGCGTCGCGACCGCCGCCACGCAGTTCTTCCGCAGCGCAGGCGGCACCGTCGGGATCGCGGTGCTCGGCACCGTGATGACCTCGCGCCTCGGCCCCTCGATCGCCGCGCACCTGCCGGAGGGGGCGGCGTCGGCCATGCCGGAGGGCGGTCTGAGCGCCGGCTCGGTGCTCGACCCGAGCGCGCTGGCCGGCCTGCCCGAGACGATCGCCGTCGCCGTACGCGAGGGCCTCGCCGACGCCCTGCACCAGGTCTTCGTCGTCGGGCTGCCGTTCGCCGCGGTCGCGCTGCTCGCCACCATGGCGATCCGCGCCATCCCGCTGCGCCAGACGCTCGAGCCGGCGGCCACGCCCGACGACGTCGAGGAGCCGGCCGCCGCCGAGGACGTGCTGGTCTGACGCGCTAGCCTGCCCTCCGCCGGCCCAGCCGGGGCCGCCGAGGGGAGCCACGCGTGGACGAGCTGCTGGAGGCCGCGCGTCGGGCGCTGGCCGACGTCGACTGCAACGTCGGTTTCGCGGCGGCGGTGCTCGGCGGGCTCCCCGGTGGCGACCTCTGGGTGGCCGACGACGACGGCGTGCCCCTGGCCTTCCACGCCGTCCACCCGTGCGGGATGTCGCTCGCGTGGGGGCCGGCGCTCGGGGCGGCGGCGGACGCCGTCGTGCGCCGGGTCCAGGGTCGGGTTGCGCGCGGTCGCGGCGAGTGGCTCCAGGTGGACCCGCGCTGGCACGGGCTGGACTGGGACGGGATGCTGGGCGCGGTGCCGCTCGCGGAGGCCGACGGGGCTGGTCGCGAGCCCGGCGTCGTCCGCCGGACACGGCTCAACTTCTCGTTCGACGCCGCTGTCTTCGCCGCCCTCCGTGCGGACGCGACGGGCACCGTGCGCCGGGCGACCGAGGCCGACTTCGCCTGGCCCGGCGGCACCGTGCCGAGCGACTGCTGGCCCGACGCGCGGACGTTCCTCGCCCAGGGCGGGGGATGGGCGGCGGAGGTGGACGGCGCCCCGGCCGCGCTCGCCTTCGCGGCGATGACCAGCGGCGACGACGTCGAGATCGGCATCGAGACGCTGCCCGCGTTCCGGCGCCGCGGGCTCGCGCGCGTGGCGTGCGCGGCCCTGGTGGAGGACCTCGTCGCGAGCGGGCGGACGCCGGTGTGGTCCTGCCGCGCGGACAACGTGGGCTCGGAGCGCCTCGCGGGCACGCTCGGCTTCACCGTCTCGCGCCGCCTGCCGTACTGGGAGGTCCGGGCCTTGCCGTTGACGTGACGTCAACCGGCCGGGCAGCTACGGCGCGGTCGTCCCGTCGCGCCCGTAGTCGTCGGCCAGGCGGACGACGTCCTCGCGCCAGCCCTCGCCGGCGGACGACGCCTCGGCGAACACCACGTCGGTGACGGCGGTGACGCGGTGGAGCGCGCCGGGTGGAAGGTGCGCCACGTCGCCCGTCCGCATGGTCCGGGAGATCAGGAGGTCGACGGACGGTCCGTGCTCGAGCGTCGCCACGCCGGAGACGATGCAGATCGTCTCCTCCTTCTGCCGGTGGTACTGCAGGCTCAGCGCATGCCCGGCGTCGACGGTGATGATCTTGCCGACGTAGCCGTGTCCCCCGGTGGCGAAGATCGTCTCATGGCCCCAGGGCTTGGCCTGGACGACGGCCGTCGTGAACTCGGGGGGCGAGACGGAGGTGGTCATCGGGTCAGTGGCCCTCGAGAAGGGCGCCGAGCAGCGCGTGGAGGTCCACCAGGGCGACCCGTGTTCGCGCGTCGCTGCAGCCGTAGGGCAGCACCAGACTGCGTCCGTGGCGCATCGCGCCGCACGAGTAGACGACGTTGGGCACGTAGCCGGACCGCTCGTCCTCGGCCGCGGTGAGCAGCGGCTGCTCGAGCCGGCCGATCACGTGCCAGGGCTCGTCGAGGTCCAGGAGCAGCGCGCCGATGCTGTAGGCGCGCATCGGGCCGACGCCGTGGGTGAGCACCAACCACCCCTGCTCGGTCTCGATCGGGGAGCCGCAGTTGCCGAGCTGCACGACCTCCCAGGCGCGCCTGGGAGCCTGCAGGTGCACGGGCTCGACCCAGTGCAGCAGGTCGGCCGACGCGGTGAGGGTGTTGTTCTCCCGGTCCGCGCGGGACAGGGCGAGGTACCGGCCGCCGACCTTGCGCGGGAAGAGGGCGAGTCCCTTGTTCCGCGCGCCGGGACCGCTCAGAGGGGTCGCCGAGAAGGTCACGAAGTCGTCGGTGCGGAGCAGCTGTCCCGTGACGGAGCGCCCGTCATACGCGGTGTAGGTGCCCAGGTACTCGACGGCATCGTCGGGCGCCACGAACCGCACCATCCGGACGTCCTCGATGCCGTGGCTCTCGGCCGGCCCCCGCGGGGTCAGCACCCGTTCCTGGACGTCGGAGGTCGCTGGGAACGCCACCCGGTAGGTGTTGGCGGCGATCCGCGCGAAGCGGTCGGCGGTGCGGCCGGTGGAGCCCCTCGTGAGGCGCTGCGCGTGGAGGCGACCGAGCGCGCCGGCGAGGTCCTCGCCGTCGAACGTGGACTGCAGGCAGGCAAGGACGAACTCCGCATCGGCGCCCGCCTCCGCATCGACCTGCTCGCCGCCGGCCTGGTCGAGCTGATGGGCGAACGCGTTGCGCGAGTACTCCGGTGGGAGGGCGACGGCGGGCACGGACACGGCAGGGCCGGGGTCGAGCGTGACCACGTCGCCCGCGTCCACGACGCCGGAGCGCAGCTCGACGCTCGACACGTGCCCTTCGCCGACGGAACGCAGGGTCATCAGGAACCGCAGGGAACCGGCGGGCAGGCCCGACTGGTCGGGGTGAGGGACCATCGAGGGGTTCAGGAGCCCGGCTCCTTCGATCGCGCACTCCTTCGTGAAGTAGGCACCGATGAGCCGACGTCGCGGGCCGGTGAGGGTCACGTCGTCCGCCAGCCGGTGTTCGACGAGTGCGGCGTGCGCCTCCCACGTCGCGTCGAGGTCGCGATGGCGGTGCCCGAAGTCGGCGTGCAGCGCCGCCAGCGCGCCGACGACCTCCTCGTCGGAGAGGGCGAGCACGCGCTCGAGCACGCCGGTCGAGCGGGAGCGGCCGCCGACGGGGGTCTCCTGGCCGGGGAGGAAGAGCGTCGCGAGCACGCGCTGCGGGTCGGGCAGCAGGAGCAGCGGGGTCCGCACCACCCAGTCGCGGGGTGTCACGGCGCCACGGGTGAGAGCACGTCGGCCAGCAGGTCGACCAGTTGAGCCGTGGCCACCGATGCGAGCGTCGACTCGGCGCCCTGGTTGAGGTTCACCGACCCGTCCTCGAGTCCGTCGTAGGCCCCGCCGCCCGACGGTGCGCGCATCCGGAGTCGCCCGTCGTTGTCGCCCTCGAACCACGCCTCGCAGCGCGCGACGAGCGCTGCCCAGCGGTGGTCGCCGGTCGCGCCGAACGCCGTCGCGGCGGCCTCGGCCATGGACGCCACCTCGATGGGTTGCTGGTCGAACGATGGCCGGCGCTCACCGGGTCCCCGTCCGCCGGCGGGCACCACCGACACGTGGCCGGCGACGTCCTGGTGGTCCGCCAGCCACCCCAGCAGCGCGAGGCCGCGGTCGCGCAGCTCGTCGTCATGGAGCGCCCGGCCGACGGTGATCATCGCCTCCGGCAGGACCGCGTTGGCGTATGTCAGTCGATGGTCGGGCCAGAGCCAGCCGGCGCCGCTCTCGGCCTGGGACAGGACGGACCGGGCGTCGTGCAGCAGGCGGCGGGCGGCCAGGTTCTCCGGCGCCGTCCTCATCAGTGCCGCCGCGCCCAGCGCGGCGTACGCCATCGCCCTCGGATAGGGGGACCGCGCGAGCAGCGCGCGCTGCGCGCCGAGCACCCCACCCGCCCGGACCTGACCCTCCGGGGAGTGCGCCGCGGCCGTCCCGAAGGCCCACAAGGCCCTGCCCCAGTGGTCGCCCGTGGCGGGCGCGTCGAGCCACCGACCGGTGTCGTCGCTCCGGTTGTGCATCCGGCCGTCGGCGGCCTGTGCCCGCAGCAGGTAGGCGAGGTAGATGCGTGACATCGACACCACGTCCGGCGTCGGCCGCGGCTCGCGCGCCGTCACGAGCAGTGCCCGGGACGCGTCGTCGACGCACATGCCGTGCTCGACGCGCGGGGCCGCGAACAGCGCGTGCTCGTAGAGGCCGACGGCTGTCGTCAGGCACGCCACGTGCTCGTACCGGGGGTCGTCCATCAGGCCACTGTCGTGACGCGCGCGGACTGCAGGGCGGAGGCGAGGTCCAGGTAGCGGTCGGCGACGGCTGGCCACAGGAGCGACGCGGCGAGCCCGCGCGAGACGGCGGCCATCCCGTCGGCGACACCGGGCGTCGCGAGAACGTGCTCGAGCGCGCTCGCGAGGGCGCAGGGGTCGCGCTGCGGCACGAGCACGCCCGCGCCGCCGGACAGGAGCTCGACTGCGTGCGGGAAGCTCGTGGAGATCACCGGCTTGCCCGCGGCGACGGCCTCCGTGAGCACGCCGGACGTGACCTGCTCGAGCGAGTCGTACGGCAACAGGATGACGTCGGCGTCGCGGACGACGTCGCGCAGCTCGGGGCCCGAGAGGTATCGGCCGTCGAAGCTCACGCAGTCGGTCAGGCCGAGGTCGGTGGTGAGCTCGAGCAGGCGGTTGCGGTACGACTCGCCCTCCGCTTCCCGCACGCGCGGGTGCGTCTGCCCGACCACGCGGTAGAGGGGCAGGTCGATGCGCTTGCGCAGCTCGGCGAGGGCGACCAGGGCCCACTCGATGCCCTTGCCCGGGGACAGGAGGCCCCAGGTCAGCACGGTCGGCCGACGGTCCGGGGGTGCGTCGGCGCGCGCCTCCGCCACGGCCACGGCCACGGCCACCGCCACCGCCACCGTCACCGGAGCGGGACGGTTGTCCTGGGCGCCGTGCGGGATGACGGTGACCCGCGCCGGATCGACGCCCCATCCCGTGACGAGCCGGTCACGGGCGGTCGTCGTCATGGTGACCACTGCGTCCGAGTACTCGAGCAGCCGGGCCAGGACGCGGTGCTGGTTCGGCGTCGGTGTCGTGAGCACCGTGTGGAGCACGGTGAGGACCGGGACGTCGAGGCGCGACACCACGTCGAGCACGTCGGTGCCGTCCGCCCCGCCGAAGATGCCGTACTCGTGCTGGACGACCGCGACGTCGTACGTGTCGAGGACCGCAGCGACGCCCGCCGCGTCCGACGGCCGGGCGGTCACCCACTCCATCACGACTGGCGGCAGCTCGAGCTGGGGCTCGTCGACGAGGCGGACCACGCCGACCTCGGCCCCGTCGGCGGCGAGCTGTGTCGCCAGGGCCTCGCAGAACGTCGCGATGCCGCACTGGGTGGGGGTATATGTCGACAGGAAACCGAGTCGGACGGCCATGAGGCCCTCTTCCATCGTGCATCGGTGCAGCAGGCTCGCTGCCGTTCACGGAAGGAAGAAGGCTCACGTCCCGGTCTCACCGGGCTGGCGCATCTGGGGCGGCACGCCCGGACCTGGCCGGGGACTTCGTCGGTTCGCCCTGCCAGGGTAGCAGGCGCGATCCCGGCAGCTCCGGCCCGGCCTCCGCGCCGCAGTGGCGTAACGTTCGCGACGACACCGGGAGGCCCCCGTCAGGATCGCCGTGCTCGCCTCGATCGCCCACCGCGTCCCCCCGCGCAGCTACGGGCCGTGGGAGCAGGTCGCGTCCACCCTCACGGAGGGACTCGTCGCCCGCGGTCATGACGTGACGCTGTTCGCCACGCGCGACTCCCGCACCGCGGCCCGGCTCCACGCGGAGGCAACCGCGGGGTACGAGGAGGACCCGGCGGTGGACCCGAAGGTCCACGAGGCGCTGCACATCGGGGCGGTGTTCGAGCGGGCTGACGAGTTCGACGTGGTCAGCAACCAGTTCGACTTCCTGCCCCTGGTCTTCAGCCGCCTCGTGCCGACGCCGATGGTGACGACCATCCACGGCTTCTCGTCCGAGCGGATCGTCCCGGTGTACCGCGCCTACGACGACGTCGCGCACTACGTCGCGATCAGCGATGCAGACCGTCACCCCGCGCTCACGTACGACGCGACGATCCACCACGGGATCGAGGTCGAGCGGTTCTCGCTCGGCGAGGGCGGCGGGGGGTACCTGCTCTTCCTCGGGCGGATCCATCCCGACAAGGGCACCACGGCCGCGATCGAGGTCGCCCGGCGCGCCGGCCTGCCCCTCGTCATCGCCGGCGTCGTCCATGACGAGGACTACTTCCGCGACGCCGTCGCGCCGCACGTCGACGGCCGCGCCGTCACGTACCTCGGCGCCGTCGGGCCGGCCGAGCGGGACGCCCTGCTGGGCGGGGCCGTCGCGCTGCTGCACCTGATCGACTTCGACGAGCCCTTCGGCCTGTCAGTCGCCGAGTCGATGGTCGCGGGCACACCCGTGATCGCCTTCGCACGGGGGTCGATGCGCGAGCTCGTGCGCCCCGGGCTCGGGGGCGCACTGGTGGACGACGTGGACGGGGCGGTCGCCGCCGTCCCCGTCGTCCGGGTGCTCGACCGTTCGGCCTGCCGGTCCGACGCCGTGGCCCGCTTCTCCGCAGACCGGATGGTCGACGACTACGTGCGAGTGTTCGAGCAGGTGGCCGGCGGCCCGCGCCGCTGAGCGAGCGGGCCCCGGCCGCGCACTGCCAGTCTCGGCCCGTCGCCTCGGCCAGGAGCTCCTCGCCGAGACGGACCGGCGCACGGCGGCGGACGAGATCGTCGTCGACGCCCGCTGCGCATCGGGCGCGCACACCGTCGCAGCGGTGACACGATCGGGCGCGTGATCGACGGCGCGCCCCTGGTCCTGACACCGCTGGAGCTCGGGGCCGACGCCCTGCCGGTGCACGTCGTCGACAACGGCGACCTGCGACTCGCGTTCCTCCCGAGCGTCGGCGGGCGGCTCATCTCGGTCCGGTGCGGCGGTGCGGAGCTGCTCTGGCGCAACCCCGAGTACCTGGACGCGGCGCTGCGGACCGTGCGGCCGCGGGCGACCTGGCCGCCACTGGACGGCGGCATGGGCTCGTGGCCGAACGTCGGCGGGTCGAAGACCTGGCCCGCGCCGCAGGGCTGGTCGGGCCCCGACGAGTGGCCGGGCCCGCCCGACGGGGTGCTGGACTCGGGCGCGTGGGCCATCGAGTCCGCGTGGTCCGCGGCGGCGGGCGCGCTCCTCGTGCGCCTGACCAGCCCGGACGACGCGCGGACAGGTCTGCGGGTCACGCGCGCGTTCACGATCCCCGAGGGCGGGTCGGCCTTCGCGCAGCGCACCACGTTCACCAACGTCTCCGACCGGCCCGTCCGCTGGGCCGTCTGGGAGGTGGCCCAGGTGGACACGGCGTCGGGCGGCGAGCTGTGGGTGGACGTCGCCGGCACGGCCGAGCCCGTGGACCTCGTCGACGTATTCGGGCGCCTGCGGGTCGGACCGGTCGAGGCGGGCCGGCGCAGGGTGGCGATCGACGACGTCGTCGGGAAGGTCGGGTTCACCGACGCGACCGGCGCGCTGCCCTTCCGCCGCCCCGACGGCGCCGGCCTGGACTGGCGCTTCGACGTCCCGCCCGGGGAGTACCCCGACGGCGGGTGCCAGGTGGAGATCTGGATGCAGTACCCGACGCCCGAGCCGCTCGAGGGCCCGGGCAGCCTGCACCCGGCGGCCCGGCTGCTCGAGCTCGAGGCGCTCACCCCGATGACGGTGCTCGCGCCCGGTGCGAGCGTGCACCAGGAGATCGCCTGGACGGCGGTCCCGCCGGCCTGCTGAGTTGCCCGGCGGGGCGCCCGGAGTGGTGGCAGCATCGCCCCAGGCGTCCTCGCCCGTCCGGGCGGAGCCTCCGCGGAGCGAGGTGAGTGCGATCCCTGTCTGGCTGGAGGCGGGCGGCTGGGGGCTCGTGGCCGGTTCCGCCCTCGTGCTCGGCTCCCTGCTCGCGTGGTTCGCGCGGATCCCGCAGCGGGCCGTGGCCACCGTGATGGCCTTCGGTGCAGGCGTTCTCATCTCGGCGCTGGCGTTCGAGCTGGTCGACGAGGCGGAGCGGTCGGGCGGACTCGGTCCGACCGTCGTCGGCTTCCTGGGCGGCGCGGTCGCGTACGTGGCGGCGAACGCCGCCCTGGCCCGGCGCGGCGCCCGGCACCGCAAGCGGTCCGGCGGTCAGCAGCCGTCCGAGGCCGACCAGGCGGGCAGCGGCGCCGCCATCGCGATCGGGGCGCTGCTCGACGGCGTCCCGGAGTCCGTGGTGCTCGGGGTGTCGGTGCTCGCGGGCCACGGCGTCGGCGTGGGGGTGCTGGCGGCGGTGGCCATCTCCAACGTCCCCGAGGGCCTGGCCAGCGCCGCGGGCATGAAGCAGGCGGGTCGCAGCGGCAGGTACGTCTTCGGCGTCTGGGGCGGGATCGCCGTCGTGAGCGGGCTCGCCGCGGCGGTCGGCGCCCTCGCGCTGGAGGGCGCCGACGCCGGACTGGTGGCCACGATCACGGCCGTCGCGGCGGGTGCGATCCTCGCGATGGTCGCGGACACGATGATCCCGGAGGCCTTCGAGCGGACCCACCTGCTGACCGGCCTCGTCACGTCGCTCGGGTTCCTCGCGGCGTTCGTGATCGAGCGGTGGCGCGGACGCGCGATGCGGGGGTCAGGCGGCCACGAGCTCGAAGGCGTTGCCCTCCGGGTCGGTGAGCGTCATCGTGCGCCGGCCGTGGTCGGTGACCGTGCCGAGACGCCGCGCGCCCAGGCCGTGCAGCCGCCGGTACTCGGCGTCCAGGTCGGCGGTCGCCAGCTGCAGGTGCAGCGGCGTCGCGAGGGCCCGACCGTCGGACACCTGGCGGAAGACCAGGCGCGGCAGGCCCGCGTCGTCGCCGAGGAGCTCGGCGCGGGCGGGGCTCGCCCCGGGCGCGACGTCGACGCGCAGGGCTGCGGCCCAGAACTGGGCGGCCGCGAGCGCGTCGAACGCGTCGTAGGCGAGTCCGGCGAACGCGGTGGCGGACGCGGCGCGCGGCGCCTCGCGGCGCGCGGGGGCCGTGGTGGTCAGTGCGGTCATGGGTGCTCCCTTCAGGGTGTGGTCGGGGCCGGCTCGCCCTGGGCCAGGTGGGAGACGTGCTCCCACTCGCGCCAGGTCGCGAGCCGCTGCTCGTAGTCGGCGGTGGCGATGCCCAGCGAGACGTCGCCGAAGAAGACCCGCAGCGGTGGCACGGGTGCGTCCACCACGGCGAGGAGTGCGGTCGCGCTCGCGCGCGGGTCGCCCGGGGACGACGCGCGGGCGGCGCGGGCGGCCCGCATCTGCGCGTGCGCGTCGTCGTAGGCGGGCAGCTGTGCGGAGTGGCGGGCCGAGGGGCCGCCCCAGTCCGTGGCGAACGGCCCGGGTTCCACGAGCGTGACGTGGATGCCGAAGCCAGCGACCTCCTGCGCGAGTGACTGGCTGATGCCCTCCAGCGCCCACTTCGACGCGTGGTAGGCGCCGATGCCGGCGAACGCGCTGATGCCGCCGATCGACGACACCTGCACGACGTGCCCGCTGCCCTGGGCGCGCAGATGGGGGAGGGCGGCCTGGGTGACCCAGACCGCGCCGAAGAGGTTGGTCTCCAGCTGGTCGCGCAGCTCGGCCTCGGTGAGCTCCTCGACCATGCCGAAGTGGCCGTAGCCGGCGTTGTTCACGACGACGTCGAGCGCGCCGAAGTGCGCCTGTGCCCGGTCGACGGCCGCGAACGCGGCCGCGCGGTCGGTGACGTCCAGCTGCAGGGCCAGGACGGCGTCGCCGAACTCGGCGACCAGGTCGTCGAGCGTGTTGAGGTCGCGGGCGGTGGCCGCGACGCGGTCGCCGCGCTCGAGCGCGGCCCGGGCCCACGCGTGGCCGAAGCCGCGGGACGCGCCGGTGATGAACCAGGTCTTCATGGGGTGCTCCTTCGGGTGGTGCGGTGTCTCGGTGAGCGTCGGAGCGGGCGTGGTGGTGGGTCTCGGTCCGCGTGAGGCTGACCGGCGGGGCCGTGCGGCGGCTGGCAGAAGCCTGTGTGGACGCCGTGCGGGGCTCCGCGTACCCTTGAACGGAGGAACCTCCGTTTCGACTCCACGAGCATAAGCGGAGGGTCCTCCGGTTCGCAAGAGGGAGATTCGTGACCACCCCAACCACCGCCCGGCCGCTGCGCGCCGACGCCCGGCGCAACCGCGACCGGCTGCTCGCCGTCGCGGCCGAGGCGCTCCTCGCCGACGTCGAGGTGCCGCTCGAGACCGTCGCCGAGCGCGCCGGCGTCGGCATCGGCACGCTCTACCGGCACTTCCCGAACCGGGACGCCCTCGTCGAGGCGGTCTACCGGCACGAGGTCGAGGCCCTCTGCGACGCCGCGCCCGACCTGCTGCGCGGCGACGGCCCGGCGGTCGACGCGCTGCGCGAGTGGATGGGCCGGTTCGTGCGCTACGCCGCGACCAAGCGCGGCCTCGGGGCCGCCCTGCGCGCCGCCGTCGGCTCGGAGTCCCCGCTCTTCGCCGAGACCCGCCAGCGCATCCTCGGCGCCCTGGCCATCCTGCTCGACGCGTGCCGCGCCGAGGGCTCGGTCCGCGCGGACGCCGACGCCGACGACGTGATGCGCGCGATGTGGGGCGTGTGGCTCGTGCCCGACGGCCCGGAGTGGGACGCGCAGGTCCGGCGCCTGCTGGACCTCGTCGTCAACGGCCTGCGCTTCGGTGCCTGACGTCGACCGGGCATAGGTTCGTCCGGTGATCCCCGAAGACATCGCCCTCCTCGCCACGCCCGGAACCTCCGCCGTCAGCCCCGACGGCACGCTCGCCGTCGTCGCCGTGACGCAGCCCGACCTGGCGGCCGACGAGGAGGTCGGGCACCTGTGGCTCGTCCCCACGGACGGCTCCGCGCCGCCGCGCCCGCTCACGCGCGGCCACCGAGACACGTCGCCCGCCTGGTCGCCCGACGGGCGCTGGGTCGCCTTCGTCCGGGCCGAGCCCAAGGGCAAGCCGCAGCTGCACGTGGTCGAGGCGACCGGCGGCGAGCCGGTGGTGCTCACGGACGCCCCGCTCGGCGCCGGGGACCCGCGCTGGTCGCCCGACTCGCGGCGTCTGGTCTACGTCGCCCGCGTGCCCGAGGCCGGCCGCTACGTGCCCGACGGCGACCCGTCCGCCGAGGCGCCGCGCCTCATCACGACCTTCCAGTACCGCGCCGACAACCTGGGCTTCAGCTACGACCGCCCGCGGCACCTGTTCGTCGTGGACCTGCCCGCGTCGCTCCTGGAGCGCGGCGAGCGGCCCGCCGCCCTGCCGGCGTCGCGCCGGCTGACCGACGGCGCCGGCGACGCGCACGCACCGTGCTGGCTGCCCGACGGCCGGCACGTCGTCGCCGTGGCCGCCGTGCACCCGAACCACGACGAGGACCTCCGCGCCGACGCGGTGGTCGTGGACGCCGAC
>AXCX01000562.1 GCA_000767215.1 Actinotalea fermentans ATCC 43279 = JCM 9966 = DSM 3133
GCCGGGCGCGGAGCTCTCGCGCGTCTTCTTCACCGAGCTGCGCGTGGTCGGCGCGACGATGGGCACGAAGGAGGACCTCGAGGCGCTGCTGCGGTTCTGCGTCCGCAGCGGCGTGCGCCCGGTGATCGACTCGACCGTCCCGCTCGCCCGCGTCGGCGAGGGCCTGGCGCGGCTCGCGTCAGGCGAGCAGTTCGGCAAGGTCGTCGTGACGATGGCGGATGCCTGACCCTTGCGCGCACTCAGCGAGAGCCCTATCGTTTATCGATAGTATCGATTCTCGATAGGGAGCGAGCGAGCGATGGACGAGCGGAAGCAGGACAGGCGACTGACCCTCGCGGTCGTCGCCGTGTGGGTGTGCGCGGGGATCATGGCGCTCGGCGCCGTCATCGCGGCGGCCGTGCTCGCCAAGGGCGGTGCGCTCTGGACCCTCGGCGGCGCCGACGGCGACCTCGACATCGTGCAGATGGGGCTGCTCGACCAGGTCACGCCGGAACCGGGCCTCGACCCCGTCCTGGCCGACATCCCCCTGGCCAACCGGCTGCTGTTCGCCGTGGCGCCCCTGGTCACCGCGGCGTCCTGGCTCATCGCGGCCGTCCTGGTCACGCGCGTCCTGCGCGGGATCGCCGCAGGCCGCCCGTTCGGGGCCGACGTCGTCCGGAGGCTGCCCCGCGCGGCCGTGGCCCTCGGCGCGGGAGCGCTCGCGAACCTCGGCGCCGACATGGTCGCGACGATCGCGCTCACGGCGTCCCCGCAGGTCAACGACCTCTACTCGACGATGGCCAGCGAGGGCTTCGACTTCCCGGGCACGACGTTCGTGTGCGCCGTGATCATCGGGGCGCTGGGCGTCGCATTCCGCCGTGGCGCCGTCATGGAGCGCGAGCTGGCCGGGTTGGTCTGAGATGGCACGGCCCACCGGCGACACCCCCGATGACCTCGACCTCGACGCGACGGACGACGACGCCACCCACATCCAGTGCCGGCTCGGCGAGGTCCTGGCCGAGCGGGGCATGACGCTCACCGAGCTGTCCGCCCGCACCGGCATCACCGTCGTGAACCTGTCGGTGCTCAAGAACAACCGGGCCCGCGCCGTCCGGTTCAGCACCCTGGCGCGCATCTGCGCCGTGCTGCAGACCACGCCGGGCGAGCTGCTGGTGCACGCACCGCCGGAGCGGCCCGAGTCGCCGTCGTAGCGGGCGCTCGGACCGGTCGGTCAGAACTGCTCGGGGAACACGGCCGCCGCGAGCTCGGCGAGCGTCGGGCCGGTGGCGCTGTCGACGTGCCACACCTGCCACGAGTCCAGCGGCCCGTCGACCCCGCTGATCGCGCGGGTCGCCGCGTCGACGTCGCCGAACCGGGACCCGTTCGCGAGCTCGACGAAGCCGTCGGGACGCAGCGTGGCCTCGAAGCACACGTCGCCGTCGGGGCACCACACGAGGGGCGCCGGGCCCTCGAGCGCGTCCGCGAGCGCGACGAGCACCGGGTCGGCGGGCTCGGGCGCGCGCTCGGCCATCCGGACCGCGTACGGCGGCGCCACGACGGCGGGC
>AXCX01000563.1 GCA_000767215.1 Actinotalea fermentans ATCC 43279 = JCM 9966 = DSM 3133
CGTCGTCCCGCCGGCGAGCCCTGACGGACGTGAGCCAGGACCGACGTTGCTGCGCGCGCGGGCGCTGCACGTGCACCACGGTCGCGGCGCGGTCGTCCGGGGGCTGCGGCGCAGCGGGGGCGCCGGCCTGCGCACCGAGGTCCACGCGTTGCGCGGGGTCGACCTGGACGCCCGCGCCGGCGAGGTCCTCGCCGTCATGGGGCGCAACGGCGCCGGGAAGTCCTCCCTCCTGTGGGCGCTGTCGGGCGCGGGTCCGCGGTCGGCGGGCGACGTCGAGGTCACGACGGCGTCCGCGGACGAGGCGCCGCTCACGCTGGACCCGTCGGCCCTGCCCGCCGCCCGGGCGCGCCAGCTCGTCGCCCTGGTCCCCCACGACCCGTCAGCGCTGCTCTTCCGGGACACCGTCGCGGCCGAGCTCGCCGCAGCCGACGCCGATGCCCCGGGCGGCGTGGGCAGTGCCGCAGCGGTGCTGGCGGCCCTCGCGCCGAGCGTGCTGCCCGAGGCTCATCCCCGGGACCTCTCCGAGGGGGGTCGCCTCGCCCTCGCGCTGGCGGTCCAGCTGGCCGCACAGCCCCGCGTCCTGCTCCTCGACGAACCGACGCGCGGCCTGGACTACCCGGCCAAGCGTCGGCTGACGGCGCTCCTGAGGCGGCACGCGGCAGACGGCGGGGCCGTCGTCCTCTCGAGCCACGACGTGGAGTTCGTGGCGGAGACGGCCTCGCGCGTGCTCGTGCTCGCCGGGGGCGAGGCGGTGGCGGAGGGGTCGGCGACGCAGGTGCTCACGGCGTCGCCGACGTTCGCGCCGCAGGTCGCGCGGGTGCTCCACCCGGTCCCGCTCCTCACCGTGCAGGCGCTGCAGGACGCCGTCGGGGCCGCGTCGTGAGCGCGCCGGGCTCCGGGACGCCCTCGCGGACGAGTCTGCGGGCGGGCGCACGGACGGGCGTCGCGCTGACCCTCGCCTCGCTCGTCGGTCTGGTCGCCTTCGCCTGGCCGCTCGTGGCGGCACCCGGCGCTGCGCTCGCCCAGGCCGACACCGCACCCGCGGCGCTGGCGGCCGTCCTCGTGGTCGTCCTGGGTGTCGTCACCGTGGCGCTCGATGACGGCCGCATGGACGCGAAGGCGGTGGCCGTGCTCGGGCTCCTCGCCGCCGTCGGGAGCGTGCTGCGGCCCGTCTCGGCGGGCACCGCGGGCGTCGAGCTGGTGTTCCTCACCATCGTGCTCGGTGGTCGCGTGCTCGGTCCGGCGTTCGGGTTCGCGCTCGGCTCGACGACCCTCGCGGCCTCGGCCCTCCTGACCGGCGGGGTCGGGCCCTGGCTGCCCTTCCAGATGCTCGGCGCCTCCTGGGTGGGCATGGGAGCCGGCCTGCTCCCCCGCCGGCTGGGCGGTCGCGCCGAGGTGGTCGCGGTGGCGGCGTACGGTGCGGGCGCCGCGGCTGCCTTCGGCGTGGCCATGAACCTCTCCTTCTGGCCCTTCCAGCTCGGCGCGGGCACCGGACTCTCCTTCGTGGCGGGCGACGCCGTCGGGGCCAACCTGCACCGCTTCTGGCTCTACTGGCTCGCCACGTCCCTCGGGTGGGACGTCGGACGCGCGGCCACGACGGCGATCGGGCTCCTCCTGCTCGGCGGGCCCGCCCTGCGCGCCCTGCGGCGGACAGCGGCCCGGGCCCGGTTCGCGCCGTCCGCCGGTCCGGCG
>AXCX01000564.1 GCA_000767215.1 Actinotalea fermentans ATCC 43279 = JCM 9966 = DSM 3133
GGCCGGGGACCGCCCGCACGCTCGAGCGCCACGGCGTGGTGCCGACCCTGGTGCCCGAGGAGCACTCGGCGCGCGGGTTGCTCGCCCGGCTCGTCGAGCAGGCGCCCGCGGGCGCGCGCGTGCTCGTGCCGCAGTCCGACCTCGCCGAGCTGACCCTGGCCGACGGGCTGACGGCGGCCGGCTGGTCGGTCGACGTCGTGCTCGCCTATCGCACCGTGGCTGCGGAGCGACCGCCCGCCGCGGTGGCCGACGACCTGCGCGCCGGGCGGTTCGACGCCGTCCTGCTGAGCTCGACGAGCACGCTCGCGGGTCTCCTCGAGCTGGTCGGGACCCCGCCGCCGTCGACGGTCGTCGCATGCATCGGCCCGCTCACGGCGGCGGCCGCGACGGCTGCCGGACTGACGGTGAGCGTCGTGCCGGAGGTCGCCTCCGGCGAGGCCCTCGTCGACGCCCTCGCCGCGCACGCCGCCCCTGCCGCGCACGACGCCCCTGCCGCGCACGCCGCCCCCGCCCTGGGCGCCAGGGTCACTGATCCCCCTGAGCCGCCCGATCCCACCGGTCTCACCGACGCCACCGATCCCGCCGACCCCACCGGTCCCACCGACCTCACTCGTCACCGTCCCGGCACGCCCGACGCCGCCGGGTCGGAGGAGGGCACGCCATGACCCACCCGTACCTCCGTCCACGCCGTCTGCGCGCCACGCCGGCGCTGCGGCGGCTGGTCGCCGAGACCCGCGTCTCGCCCGCCGAGCTGGTGCTCCCGATGTTCGTCCGTGAGGGCGCCGCCGGCCCGGTGCCCATCGCATCCATGCCCGGGGTCGTGCAGCACTCGCGCGACTCGCTGCGACGCGCGGTGGCGGAGGCCGCCGAGGCCGGTGTGGGCGGCGTGATGCTCTTCGGCGTCCCGGAGCGGCGCGACGCCGAGGGCACCGCCGCGTGCGACCCGGGCGGCGTGCTGAACGTGGCGATCGCCGACGCCGTCGCGGAGGCCGGCGACGCGCTCGTCGTCATGGCGGACCTGTGCCTCGACGAGTTCACGGACCACGGACACTGCGGCGTCCTCGCGGCGGACGGCACCGTCGACAACGACGCGACGCTCGAGGTCTACGCGCGGATGGCTCTCGCCCAGGCGGAGGCCGGCGCTCACCTGCTGGGACTCTCGGGGATGATGGACGGCCAGGTCGCCGCCGTGCGCGCCGCTCTCGACGAGGAGGGCCGCACCGACGTCGTGCTCCTCGCGTACGCGGCGAAGTACGCGAGCGCGTTCTACGGCCCGTTCCGCGACGCCGTCGAGTCGACCCTCACGGGCGACCGGCGGACGTACCAGCTCTCCCCGTCCAACGGCCGCGAGGGCGTGCGCGAGGCGATGCTCGACGTCGCCGAGGGCGCCGACATCGTCATGGTGAAGCCTGCGGCGTCCTACCTGGACGTGCTCGCCGACGTCGCCGCCGTGAGCGAGGTGCCCGTGTGGGCCTACCAGGTCTCCGGCGAGTACGCGATGGTCGAGGCGGCCGCGGCGAACGGCTGGATCGACCGCGATCGCGCGATCGAGGAGTCGGTCCTCGCCATCCGCCGTGCCGGCGCCGAGGCCGTGCTCACCTACTGGGCCGTCGAGCTCGCCGAGCGCCTGCGCAGGGACGCCCGATGACGCCGCCCACCCCGCTCAGCCCCGCCACACCCAC
>AXCX01000565.1 GCA_000767215.1 Actinotalea fermentans ATCC 43279 = JCM 9966 = DSM 3133
CGGGGCACCGGCTGTCGCCGACGACGAGCACCTGCCGGCCGCGGGCCAGGGCCGGGACCACCTCCTCCAGCGGGAGGTGGCCCGCCGCGTCGACGACGACGAGGTCGGTGTCGCGGCGGGGCGGCAGCAGGTGCGGCACCATCATCGGCGACGCGACGATGCACGGGCGCAGGTGGCGGGCGACCGCCGGGTAGCGCTCCACGGCCTGACGCAGGGTGCCGAAGCGTCCCTCGACGATCTCGGCGAACAGGTCCTGGGTCGCCGTCTCGGCGAGCGCCATCCGCGCGAGCACCGACGACCGGGCCGACGCGCGGGCCAGCACGGCCCGGTCGGCGAGCAGCCGCTCGTCGAGCGCGCGGAACTCCGCGACCAGCCGGGCCAGCGTGACGCCGTCGTGCCCCGCGAGGGCCGGGTCCTCGGTGAGGATGAGCTCGAAGACGGTGCTCCACCAGGCGAGCTCGAGCTCCGCGGCGACCACCCCGGCCGTCACGCGGCGCGCGGCCAGGTCGGCGAGCAGCCCCCCGAGGCCCCGCTGCTGGAGGCTGCGCAGGAGCGCCGTCCGCTCGGGCAGCGTGTCGAGGGCCTCACGGTCGGCGCGCAGCCGGCCGAGCCGCAGCTCCAGCTCGTCCCACGTGAGGCTGGGCAGGTCGCCGCCGCCGGCCGTGGGCGCGAGGACGTCCGAGAGCGCGTCGAGGTCCGCGCGCGTCTCCCGCTCCTCGAGCTCCAGCGCCGCGAGGCCCTCCGGGATGCGGGGCCAGCCCCCGGCGGGGCAGTGCGCCCGCCAGATCTCGCGCTGCTCGGCCGCCTCCAGGAGCGCACCGTGCAGGTCGGCCACCGGCCGTCCCGGGCGCAGCATGTCCTTGGCCTGCTTGCGCAGGCGCCGCCGCACGGAGCCGCTCATCGCGATGCCGCGCTCGGCCCGCCAGGCCGGCGTGGCCGTCGCGGCGACGAGGTCGGCGGCCGACCGCTCGAAGACGACCGGGCGGAAGACGTCGAGGGCGGCGCGCACGCCCTCGAGCATCGAGAGCTGCTCGGTCCACGCGGCCGGCGTCGCCGCCGGCACGAGACCGGTCTCCTCGGCCACCCGCGTCGCCTCGGCGCGCATCTGCGGGAGCGACTGGTTGAGCAGGTGGTCCAGGCGGCGCAGCGCGGCCTTGGCCCGGTCGGGCGTCGGCAGGTCCGCGCCGTACCAGGGCGAGGCCTGGGCGGCCGGCGAGAACGCGCCGAGGGTGGCGACCCGCACGAGGTCGGTGCCCGCCTGCGCCCGGATCTCCCCACCGAGCGCCTCGGCCACCGGCGGTGTGAGCCGCACGCGCGTCGCCGGCGCAGGCCGGGTCGAGGTCAGCCGCGCGAGCGCCTGGAGCGCGTCGTACGCGGAGCAGTCCCACGGTGCCCGCACGCGGTGCAGCGCGGCGATGTAGCGCTGCAGGCGCGAGCGGCGGTCGAGCAGCTCGCGCTCGACGATGGCCACCTTCTCGGCATCCACCGCCACGGGCTCGGTGGTCATCGCGCCCAGCAGGCGCTGACCGGCCTGCTCGCGCCAGCCGGAGCGCGGGGCGACGTCGAGCACGACGTCGTCCAGGCCGAGCGCGCGCAGCCGCTCGGTGACCGCCTCGGCCGCGCGCCGGTGGCCCGCGACGTACAGCACGGTGCGCCCCGCCGCGGTGGCGTCGGC
>AXCX01000566.1 GCA_000767215.1 Actinotalea fermentans ATCC 43279 = JCM 9966 = DSM 3133
GAGGCGGCCGAGGCCGGCCGCGCCGAGCGGGACGCGCGCCTGGCGCAGGTGCGCGCCGGCGTGGACGCCGCAGCGACCGAGCTGGCCAAGCTCACCGACGTCGCGCACCGCGACGAGCTCGCCCGGTCCCAGCAGCAGCTGCGCGTGGAGCAGCTGCAGGAGCGCGCGATCGAGGAGCTGGGCCTGGACCCGCAGGTGCTCGTCGACGAGTACGGACCCGACCGGCCGGTGCCCCTGACGGGCGACGCGGCGGAGACCGACGGCGAGGACGGGCCGCGCACCGTGCCCTACGTGCGCGCGGAGCAGGAGAAGCGGCTGCGGGCGGCGGAGCGCAACCTCGCCCTGCTCGGGCGCGTCAATCCCCTGGCGCTCGAGGAGTTCGCGGCGCTCGAGGAGCGGCACGCCTTCCTCGCCGAGCAGCTCGCGGACCTGAAGAAGTCCCGCGCCGACCTCATGGAGATCGTCCGGGAGATCGACGAGCGGGTCGAGCAGGTGTTCGTCGAGGCCTACCGCGACACCGCGGAGCAGTTCGAGCAGGTCTTCGCGCGCCTCTTCCCGGGCGGTGAGGGCCGGCTGCTCCTGACGGACCCGGACAACATGCTCACGACCGGTGTGGAGGTCGAGGCGCGGCCGGCGGGCAAGAAGGTCAAGCGGCTCTCGCTCCTGTCCGGTGGCGAGCGGTCGCTCACGGCCGTCGCGCTGCTCGTCGCCATCTTCCGCGCGCGCCCCAGCCCCTTCTACGTCATGGACGAGGTCGAGGCGGCGCTCGACGACACGAACCTCGGCCGGCTGCTCGAGATCTTCCGGGAGCTGCGCCAGGACAGCCAGCTCATCGTCGTCACGCACCAGAAGCGGACCATGGAGATCGCCGACGCCCTGTACGGGGTGACGATGCGCGGCGACGGCGTCACGACGGTCATCAGCCAGCGCCTGCGCGAGGACGAGGACGCGGACGCGACCGCCTGAGCCGGTTCTGGGACGGGCCCGTCCCGCACCGCGGGACGCGGTGTGGAGATCGTGTGGCGATGCGGTCAGACTCCCGGCGTCGTCGCGCGGGACTGCGCCGAACGGGTGACACTGGGCCCATGGCGCCCATCCTGACCTCGATCGTCCTCGCCCTCGTGACGGCCGTCGTGGTGATCCTCGTGGCGGGGACCACGTCCGGCGCCCCGCGCAGGGGCCCGCGGCAGCTGCTGGCGGACCTGCGGGACGGCTTCCGCCACCCCGTCCGGGGCGAGTCGGTGGGGCTGATCGCCGGGACGCGACGCGAGCTGGTGGGCGCGGCCGAGGCCGAGGGCACGGTGGACGACCTGTTCCGGTTCGGCCAGGACGCGGGCCCCGCGTACGTCGAGCCCGTGGAGCTCGCCGGACCGCTGGCCGAACCGCTGGCCAGCGCCGGTCGGCGCCTTCGCCAGCTCGTGCGCTGAGGCAGGCCCGAGCCGCGGCGGCCGGCGACGTGGTGCCACCGCGCGACGGTCGGCCCGCGCCTGAGGGACCGACGCCGGGGAGACCGCCGACGCCTGGGAGACCGCCGACGCCTGAGAGACTGCTGCCGTGAACGAGCTCAGCGACATCCTCATCTGGGCGCTGCCGGCGCTCGCCGTGCTCGGCGTCGGGATCGCCGTCCCGCTGCGCCGCCGCTCGCGCCGCCCCGCGCCGCCCGCG
>AXCX01000567.1 GCA_000767215.1 Actinotalea fermentans ATCC 43279 = JCM 9966 = DSM 3133
GTCCGGGTGGTCGACCAGCGCGCACACCACGGTCCGCGCGTCCAAGTGCCCGACGACGTCGCCCTGCCCGGAGCCGGCCTCGAGCCGCTCGGCCAGGGCCGGAGCGGCGTCGGTCGCCGTGGGGCCCCCGGCCGCGGCGTCGGTGTCCCGGCGCCCCGGCACCCCTGAGATTGCGTGCAGGACGGCGATCGCCGCGTCCGCCTGACCGCGGTGCGCCCGGCCGAGCATCGTGCCGAGCCGGTCGAGCACCGACGCGCGGTTCGGCAGCCCCGTGCCCGCCTCCCGCAGGACGCCGGACACCATCGCGAGCTCGGACTCCTTGCGCTCCGTGACGTCGACCAGGGCGCCGAGCAGCCGGGCCGGCACGCCGGCGCCGTCCATCACGGTGACCGCCTCGCACAGCAGCCAGCGGTACGCGCCGGACGGCTGGCGCACCCGGTGCTCGAGGCGCATCGGCTCGTTCGCGCCGCCGAGCTGGGCCGCCAGCAGGGCGGACAGGGCGATGCGGTCCTCCGGGTGGGCCCGGTCCAGCCACTCGTTGGGCGAGTCCGTGAGCTCGTCCGGTGCGATGCCGAACAGCTCCGCGCACCGCGGGGACCAGTGCACGACGCCGCGCGTCACGTCCCAGTCCCACACCGCGTGCCGCAGCGCCGTCAGCCACAGCCGGTGGCGCTCGTCCGCGGCGTCCCGCTCCGCCGTGAGGGCGAGGTTCTCGGCCGCCGCCTGCTCGAGCTCACCGAGCCGGCCCTGCAGGTCCGCGAGCCGCTCCTCCTCGTCGAGCGCGAGCGCGAGGAGCGCGCCCCAGTGCTGGTGCCGCTCCCGCGAGTGCAGCATCCGCGGGTCGAGCCGCCCGGTCACGGCGAGCAGGCCCCAGTCGCGCTCGCCGGACGACACGGGCACCACGAAGACGAGCGTCGCCCCGTCGACCGGCTCCGCGCGCAGCAGTGGGGTGGGCGGGAACTGGGCCGCGGCCATCCGCCGCCCGACGCTGCGCGCGAGCGTGCCCGACCGGGCGACCGCGCCGGCGACCTCGATCTCCCGGCTGCCCGACGGCGTCGGGCGCCCGGTCCACAGGCCGAGGCAGGCGTTCGTGCGCCCGCTGCCCGGCAGCCAGGTGAGGCACCGGACGTTGCCGCGCGCGGTCGCGAGGTCGACGTCGACCTCGTACTGCTCGGCGATCGTGCGCTCCATCGCGGCCTCGCGCGCGGCGGGCGGGCGCTGACAGCCCTGCGCGAGCGCGAGGAGCACGTCCGTGACCGCGCGTCGGTGCGCCACCGCCCGCGGGCCGGCCGGGAGCAGCGCCGCGACCTCCTCTTCGAGCCCGCGGACGGCCACGACGCACTGCTCGAGCGTCTCGGGGTAGGGCTCCATCGCCGCGGTGAGGTCGCGCAGGCGCCGCAGCGTCGCCGACGACGGCGGCGTCCCCCGCTCGGCCGCGGAGTCCAGGACGGCCAGCACGGTCTCGGCCCACGCCGTGTCGAGCGTCTGCGTGCCCCGGACCCGCCGGGACGTCACCGGGCCGGCGAACGCGCTCGCGGCTACCCGGCGCAGGTCCTCCGCCGCGGGCGTGCCCGGCTCGTCCGCGGGGACGTCCCCCGTGGTGTCGGCCCGGGCGCAGCCGCAGGACTCGAGGGCGACGAGCGTGGCGGG
>AXCX01000568.1 GCA_000767215.1 Actinotalea fermentans ATCC 43279 = JCM 9966 = DSM 3133
GCCGCCGCGATCGTCGCGAGCGTGGCCTTGACGGCCTCCCGCGCCTCCGGCAGCACCGGGACGACCGGCACCGGCGCCGCCGGGCTCGCCGTCGCCGCCGTGGCGCGCTTGCGGCGCGACTTCTTCGGCTCGGGGGCCGCCTCGGGTGCCGACGGCGCCTCGCCACCGGTCCGCGTGACCGGCTCGTTGTGGACGAGGTACCCACGGCCACCGCAGTGCGGGCAGGGCTCGCTGAACGCCTCGAACAGGCCCTGACCCACGCGCTTGCGGGTCATCTGGACGAGCCCGAGCGACGTGACCTCCGCCACCTGGTGCTTCGTGCGGTCCCGGCCGAGGCACTCGACGAGACGGCGCAGCACCAGGTCGCGGTTCGACTCGAGCACCATGTCGATGAAGTCGATGACGATGATCCCGCCGATGTCGCGCAGCCGGAGCTGGCGCACGATCTCCTCGGCGGCCTCGAGGTTGTTGCGGGTCACCGTCTCCTCGAGCGTGCCGCCCGAGCCGGTGAACTTGCCCGTGTTCACGTCGATGACCGTCATCGCCTCGGTGCGGTCGATGACGAGCGAGCCACCCGACGGCAGCCAGACCTTGCGGTCCATGCCCTTGGCGAGCTGCTCGTCCACGCGGTGCGCCGCGAAGACGTCGCCGGGCTCCTGCCAGCGGCTCACCTTGCCCACGAGGTCGGGGGCCATGGCCTGGACGTACTCCCAGACCGTGTCCCAGGCCTCCTCGCCCTGCACGACGAGGGTGTCGAAGTCGTCGTTGAAGACGTCCCGGACCACGCGGATCGCCAGGTCGGGCTCGCCCTGCAGCAGGGCCGGCGCCGACGCGGTCTTCGACTTCTTCTCGATGGCGGCCCACTGGTCCTGCAGGCGCTGGACGTCGAGGCGCAGCTCCTCGTCGGAGGCACCCTCGGCGGCCGTCCGGACGATCACGCCCGCGTCGTCGGGCACGATCTCGCGCAGGATCTTCTTCAGGCGCGCCCGCTCGTTCTCGGGGAGCTTGCGGGAGATGCCGGTCATCCCGCCGCCGGGGACGTAGACCAGGTACCGGCCGGCGAGCGTGATCTGGGACGTCAGGCGGGCGCCCTTGTGCCCGACCGGCTCCTTGGTCACCTGCACCAGCACCGAGTCGCCGGACTTCAGCGCCTGCTCGATGCGGCGCGGCTGCCCCTCCATGCCGGCCGCGTCCCAGTTGACCTCGCCCGCGTACAGGACGGCGTTGCGCCCCTTGCCGATGTCGACGAACGCGGCCTCCATGCTCGGCAGCACGTTCTGCACCCGGCCGAGGTACACGTTGCCGGCCATCGGGCCCTGCGTGTTCTGGCTCGAGCGGGAGACGTAGTGCTCGACGAGGACGCCGTCCTCGAGGATCGCGATCTGCACGCGCCCGGCCTGCTCGCGGACCACCATGCTGCGCTCGACGGACTCCCGCCGGGCGAGGAACTCGGCCTCGGTGATGACGGCGCGGCGCCGACCGGCGTCGCGGCCCTCGCGGCGGCGCTGGCGCTTGGCCTCGAGCCGCGTGGAGCCCTTGAGCGCCGTGACCTCGTCCGTGCGAGCCCGGGCGCGGGGGCGGG
>AXCX01000569.1 GCA_000767215.1 Actinotalea fermentans ATCC 43279 = JCM 9966 = DSM 3133
GGCGACGTCGGCGGCCCCGCTCGGTGCGTGGCTCGGGGGCGTCGTCACGACGGGCGCGGGCGTGGCGACCGGTGCGGCCGTCGGGATCCTCATGGCGGACTTCCCGCGCGCGGTCGGTCCGGTGCTGGGCCTGGCGATGGGCGTCCTGGTCGCGGCGCTGCACGCGCTCTTCGACCGGCTGCCGGCCCTGCGGCGGCGGCTCGCCGCGTTCACCGTGGTGGTGCTGCCCGTCGCGCTGAGCGGGATCCTGGTCTACGTCGTCGGGCGCGTGCTGGTCACCTGAGGCGTGCTGGTCGCGTGAGGCCCGCTGGTCACGTGAGGCCGGCTGGTCGCCTGCGGCCGGCGCCGATGCGGGTGGCGGGGTGGTCTCTCCCGGCCCGCACCGTAGGATCGGCGCATGCTCGCGCTCGAGGTGTTCTTCATCGGCCTGCTCGTGCTGGCCACGCTCACCATCGGCTGGTTCGCCGCGTACAGCTTCTACAAGCTCTACAAGGGCCAGCGCTGACCGTGGCGTTCGCGATCCCGGCAGGTCTGGCCCCTGAGGTCTACCCGCTCGCCTGGCTCGTCGGACGCTGGGAGGGCGACGGCGTCGTCAGCTACCCGACGATCCCCGAGGCCCGGGTGCACCAGGAGGTCGTCGTCGACCACGACGGCGGCCCCTACCTGCGCTGGTCCGCGACCCTCTGGCTCGCCGCCGAGGGCGCCGAGGGCGCCGAGGGTGCCGAGGGCGCGCAGGACGACGAGCCGCGCGGCCAGGTGTGGTCCACGGAGTCCGGCTACTGGCGGATCCCGCCCCTGCGTCCCGCGGACACCCCCGACGGCAAGGAGCCCGTCGAGCTGCTGCTGATCGACCCCGCCGGCCACCTCACGCTCTACGCGGGCATCGTGGGCAACGGCCGGATCGACCTGGCGAGCGACCTGATCGCCCGCACCCCGGACGCGGCCGAGGTGAACGCCGCGACCCGCCTGTACGGGCTCGTGGACGGCGCCCTGCTGTGGGCCTGGGACATCGCTGCGTTCGGCGAGCCGCTGCAGTCCTACGCGTCGGCCCGGCTGGTCCGGAGCCCACGGTGACCGGGCCCGCGGTGACCGGTCCCGCGTACCGGAGCCCGTTGCTCGGGCGTCAGGGAGCGGTCGCGGCCACCACGGGGCCCGACGCCGGCGTCGCGTGGCACTACGGGGACCCGACGGGCGAGCAGCGCGCGCTCGAGCGCGGCGCGGCCGTGGTGGACCTCTCGCACCTCGGCGTGGTCACCGTGACCGGCCCGGACCGGCTCGGCTGGCTGCACAACATCACCTCCCAGCACCTCGCGCTGCTCCCGCCGCGGGTCTCCACCGAGACGCTCGTGCTCAGCCCGCACGGGCACGTGGAGCACGCCCTCGCGGTGGTCGACGACGGCGAGCGCACCTGGCTGATCACCGAGGCCGCGGCGGCCGCGCCCCTGGCGGCGTGGCTGGACTCGATGCGCTTCATGCTCCGGGTGGAGGTCGCCGACGCGACGCCCGCGTGGGCGGTCCTCGGCGAGCCCGTCGACGCGGAGGGTGCCGACGGCGAGCCGGTGACCTGGCGCGACCCGTGGCCGCGGCTGACCGACGGCGGCACCCGCTACGGGCCGGCCGGCGACGCCCATCCCGGCGCGG
>AXCX01000058.1 GCA_000767215.1 Actinotalea fermentans ATCC 43279 = JCM 9966 = DSM 3133
CCGCCCCCGGCGGAGCCGGCCGCGCGTCGTCCGCCGGCCGCGCCGGAGGAGGCGCGCGAGGCGCCGGTGGGGGAGTACGACGGCGGGGTCGCCCCGCCGCCCATGACGCTGCGTCGCTGGGGGCCGGGGTGACCGGTCCCGCGAGTCGGGTCGCTCGGTGTCACGAGTGCCTTCCGTCAGCCGGGTGCGCGCCGGCAGGGTGGCCGGCCCAGTGATCAGGGTACGGACCGGCCCTGTGCGAGGCGCGTCGGGTTCCGTGAGGCCCGGTGAAGACCTTGTAGGAGTTCGCCCGCCGGCGCGGGGCGCGGGGAACGCAGTTCACCGGGTGTTTGCGTGCAGGGCGGCACACGTCTAGCATCCCCTGATGTATCGAACTGATACATCAGTCCGTTGGGTCGTTCCGATACTTGACTGTCCGACAGCCCGTACCGACCGACCCGACACCAACCCGGAGGCAGCGTGCGCAGTCGTTCCGACGTGCTCGAGCTGGCGATCCTCGGCCTTCTCGCCGAGACGCCCATGCACGGGTACGAGCTGCGCAAGCGACTCAACCTGCTGCTGGGGTCCTTCCGCGCACTCTCGTACGGCTCGCTGTACCCAGCGCTGAAGACCCTAGCCGACCGTCACCTCATCGTGGGGGCGGACGGACCGCAGACGCCGCCGCCGCACGCCCTGTCGGGCAAGCGGGCGCGGATCGTCTACCAGCTCACCGCCGAGGGCAAGGAGCACCTCGGGGAGATGCTGGCGACGGCGGGCCCGTCGTCGTGGGAGGACGAGCACTTCGGGGTGCGGTTCGCGCTGTTCGCCCAGACCGACGCCGAGACTCGGCTGCGGATCCTGGAGGGCAGGCGGACGCGGCTGACCGAGCGGCTGGAGCAGGTGAGGCAGTCGGCGACCCGCACGCGGGAGCGCATGGACGCCTACACGCTCGAGCTGCAGCGGCACGGCCTGGAGCAGGTGGAGCGCGAGGTCAAGTGGCTCGACGGGCTGATCGACAACGAGCGCGGCGCCTGGCGTCGTGCCGACGAGAAGGGGCTCGGTCGCTCGACCGGCCCCGACACCGCTGACGGCGCACCCGCGTCGCAGCGCTGAGAGATCTGAAGGAGCGAGATGAGTTCCATCCGCGTCGCCATCGTGGGCGTGGGCAACTGCGCAGCATCGCTGGTGCAGGGCGTCCACTACTACGCGGACGCCGACCCGCAGAGCAAGGTCCCGGGCCTCATGCACGTGCAGTTCGGCCCGTACCACGTCAAGGACATCGAGTTCGTCGCTGCGTTCGACGTCGACGCCAAGAAGGTCGGCTTCGACCTCTCCGAGGCGATCGCCGCCAGCGAGAACAACACGATCAAGATCGCCGACGTGCCGCCGCTCGGCGTCACCGTGCAGCGTGGCCACACGCTCGACGGCATGGGCAAGTACTACTCGCAGACCATCGAGGAGTCCGACGCCGAGCCCGTCGACGTCGTGCAGGTCCTGAAGGACAACAAGGTCGACGTCCTCATCTCCTACCTGCCGGTGGGCTCCGAGGAGGCCGACAAGTTCTACGCGCAGTGCGCGATCGACGCCAAGGTCGCCTTCGTCAACGCGCTGCCCGTCTTCATCGCCTCCGACCCCGAGTGGGCCGCGAAGTTCGAGGAGGCCGGCGTCCCGATCGTCGGCGACGACATCAAGTCCCAGGTCGGCGCGACGATCACGCACCGCGTGCTCGCCCGCCTCTTCGAGGACCGCGGCGTCATCCTCGACCGCACGTACCAGCTGAACGTCGGCGGCAACATGGACTTCAAGAACATGCTCGAGCGCGAGCGCCTGGAGTCCAAGAAGGTCTCGAAGACCCAGGCCGTGACCTCGAACCTCCACGACGGCCCGCTGGCCGGCAAGAAGGAGGACCGCAACGTCCACATCGGCCCGTCGGACTACGTCGCGTGGCTCGACGACCGTAAGTGGGCGTACGTGCGCCTCGAGGGCCGCGCGTTCGGCGAGGTGCCCCTGAACCTGGAGTACAAGCTCGAGGTCTGGGACTCCCCGAACTCGGCCGGCATCATCATCGACGCGCTCCGCGCGGCGAAGATCGCCAAGGACCGCGGCATCGGTGGCCCCATCCACGCCGCTGCCACGTACTTCATGAAGTCCCCGCCGATCCAGATGGAGGACACCGAGGGCCGCGAGCGGCTCGAGAAGTTCATCCGCGGCGAGGTGGAGCGCTGACGCTGTCGTCGGACACGGCGCGGCGCCGGGCTGACGCTCGGCGGGTGACTCGCTCCACACGCTGAGCGTGCTCGACCCGGGGCCCGGGTCCCTCCTCCGGGAGGGACCCGGGCCTTTCTCACGCCCACGGGCACGCCCCACCGAGGGCCGCCCCCCGCGGCGCTGCCCCCGACCCCGGCGGGCGGAAGGCTCCGGACGGAAGGCTCCGACCGGTATGCGAACGGAAGTCTCCGGCGCGACGGTCGCGCGCCCGCCGCGCGCCCGGGGGTGCACAGGGAGCCGTCGTCGTGGGTCGTCCACCGGGCGGGCGGGCCGGTGGCGGCGAGGCAGACGTCAGCCCCGACGCTCGGCGTGTGCGCCTCTCCCGCGACCTCGTCACCGCCCTCGCGACGCCGCACGACGGCGTCCTGACCCGCGCACAGCTCCGTGCAGCGGGTGCAGACGACTCGTGGATCACCCGACGCGTCGAGGCCGGGGACTGGCAGCGCCTGCACCGCGGCGTCTTCGCCACGTTCTCCGGGCCGGTGCCGTGGATCACGAGCGCCTCGGCCGCCCTCGCGTACGCGGGCGAGGGGGCGGCGCTGAGCCACCGTTCAGCGGCTCGGCTGCTCGGGTTCACCGCGAGACCGCCGCGCGTCGTCGACGTGACCGTCCCGGAGTCGCGCCGTGTGACGCCGACCGACGGCATCGTCCTCCACCGGCGCACGACCATGCCGGCAGTCGGGGGACGGCCACCACGCACGCTGGGCGCAGACACCGTCCTGGACCTCGTGGCGGCTGCGCGCGACGTCGACGACGCGGTGGGCTGGCTCTGCGCGGCCGCCCGCGCCGGCGTCCCTCCGGGTGCCGTCGCAGGAGCCGCGTCCCGGCGAGGTCCGTTCCCCAGGCGCGGGCTCCTGCTCGAGCTCGTCGCCGAGGTGGCCGCCGGAATCGAGTCACCGCTGGAGCGGCGCTATCACGGCGACGTCGAACGGCGGCACGGTCTCCCGTGCGCTGTGCTCCAGCGCCGCGACGTCGTCGGCGGTCTCTGGATCCGCGCCGACTGCGTCTACGAAGGGCTCGGCGTGCGCGTCGAGCTCGACGGCTGGCTCGGCCATCCCGGCGCACGCACCGACGCCGACACATGGCGCGACAACGCCGTCCTCCTGGCACGCGGGGACCTCACGCTGCGGTACCGCTGGCGGCACGTCACGGTCACACCCTGTTCGACGGCGACGCAGGTGGCGGCAGCGCTCGCGGCCCGCGGATGGTCGGGGAACCCGCGTCCCTGCGGCCGCACCTGCGTGGTGGCCAGGTGAGCGAGTCTCTCCGCTCGGAGACCTCCACCCGCCAGGCGAGCGGAGGTCTCCGAGCGGAGCGGCCATCCCTGCTACTCGGCGACCGTCCAGGCGATCAGGCCGTCCCAGACCGTGCCGGGCTCGCCCGGACGCCAGTCGGCCGGTGCGGGCTCGAGGAGCCGGGACCCGCCCGTGGTGAGCTCGTGCGCGGTGAGCGTGGCCGCCCCGCCCTCGCCGGTGCAGCCCGGGGAGGCCTGGACGTACGCGACTCCGTCCACCACGCGCACGTCGAAGGAGTTCTCCCCGGCCTCCGGCCGCTGCAGCGCCTGGAACCCGTCGGGGGTCCACAGGTCCACACCGGTCCAGCAGCCGTAGGGGCCACCGGTCTCGGAGCTGAACGCCACGACGCCGTCGCGGACCGCGATGCCCTCGCCGGCGCTCGGCAGCGGGTCCCCCTCGGCGAGGGTCCGGACCTCCGCGACCGACAGCACCCGGGCACCGTCCAGGTCCACCTGCACCAGGACCGGGTGGTAGTCCCACTCGGTCCCGCCGACGTCGAGGCCGCCGTCGGTGAGCATCGACGCGTCGAGGCACAGCGCGAGGAACGACTGCTCGCCCAGCCAGCCCACCGGCGAGCACACCTTGCCGGGCACGGCATACCCCAGCTGCGCACTCGCCCCGCCGTCCGCCGCCGAGAGAGTGAACGTGTCCGCGTACTCGATGCTGATCCCACGGCCGGACGGGCTGCGCGGCACGTCCAGCGAGGTGTCGGGCGGCCAGATCGCGTCGCCCTCACGCTCGGTGAACGCCCGGGTGCGCAGGTCGTAGGTCGCGGCCATGAGGTCCTGGTCCGGCCGCTGCTCCAGGTACCCGGCAGTCAGGGTGTCGACGACGACGTCGACCGTCGGGCTGCCCGCCCGCCACGCGACCGGGTACACGTTGGCGTCGGCGTCGAACTTGCCGACCAGGAAGTGCGTGCCGTCCGGCGCGACCAGGAACATCGCGTTGACCAGCACGTCGAACTCGGCGTCGATCCCGGCGTCCGCGTCGTGGCGCGACGGCCGGTGCACCGTCACGAGCCAGCCCGGGCCCGTCTGCTCGAGCAGGCCGTCGGGCAGCTCGTAGTAGGTCGGCAGCCCGGGCTCGTCGATCGGCTCCCCGAGCACGACGTCGTCGGTGCCGTCGTCGTCCGGCGTCGGGACGACCGGCTCCTGGGTCGCCGGCGGCGGGTCGGGCTGGTTCATCCTGTCGAGGCCGAACCAGCCCACGGCGACCAGGGCGGCCACGACCGGGACGGCCACGGCCCCCTCGCGCACGTGGCGGGCCGTCCGGCCGCGGCGCACCCGCGAGCGCAGGCGGGCCAGGTCACCGGCGTCGGGGGTCAGGCCGTCCAAGGACTGCGAGCGCTCACCCACCGCGCCCCACATCAGGTCACCGAGGTCACGCGTCATGACGCACCTCCTTCCGGGTCGACGTTCGTCGGGGGATCGGGCCGGCGGCGACGGCCGGCGTCACGGGCAGCTGCTCGGCCACCTCCGCGTCCAGCGCAGCGGTGAGCGCGGCGACGCCGTCGGACAGGTAGCGCTTCACGGCGCCCTCCGACAGCCGCAGCAGCTGCGCCGTCTCACGCGTGGACAGGTCCTCCATGTGCCGAAGCACGACGCACGCGCGCTCCCGCGGGCTCAGCAGCGCGAGCGCCGCCTCGACCTCCGGCGCCAGCCCGACGCTCGGCGGCTCGACGGCCGTCGCCGCCGCCAGGCCGATCTGCCGGGCGAGCGCCTTGCGCTCGCTGCTGCGCCGCCGCCCCGCGTCGACGAACCTCGACGCGACGGCCCGGCGCACGTACGCCTCGGCCTGGCCCTCGGTCGCGAACCGGGCCCGGCCCGAGAACGTCGCGACGAGCGCGTCCTGGACGAGGTCCTCCGCGTCGACCCGCGTGCCGGTCAGCAGCATCGCGTACGCCACCAGTCGCGGGTATCTGTGCGCGACCACGTTCTCGAGCAATGGTTCCCACTGGCTCATGCCCACACCCTTCCGTCGACACAAGAACGGAGGTGGGTGATCTTGAGGTTGGGGTCAGCCGCGCGCCGCGTCCCGACGGCGGAGCACCACCTTGCGCAGCTCCTCCAGCCAGAGCACGGCGCTCGCGAGCACCAGGCACACCAGCCACTGGTCGGCCGACAGGGCCACGGTGCCGAACGCGTGCTGGAGGAACGGCACGTGCACGACGGCGACCTGCAGCCCGGCCGCGAGCGCCACCGCCCCCCACAGCCAGCGGTTGTGCGTGCGCGTCAGCGCCGAGTGCTCGCCCGAGCGCGCGTTGAACGCGTTGAACAGCTGCGCCAGGACGAGCACGGTGAACGCGGCGGTCCGGGCGAGGTCCACGCCGTCGTCGCCCTCGACGAGGCCGCCCGGCAGGTGGATGTCGATGGCGAGCAGCGACACCACCGCCATGACGGCGCCGATCCACAGGACGTCGCCCCACATCCGCGCGTCGATGACGCGCTCGGTCAGCCGCCGCGGCGGCCGCGCCATGACGTCCTCGGTCTGCGGGTCCACGCCCATCGCGAGCGCCGGCCCGGTGTCCGTGAGCAGGTTGATCCACAGGATCTGGGTGGCGAGCAGCGGCACCACGACCACCTCGCCGTGCCCGGCCAGCCCGAGCACCCCCGCGAGGACCACGCCCAGGAAGACCGTGAGCACCTCGCCCATGTTCGAGCTGAGCAGGTACCGCAGGAACTTCTTGATGTTCGCGAAGATGCCGCGGCCCTCGCGCACGGCGGCCACGATCGTGGCGAAGTTGTCGTCGGCCAGGATCATCGCGCCGGCCTGCCGGGTCACCTCGGTCCCGGTGACGCCCATGGCGACGCCGATGTCGGCGGACTTCAGCGCCGGGGCGTCGTTGACGCCGTCGCCGGTCATCGCGACGACCAGGCCGTCCGCCTGGAGCGCGTCGACGATCCGCAGCTTGTGCTCCGGCGACACCCGCGCGAACACCGACGTGGTCCGCACGACCTCGCGCCAGCCGTCGTCGTCGAGCGCGTCGAGCTCGAGCCCGGTCGCGGCCCGGGCGCCGTCGGGCACGATGCCGAGGTCGGTCGCGATGCGCAGCGCCGTGCGCGGGTGGTCGCCGGTGATCATGATCACCCGGATGCCGGCCCGCCTGGCGGCCGCGACGGCGTCGCGCGCCTCCGGCCGCGGCGGGTCGATGATCCCGACGACGCCGCACCACACCAGCTCCTGCTCGAGCTCCGCCTCGAGCACGTCTCCGTCGAGGTCGACGACGGCGTCGGGCGCGAGCTCGGTGACCCGGACCGCGACGCCGAGCGTGCGCAGCGCCTGCCCGGACATCTCCTCGACGGCCGCGAGGACGGCGGCGCGCCGCGCGTCGTCCAGGGGGACCGCGTCGTCGCCCACGAGCACCTGGGTGCAGCGCCCGAGCAGGACGTCGGGCGCGCCCTTGGTCACCACGGTGACCCCGACGGCGCCCTCGACGTCGACCACCGGCTCGACGGGCGCCTCGATGCTCGACATCAGCTTGCGCTCGGACGTGAACGGCACCGCCGCCACCCGCCGCGAGCGCGCG
>AXCX01000570.1 GCA_000767215.1 Actinotalea fermentans ATCC 43279 = JCM 9966 = DSM 3133
CCCGACGGCGCTGCGGTGCCCGACGACGCAGCGGTGGCTGCCGGGGCCGGTGCGCGGTGCCGGACCGCCCGGGCGTACGCCGTGGCGACCACGCCCAGGTAGACCCACCAGACCGCGACCATGGTCCAGCTCGGCGCCGCCGAGTAGCTGACGAGCCCGCGCAGCACCACCCCGAGCGTCCCGTCCGGCGGGACGGCGCCCGACACGTCGTACGCCGTCGCGGTGCCCCAGGGCACGAGGCCGACCTCCTGGAGCTCGTGGACGCCGTAGGCGAGGACGCCGGCGGCGATGACGACGAGCGAGAACCCGGTCCAGGTGAAGAATGCCCGCAGGTCGAGCCGGACGGCCCCGCGGTACACCGCCCAGCCGAGCACCACCGCGGCGGCGATGCCCAGGCCGGCGCCGAGCGCGGGGGAGGTGCCCGCCGTCGCGCCCGCGCCCGCCCACAGGAACAGGGCGGTCTCGACGCCCTCGCGGGCCACTGCGAGGAAGGAGAGGACGGGGACGGCCCAGCCGCCGTTCGCGACGGCGCCGTCCAGCCGCGCCTCGAGGCCGCGCTTGAGGTGCCGTGCCGTGCGCGCCATCCAGAACA
>AXCX01000571.1 GCA_000767215.1 Actinotalea fermentans ATCC 43279 = JCM 9966 = DSM 3133
GAGCACGGACAGGACGCCCGCCAGGGTCTCCTCGGCGCGCTCTCCCAGGCGGGTGGGGCCGAAGGTGAGGACGGCGCCGACGGCCGCGGACAGCGCGACGGCGGCGCCGACGCCGGTCCACACGTGGCGCAGGTGCGCGGTGCGCCCCGTCCGCACGAGGTAGGCGACCAGGATGCTGACGACGAGCGCCGCCTCCATGCCCTCGCGGAGACCGATGAGGACGTTGGCGAGCATGAGACCCCCGAATAGGTAAGGCTTACCTAACCCGAGGACTGTAGCGCATCCTCCGCCTGCGCCAGGATCCGTCGGCGCAGCTCCGGCCACGCGGCACCGAACGCCACGAGCAGGGGACGGTTCGCGACGTCGTCGACGTCGACCCACACGATCTCGAGGCTCTCGTCGTCGGTCGGCCGCACGTCCTGCGGCCCGGTCACCCAGCCGATCGCCGTCGTGTAGGCCCAGGCGCCGTGGTCCAGCACGTACGTGTCGCGGACCGCGACGTGCGCGGGGTCGACGCCCGCCTCCTCGGCCGCCTCCCGCAAGGCGCCGTGCACCGGTGCCTCGCCCTCGGCCAGGGCCCCGCCCGGCAGCCCCCAGGTGCCGCCCTGGTCGCTCCAGAGCGCGCGGTGCTGCAGCAGCACCTGCACGCCCTGCGCCGTCCGGCGCGCCAGGAGCAGGCCCGCGGCGCCGAAGCGTCCCCAGTGGCGGCGCCCGCAGGCGCACTCCACCCAGGCGTCCCCGGTGCCCCGGGGCGCCGTCACGCCGCGGGCTCGGTGTCGACGATCTCGCAGATCGGGGTCCCGGCGCCGACGCTCGCGCCGACGTCGGCCACCAGGGCGGCGATCCGGCCCGGGCGGTGCGCCACGAGGGGCTGCTCCATCTTCATCGCCTCGAGCACGACGACGAGGTCGCCCTCGGCGACGACGTCGCCCTCCGCGACCGCGACCTTGACGATGGTGCCCTGCATGGGGGAGGTCAGCGCCGTCCCGCTCGCGGCGCCGACGGCGCGGCCCGGCGCCCGGCGGGTCCGCCGCGGCGCG
>AXCX01000572.1 GCA_000767215.1 Actinotalea fermentans ATCC 43279 = JCM 9966 = DSM 3133
GGGCATGTCGACCGGACCCTTCGTCGCCCGCGAGGCCGAGGTCGGGCGCCTCGCCGCCGCCCTCGCGCGCGCGGACGACGGCGACCCGTCGCTCGTCCTGCTCGGCGCGGACGCCGGCGTGGGCAAGACGCGCCTGCTCGCGCACGTCGGCGAGATCGCCGCCGAGCGGGGCGCCACGACGGTCACGGGCGCGTGCGTCGACCTGGGCGACGTCGGGCTGCCGTACCTGCCGTTCGCCGTCGCGCTCGGCCAGCTGCACACGCACCCCGCGACGCGGGAGGCGGTCGAGGAGGTCGCCCGCACGCGGCCGGCCCTCGTCCGCCTCCTGCCGGCGCTCGGGGGGGCCGCCCCCGCGCCGATCGAGGACCAGTCGAGCCGGCTGCAGCTCTTCGACGGGATCGCCGCGGTGCTGACGGCGGTCGCGGAGGCGACCGGCCCGCTGCTCCTGGTGCTGGAGGACCTGCACTGGGCCGACCCGTCGACGCGCGACGTCCTGCGCTACCTCGTCGCCCGGCTGCGCGACGAGCGGCTGCTCGTCGTCGGCAGCTACCGGACCGACGACCTGCACCGCACCCACCCCCTGCGCCCGTTCCTGTCGGAGATGTGGCGCCACCCGCGCGTCGAACGGCTCGACCTGGCGCCCTTCACCCCCGCCGAGCTGCGCCAGTTCGCCACGGTCGTGCACGGCAGCCCGCTGACCGACGCCGAGCTGGCGACCGTGCTGGAGCGCTCGGAGGGCAACGCGTACTTCGCCGAGGAGCTCATCGCGGCCGGGCCGACGTCCGCGACGCTGCCCTGGTCGCTCGGCGACGTGCTGCGGTCCCGGCTCGAGCGGCTGCCGGCCGACGTCCAGAGCCTGGCCCGCGTGGCCTCGGTGGCGGGGCGGACGGTGAGCGAGCCGCTGCTGCGCGCCGTCGCGGAGGAGCACTGCCCGGCCGAGTTCGAGCACCTGCTGCGCGAGGCGATGGCCGCGAACGTCCTCGGCTGGGAGGACGGCCGCATCGCCTTCCGGCACGCGCTGCTCGCGGAGGCGGTCTACGCCGAGCTGCTCCCCGGTGAGCAGGTGACGCTCCACCGGGCATTCCGGGACGCGATCCTCGCGACGCCGTCCCTCGCGTCGTCGGCCCGCCTGGCCCACCACGCCCGGCGCTGCCAGGACCTCCCGACGGCGCTCAGCGCCTCGCTTCGCGCCGCGGACGAGGCCGCCGGCGTCGTCGCGCCCGCCGAGGAGCACCGGCACCTCGAGACGGCGCTCCGCCTCTGGCCCTCCGTCCCCGACGCCGCCGAGCTCGCCGGGACGACCCGGGTCGCCGTCCTCGAGCGCGCCGCGAGCGCGGCCA
>AXCX01000573.1 GCA_000767215.1 Actinotalea fermentans ATCC 43279 = JCM 9966 = DSM 3133
GCCCGGTCGCCGACGCGCGGCTGCTCGACGCGGCGGCGGGCGCCCGGTGCGTCTGGGTCGCCCTGTCGCTGCCCGTGGTGCCCCGGCTCGGCGCGCGCAGCTGGCTCCTCGTCGGCGCTCCCGGCGCGGTGCCGTCGTCGTTGATCCGTGCCCTGCGGAACCTCGCCAACCACATGGCCCTGGCCTACGCCGTCGCGGAGGCGCACGACGCCCTGACCGAGCGCGCCACCACCGACGCCCTCACGGGCCTGGCCAACCGGTCGGCCTTCACCACCGCCCTCGGGGGGG
>AXCX01000574.1 GCA_000767215.1 Actinotalea fermentans ATCC 43279 = JCM 9966 = DSM 3133
CGCGCACGTGAGCGTGCTGTTCGTCGACATGGACGCGTTCAA
Source organism: Actinotalea fermentans ATCC 43279 = JCM 9966 = DSM 3133 (assembly GCA_000767215.1). GTDB lineage: Bacteria > Actinomycetota > Actinomycetes > Actinomycetales > Cellulomonadaceae > Actinotalea > Actinotalea fermentans. Next base: position 43 of record AXCX01000574.1, read on the forward strand.
GGAGATCAACGACCGCCTCGGTCACCAGGCCGGCGACCAGGTGCTCCGCGAGGTCGCCACGCGCCTGCGGCGGGCGTCGCGACCGGGCGACACGTGCGGTCGGCTCGGCGGTGACGAGTTCGCCGTCCTGCTGCCGGGCGCGGACGCGAAGGCCGCCGCCATCGTCGCGCAGCGGGTGGCCGCCGCGGTCCGCGCGCCGCTGCGGCGGGCGGGCGACGTCGTCGTGCCGCTGAGCGCCAGCGTGGGGTGCGCGACCGCGGCCACGGGCACCGACCCCGAGGTGCTGCTCCGCGAGGCCGACGCCGCGATGTACGACGCCAAGCGCGTCTCGCGCTGAACGATCGAGGTCCCGCGGTCGGGGAGAATCTCCGGGTGCTGATCGCCACCGCCAACGTCAACGGGATCCGGGCCGCCTTCCGTCGGGGGATGGGGGCATGGCTCGACGCCCGGCAGCCCGACGTGCTGCTGCTCCAGGAGACCCGGGCGGGGGAGGAGCACCTGCGCGACCACCTGGACCCCGCGGTGTGGCACCTCGCGCACGCGGAGGCGGAGGCCAAGGGGCGGGCGGGCGTCGCCGTCGCGTCCCGGCTGCCGCTCAGCGCGGTGCGCGTCGGCCTCGGGCCCGACGGCGTGCCGACGAACACCGGCCGCTGGGTGGAGGCGGACCTGGAGCTGGCCGACGGCGGCGCGCTCACCGTGGTCTCGACGTACGTGCACAGCGGCACGCTCGACACCCCGTCGATGGCGGAGAAGTACGCCTTCCTCGAGCTGGTCACCGCGCGGATGCGCGAGCTCGGCGCGGACGGGCACCGCGCCGTCGTCGCCGGGGACGTGAACATCGCCCACCGCAGCGTCGACCTGAAGAACTGGAAGGGCAACCTCAAGGCCGCCGGGTGCCTGCCGGCCGAGCGCGCCTACCTGGACACGTGGTTCGACGAGCTCGGCTGGGTGGACCTGGGCCGGCGGCTCGGGGGCGACGGCCCGGGTCCGTACACCTGGTGGTCGTGGCGCGGGAAGGCCTTCGACAACGACGCCGGGTGGCGCATCGACTACCAGATCGCCTCGCCCGCCCTCGCCCCGGCGGCGGTGCGCGCAGAGGTGGACCGTGCGCCGTCGTACGACGCGCGGTGGAGCGACCACGCGCCGCTGGTCGTGGAGTACGCGCTCTGAGCGACGCCGGTGCCCGGCCGGCCGTCAGGCGCGGTGGGCCGGGAGGCGGGCGCCGCAGCCGGGGTCGAGGAACGCGTCCAGCTCGCGGCGGGTCGGGCCCGTCGCGGGGCCG
>AXCX01000575.1 GCA_000767215.1 Actinotalea fermentans ATCC 43279 = JCM 9966 = DSM 3133
GGCCCGCCGACGTCGTCGCCGCCGCGGCGCGCGCCGGGCTCGACGTCGTCGCCCTCACCGACCACGACACGACGCGCGGCTGGGCGGAGGCCGAGGCCGCGGCCGTCCGGCACGGCGTCGCGCTGGTACGCGGCGCGGAGCTCTCCTGCCGGGCGGACCACGCGAGCGTGCACCTGCTCGCCTACCTGCACGACCCCGACGACGCCGCACTCCTGGCCGAGGGGGAGCGCATCCGCCGGTCCCGCGTCGAGCGGGCGCGGGAGATGGTCGACCGGATCGCCGCCGACCACCCTCTGACCTGGGACGACGTGCTCGCGCAGACGCAGCCCGGCACGACGGTCGGGCGGCCGCACATCGCGGACGCGCTGGTCGCCGTCGGACTGGTCACGGACCGGGGCGCGGCATTCGCCTCGATGCTCGCCACGGGGTCCCCGTACTACGTGCCCTACTACGCCACGGCCCTGCTGCCGGCGGTCCGGATGGTGCGCGCGGCGGGTGGCGTGCCGGTGCTCGCGCACCCCGGGGCGGCCGCGCGCGGGCGCGTGATCTCGGACGACACGATCCGTGCCGCGGCGCACGCAGGTCTCGCCGGTCTCGAGGTGGACCACCGCGACCACACGCCTGCCCAGCGCGAGCGGCTGTCGGCGCTCGCGGTGGAGCTCGGGCTGCTCGTCACGGGCGCCAGCGACTACCACGGTGCCGGGAAGCCGAACCGCCTGGGCGAGCACACGACGTCGCCGGAGGTGCTGGCCGCCGTCGTGGCGCAGGGCCGCCTCCCGCTCGTGGGACCATGAACGCCGTGCTCGACGTCCAGCTCTTCCTCGAGGTCTTCGTCACGCTCTTCGTGATCATGGACCCGCCGGGCACCGTGCCCGTCTTCCTCGCCCTGACCGGCACGATGACGTCCCGCCAGCGCAAGCGCGCCGCGCGGCAGGCGATCCTCGTCGCGTTCGGCGTCATCGTCGTGTTCGCGCTGTTCGGGCAGCAGGTGCTCGACTACATGAACATCTCGCTGCCGGCGCTCCAGGCGTCGGGCGGCCTGCTGCTGCTGCTGGTCGCGATGGAGCTCCTCACCGGCAAGATGGAGGACCCGGCGCCGTCGGAGAACGGCAACGTGAACGTGGCCCTGGTGCCGCTCGGGACGCCGCTGCTGGCGGGTCCGGGCGCCATCGTCGCGACCATGGTGTTCGTCACGCACGCCGACGGCCGCGCGGACTGGGTGGCGATCGCCCTCGGCATCGTGGCGGTGCACATCACCCTCTGGGCGTCCATGCGCTTCGCGGGCGCCATCCACCGCGTGCTCAAGGAGAGCGGCACCACGCTCGTCACGCGGATCGCGGGTCTGCTGCTGGCCGCCATCGCGGTGCAGCTCGTCGCCGACGCCGTCGAGGCCTTCATCAAGGCCGCCTGACCTCCCGCCGTCCGACGGTGGTGGGCGGCACGCCTCGGCGGACGACGAAGGGCGCCCGTCCGGGAGTGAGCCGGACGGGCGCCCTTCGACGTCGTCGTGGACCGGGACCTCAGCCCTCGCTGGGCTGGGGCGACCCCGCGGCGCCCGCGGCGCCGCCGCTGCGCCGTCGCGTGCGCCGACGGCGTCGGGCG
>AXCX01000576.1 GCA_000767215.1 Actinotalea fermentans ATCC 43279 = JCM 9966 = DSM 3133
CCCTCGGCTGCGCCCCGTGCGCCGCGATGCCCGCGCTGACGGTCCTGGCGGCCGTCGCCCTCGTCGCCTCCGCCCCCCACACGCTGGGCCCGGCCCTCGTGGCGCTGGCGGTGGCCGCGGCCGGGCTCGCGCGCCGGCGCAGCACCGTCGGTCAGGCCTGCCCGACGACGTGACCCCCAAGCGCGCTACGCCGTCACGAGCGTCACGACCTTCACCGCCGTCATGACCACGATCAGCACCCCGAAGACCCGCTTGAGCGTCGGCCCGGAGACGAAACGGCTGGTCAGACGCGCGCCGAGGAACGAGCCCGCCGCCCCGACGACCACGAGCACCGCCGCCACACCCAGGTCCACCTCGGCGGTGCGCAGGTGCGGCACGAGCGCGGTGAACGAGGGCATGGTCACGGCGACGGCGTTGATGCCCGCGGCCAGCTTGGGCTCGTAGCCCGCCAGCACGAGCACCGGCATCAGGAGGAAGCCGGGCCCCACGCCCAGGAGACCGGCGAGCACGGAGATCGGCACCGCCAGGACGAGGGCGAGTCCCAGCCGTGGCCGCCCCGGCCCCTCCCCCGCCGAGCCGCCGCCGCGGAACATCCGCACCGCCAGGTAGCCCACCGCGACGAGGTACAGACCCCACAGCCACGCCTGGCCCGTGCCCTGCGCGAGCCACGACCCCAGCGGCGCGCCGACGGCCGTCACCCCCGTGAGCAGGAGCGCCGGCCGCCACGCCACGAGGCCGCTCTTCGCGAAGCCCACCGCCGCGAAGATCGCCGTCACCCCGTTGAGGAACAGGCTCAGCGGCTGCACCTC
>AXCX01000577.1 GCA_000767215.1 Actinotalea fermentans ATCC 43279 = JCM 9966 = DSM 3133
GGAAGAAGCCCAGGAACGGCACCGCGGCGAACGCGACCCCGAGCCCGAGCATCCCGGAGGCGACGGCCAGGGCCAGCAGCCCGACCGCGACGACGACCAGCGTCCCGGCGTCCATGACACCCCTTCCCGCACCGCGCCGGGCGCGGCCGCGACGTCAGGCCGACGCGGCCACCCGACCGCTGAGCCTGGCGTGCAGGGCGGGGAGGACCTCGCCGTAGGCGGCGCTCATCGTGGCGACGGGCTCCGCGAGCGGCTTGGCCGGGATGAGGTCCTGCACGGCGTCGGCCGCGAGGCCTGCGTCCGCCATCGTGCGCAGCGCGCCGGTGACCATCGCCGCCAGGGCGTGCGCGGCGGCGTCGGGCGCCAGGCCGGCACCGTCCGCGACGTCGAGCAGCGCGTAGAGCTGCTTCCAGAGGTACGTCGGGCCCATGGCGGTGAGGACGGCGTAGGCCTCGAGGTCCTCGTCGGCGACCTCGGGCGCCTCGCCGAGCGGCGCGAGCAGGCCGAGCACGAGCGCCCGGGTCCCCGGCGTGGCCGTCGGCGCGAAGGCGACCGGGTTGAAGCCGGCGCCCACGATCGACGGGGCGTTGGGGATCACGCGCGCGAGCTGCCGGTCCCCGAGCGCGGCCGCGAGCGTCGCGATCCGCGCGACCGGCGCGAGCGACACGACGACGGTGTCCGGGCCGAGCACGGGCGCCAGGTCGGCCATGGCCTGGCTCATGGCCGGCGGGTGCACGCCCACGAGGACGACGTCCGCGGCGGCCACCTCCGCCAGGTCGGCCGCGCGCG
>AXCX01000059.1 GCA_000767215.1 Actinotalea fermentans ATCC 43279 = JCM 9966 = DSM 3133
CGCAGCCCGTCGAGCTTGCGCTCGGCGACGAGGAAGGCGCCGTCGGTCGGGTCGCCCTCGAGCGCCCAGGTCCCGTCGGGCTCCGCGCGCAGGACGGCGTCGTTCGCGGCGCTGCCGCCGGCGAGCACCGCGGCGACCTCCGCGCGCAGCGCACCGCCCTCGGCAAGGTCGGTGCCGTCGTCGGCGAGCACCGCGCCGACGGGCGCGTACCCGGCCCCCTCCAGCCGCACCGACCCCGACGCCGTCACCACGCGCACGAGCGTCATCTCGTTCTGGGTGAGCGTCCCCGTCTTGTCGGAGCAGATCACCGACGCCGACCCGAGCGTCTCCACCGAGGCCAGCCGCTTCACGATGGCGTTGCGCCCGGCCATCCGCTGCACCCCGACGGCGAGCACCACCGACAGCACGGCCGGCAGCCCCTCGGGCACCGCGGCGACCGCGAGCGAGACGCCCAGCAGCAGCACGGTCACGTAGTCCGCGGCGGTCTGCAGGTCGGAGATCAGCAGCACGGTCACCACGACGACGATCGCGATGACCACCACCGCGATCCCGAGCATCCGCCCGACGCCGGACACCTCGCGCTGCAGCGGCGTCGGCTCCTGCTCGGTCTCGGCGAGGAGCTGCGCGATCTTGCCGGTCTCCGCGGCCATGCCGGTCGCGGTCACGACGGCGCGGCCGGACCCGCGGGTCACCGCCGTCCCGCCGAAGGCCATGTTCGTGCGGTCGCCGAGGGCCGTCGGACCGGCGAGGGGCGCCGTCTGCTTCGCGACCGCCTCGCTCTCGCCGGTCAGCGCCGCCTCCGCGACCTGGAGCGAGGAGACCTGGACCAGCCGCGCGTCGGCGGGCACGGTGTCGCCCTCCGCGAGCACGAGCAGGTCACCCGGCACCACCTCGCGCGCGGGCACGCGCCGCTGCTCGCCGCCCCGGACCACCGACGCCGTCGGTGCGCTGATGCGGGCGAGCGCCGCGACGGCGTCCTCGGCCTTGCGCTCCTGCGCGACGCCCAGCACCGCGTTGGCGACGACGATCACCGCGATCACGACGGCGTCGACGGGCACCCCCTCCGCGCCCTCGGCCAGCCACGCCCCGACGGACACCGCGACGGCCACGAGCAGCAGCACGACGAGCGGGTCGCGCAGCTGCGCGAGCAGCCGGCGCCACGTCGGCACGGGCGGGTCGGCGCGCAGCTCGTTCGGGCCGTGCTCGGCCAGTCGGCGGGCGGCCTCGTCGGGAGACAGGCCGGTGGTGAGGTCGCTGCCGAGGGCAGCGGCGACGTCGTCGCGGTCGGTGAGCCAGGGGTCGAGAAGCCGGTGCTTGCTGCCGTCGTCGCGTGGCATACGACCATCCTGCCCCTGGGTTCCCGGCGGAGCGGCAGGTCCTGGCCGCGACGTCCCGGTGGCGGGTGCCCCGGATCTGCGGCACGGTCGGGCGCGGGGGTGAGGACCATGGGGGACGGACGACCCGCACCGCCGAGGGGCCCGATGCGCGCCCTCCTGCGCGCGCCGCTCCTCCTGTACCGCTGGCGCCTCGGGTGGCTGCTCGGCGGTCGCTTCCTGCTGCTCGAGCACGTGGGCCGCGTGTCGGGCGCCACCAGACGGACCGTGCTCGAGGTCGTGGACCGCGGCGCGGAGGGGCACGTCACGGTCGCGTCCGGATGGGGCCCGGGATCGCAGTGGTACCGCAACCTGCGCGCGCACCCCGAGGCCACGATCCAGGTCGGGCGCCGCCGCACCCCGGTCACCGCGACCTTCCCCGACGCCGACGACGTCGCCCCCGCCCTCGCGCGGTACGCCGGGCGGCACCCGCGGGCGGCGCGGGCGCTCTTCCGGTACATGGGCGCCGGTCCGGTCGACGGCAGCCCCGAGAGCCTGCGCGCGGCCGCCCACCACATCCCGTGGGTGCGCTTCGTCCCTCGTCCGGGCGACTAGCCTGCGCTGGTGAGCACCGACCGGCCCGCCAGGGACCAGGCATGAGCGTCCTGTCGGACCTGCGGACCGTCGCCGTCCACCGCGACTTCCGCAAGCTCTTCGCCGTCCGCCTGGTGTCCCAGTGCGGCGACGGCATGTTCCAGGCCGGGCTCGCCACGCTGTTCTTCTTCCAGCCCGAGCGCATGGCGACGGCCGGCGACGTCGCCGTGGCGTTCGCGGTCCTGCTGCTGCCCTTCACGGCGGTGGCGCCCTTCGCCGGACCGCTCCTGGACCGGTGGCGTCGCCGGCAGGTGCTGCTCCTCGGCAACGCGGTGCGCGTGCCGCTCACCCTCACGCTCGCCGTGCTCATGGCGACCGTGGGCATCACGCCTGCGGTCTACGTGCTGGCGCTGCTGACGCTCGGCGTCAACCGGTTCCTGCTCGCGGCGCTGTCGGCCGGCCTCCCCCACGTCGTCCCCCGCCCGCAGCTGCTCATGGCCAACACCATCACCCCGACGCTCGGCGCGGTGTCCGCCGTCGTCGGCGCGGGCCTGGGCGTCCTGCTCTCCCGGGTGACGCCGGAGGGCGCGGTGCGGGACGGCATCGTGCTCGCGGTGGCGGCGGTGTTCTTCGCGGGCGCCAGCGCACTGGCGCTGCGGCTGGGCCGCGACCAGCTCGGGCCGGAGCGTCGCTCGCTCAGCCTGTGGCGCGACGTCGCCGCCACGGCGGCGGACCTGGTCGACGGCGCCCGCTGGCTGGTCCGCCGCCGCACCCCCGCGCTGGGCCTGGGTGTCATGGGCGTGCACCGGTTCCTGTACGGCGTGAACTTCATCGCGCTGATCCTGATGTCGCGGAACCTGCTGTCCGACCCGGCCGACGCCGACGCCGGCATGGCGACGTTCGCGCTGCTCGCGGGCGTCTCGTTCGCGGGGAACGGGCTCGCCATCGTGCTCACACCGATCGCGCACGAGCGGATGCGTCCCGCGACCTGGGTGGCCGTGTGCCTCGGCGTCGGCGTGGTGAGCCAGGCGCTGCTCGCGGTGTCGCACGCGTACGGCGTCGTCGTGGTGTCCGCGGTGCTGCTGGGGCTCTCGGTGCAGGGCGCCAAGATCGCCGTCGACACGATCGTGCAGCGCGACACCGACGACGACTACCGCGGCCGCGCGTTCTCCCTGTACGACATGCTCTACAACGCGGCGTTCGTCGGTGCCGCGGCGCTGGCGGCGGTGGTGCTGCCCGACGCCGGCTGGTCGGCCGCGGTGTTCGCCGCGCTGGCGGTGACGTACGGCGCGACGTCGGTGACCTACCTCCGCGCGAACACGGCCGCGGAGTCCCGCCTGGGCACCCCCACGGACTGACCCCTCTCACCGCGCGTCCGGCCCGTCCCGCGCCCTCGGCCGCCCGGCCCCCGCGACGAGGTCGAAGGTTGTGGCCGAGATCGAGGGTCCGGACGCTCGACCTCGGTCGCAACGTTCGACCTCGCGGGGTGCGGGGGGAGTGGGCGCAGGCCGGGGGTTGCTTCCGTGGCCTGGAACGCGTAATACTCCATTCCGAGTATACGGAGGTGAGTATGTCGCGTTCCTCGTCGAGCAACCCGCTCGCGCTGGCCGTGCTGGCCACGCTGATCGAGGAGCCGATGCACCCCTACCGCATCACCCAGGTGCTGCGCGGCCGCGGCAAGGAGCACAGCATCCGGCTCAACTGGGGGTCGCTCTACTCCGTCATCGCGTCGCTGGAGAAGAACGGGCTCATCGAGGCCCAGCGCGCCGAGCGCGAGGGCGCCCGCCCGGAGCGCACCGTCTACGCGATCACCGACGCCGGCCGCGCCAAGGCGATGGGCTGGCTCCGCCGGATCCTCGAGGTGCCCGCCAAGGAGTACCCGGACTTCGAGGCGGGCCTCTCGCTCATCGGCCTGCTCACGCCGGAGGAGTCGCTCGCGCTGCTGCGCCGCCGGCTCGAGCTGCTCGACGCGCGGATCGACGAGCTCGCCGAGGCGGCCCGGTACCCGCTGCCCGAGGTCTTCCTCGTGGAGAACAACTACGAGCTCGCGATGGTGCGCGCGGAGCGCGTCTTCGTCGCGGACCTCGTCGACCGGCTCGAGCGCGGCGCCGTCGGGGGGCAGGCGCTGTGGGCGGAGATGCACCGGCGCCTGGCGGCCGGCGAGGAGGTCGGCGACCTGCTCGCGGACTACGAGGGCCATCTCACGGCGGAGGGAGCCCCACCCCCAGCACCGTGAACCAGAGCTCTCCGCCGAGACCCTCGGGGGAGAAGAAGTGGTGGCCCGGGTGCGGCAACACCCGAGCCACCGAAGTCACGAGCCGACCGCGAAGGCACGCACCCGAGACCCCACCTCATCGTATCCGCGTGCCTTCCTCCGGCGGCTCACCACCCAGGAGGAACCCATGGCACCACCGCACACCACCGGCCCGACGACGGCGCTCCTCGCCGACGCGCTGGTCAAGACCTACCGCTCCGGACGGCGGACGCCGCCCGTCCGCGCGCTCGACGGCCTGTCGTTCGAGGCCGAGCCCGGCACCGTCTTCGGGCTGCTCGGCCCCAACGGCGCGGGCAAGTCGACGACCGTCAAGGTGCTCTCGACGCTCACCAGGCCCGACGCCGGCCGCGCCGTCGTCGCGGGCGTCGACGTGCTGCGCCACCCCGAGAAGGTGCGCCGCGCCATCGGGCTCGTGGCGCAGCGACCCGTGAGCGACCCCATGCACACCGGCCGCGAGAACCTCGTCCTCGCGGCGCGGCTGCAGGGGATGTCGGGGCGCGACGCGCGGGCGCGCGCCGACGAGCTGCTCGACCGCTTCGGCCTCGTCGACGCCGGCGCGCGGCTCGCGAAGACCTACTCGGGCGGCATGGCCCGCAAGCTCGACGTCGCCATGGGCCTGGTGCACCGGCCGCGCGTCCTCTTCCTCGACGAGCCGACGACGGGGCTGGACCCCGAGGCACGTGCGCAGATGTGGGCCGAGCTGGAGGCGGTGACGCGCGCGGAGCTCACCACCGTGCTGCTCACGACGCACTACCTCGAGGAGGCCGACCGGCTCGCGCGGCGGCTCGCCATCGTCGACCGCGGGCGCGTCGTCGCCCACGGCACGCCTGACGAGCTGAAGGACGACCTGCGCGGCGACGCCGTCGTCGTGCAGGTCGGCCGCGAGACGGGCGACCCGTCGGCGGTGGCGGCCGCGCTGCGCACGCTCGAGCGGGTGCCGGACCTGCGCGACGTGACGTCGTCGGGCCGGACCGTGCGTGCGCGGGCCGACCGCGGCGGCGCAGCCCTGCCGCACGTCCTCGCGGCGCTCGACCAGGCCGGGATCCAGGTCGCGGCCGCCAGCGTCGCGCGCCCGAGCCTCGACGACGTCTACCTGCGCCACACCGGCCGCACCCTGGACGAGGAGGTGGCCGCGTGACCGCCGTCGTGCACACCGCGCTGCTCACCGGGCGGAACCTGCGGGCCTTCGCTCGGATGCCCGTCTACCTCTTCATGAACCTGGTGCAGCCGATGATGTGGCTGCTCCTGTTCGGGGCGCTGTTCGAGAACGTCGTGCGGCTTCCGGGCTTCGGGGAGGCGGCGGCGCCGTCCTACCTGGAGTTCCTGACGCCGGGCGTCGTCATGATGATGACGCTCTTCGGGAGCGCCTGGGCCGGCACGGCGTTCGTCGAGGACATGAGCCGGGGCGTCATGGACCGGTTCCTCGCCTCCCCGACGAGCCGCGGCGCGCTGGTGGTCTCGACGCTCGCCTACCAGTCGGTCCTCGCGGTGCTCCAGACGGTCGTCGTGCTCGCGGTCGCGTGGCTCGCGGGCGCGCGGCTCGACGGCGGGCCGGCCGGCATCGCGCTCCTGCTGCTGGGGGTGGTGCTGCTGACGTCCGCGCTGTCGGCGATGTCGAACGCCGTCGCGCTGCTCACCGGCACGCAGGAGGCGCTGATCGGGATCTCCCAGCTGGTCGGCCTGCCGCTGATGTTCGTGAGCTCGGCGATCATGGACACGCGGCTGTCGCCCGCGTGGGTCGGGGACGTGGCGCGGTTCAACCCGTTCGAGTGGGCCGTCGTCGTCGGCCGCGAGGCCCTGTCGGACGACCGTGACCTCGGCGCGCTCTGGGGCCACGTCGGCCTGCTCGCCGCCCTGGCGGTGGTGCTCACCTGGCTGGCCACCCGCGCCTTCCGCGCGCACCAGCGCTCCTCCTGACCGGGTCGCAGCGCCGGCCGCGGGCACCCACCGCCGCTGATGGGACGGGAGTGACCCGTGTGACGGGTGAGCCGTCACACGGGTCACCCTGACCACATCGGTCACAGGAGCGGCGGTGGGTGTCCGCGCGGCGCGTCGGACGGCGGGACAGCGGCGGTCCGGCGCCGGGCCGCCGGTCAGGACTCGCGGGCTGCCCGTCAGGACTCGCGGGCCGCCGGTCAGGACTCGCGGGCTGCCCACCACTCGCGCAGGGCCGCCTCGCTCTCCTCCGCCGGGCGCGGGCCCAGCTCCATGCGGCGGTCGAGGAGGAACCGGTACGCCTCGCCGACCTCGCGGCCCGGGCCGATGCCGAGGATCGCCATGATCTGCTGCCCGTCCAGGTCGGGCCGGATCGAGGCCAGCTCCTCGGCCTCGCGCAGCTCGGCGATCCGCGCCTCGAGGTCGTCGTAGGCGTGCCAGAGCCGCTCCGCCTTGCGGCGGTTGCGCGTGGTGCAGTCCGAGCGCGTGAGCCGGTGCAGCCGCTCGAGCAGCGGGCCGGCGTCGGTCACGTAGCGGCGCACGGCCGAGTCGGTCCACTGGCCCTCGCCGTAGCCGTGGAACCGCAGGTGCAGCTCGGTCAGGCGCGCGACCGCCTGCACCGTCTCCTTGTCGAAGCGCAGCGCCTTCAGCCGCCGCGCGACGAGCTTCGCCCCGACCACCTCGTGGTGGTGGAAGCTCACGCCGCCCCCGCCCTCGAAGCGCCGGGTGGCGGGCTTGCCGACGTCGTGCAGCAGGGCGGCGAGCCGCAGCACCAGGTCGGGCCCGGGCACGGGACCCGTCGGCGCCTCCACCGTGCCGGTCTCCAGCGCGATGGCCTGCGCGAGCACCGTGAGCGAGTGCTGGTAGACGTCCTTGTGCCGGTGGTGCTCGTCGATCTCCAGGCGCAGGGCCGGCAGCTCCGGCAGCACGTGGTCCGCGAGGCCGGTGTCGACGAGCGCCTCGAGCCCGGGCCGCGGATCCGCCGCGAGCAGCAGCTTGGTGAGCTCGTCGCGCACCCGCTCGGCGGACACGATCTCGATCCGGCCGGCCATCGACGTCATCGCCTGGCGCACGTCGTCGTCGAGCCGGAAGCCCAGCTGGGCGGCGAAGCGCGCGGCGCGCATCATCCGCAGCGGGTCGTCGTCGAACGACTGCACCGCGCCCACGGGCGTGCGCAGCCGCCGGGCCGCGAGGTCCGCGAGCCCGCCGAACGGGTCGACGAACGTCAGCGCCGGCAGCCGCACCGCCATCGCGTTGACCGTGAAGTCGCGCCGCGAGAGGTCGCCCTCGAGGGTATCCCCGAACGCCACCACCGGCTTCCGGGAGGCCGGGTCGTACTCGTCGGTGCGGTAGGTGGTCACCTCGACGACGACGTCGGCGCTCGCCCCGGTCCCGTCGCCCGCCCCGCGCGCGAACCGGCGCGCACCGATGGTGCCGAACTCGCGGCCCATGTCCCAGTGCGCGTCGCCCCAGCGGGCGAGGATCGCCTCGGTCTGGTCGGGCGTGGCCGAGGTCGCGAAGTCGAGGTCGTTGCTCGTCCGGCCCAGGAACGCGTCACGCACCGGCCCGCCGACGAGCGCCAGCTCGTGCCCGGCGGCCGCGAAGGCCTCCCCGAGCTCGATGGCGGCGGGCGCGAGCCCGGCGAGCACGCCGAGGGCCCGGCGCTGCAGCGCGGCGAGGGTCGGCGCGGGCTGCTGGGCGTCGGCGGCAGGGCGGGAGTCGGCAGGCACGGTTCCCCATGGTCCCAGATGCGGTCGTTACAGTGTCGGCATGTCGAGCGTCCTGCCCGAACCCGGCGGTGGGCCCGTGCCCACGCCGCCCGGCGGGCACGCGCTGCACCTCGAGCGGGCCCGTTCCCCGCGCTCCCGGCACCTGCCGGTCGTCGAGGAGACGTCGGCGGGGGGACTCGTCGTCGTCCGCGAGCGCGGAGAGGTGCACGCGGCCGTCATCGCCCGCCGCAACCGGGCCGGCCGCCTCGAGTGGTGCCTGCCGAAGGGGCACCTCGAGGGCGAGGAGACGCCCGAGGAGGCCGCCGTCCGCGAGATCGCCGAGGAGACCGGCATCCGCGGTCGCGTGGTGCGCGCGCTCGGCACGATCGACTACTGGTTCACCGGCGACGACCGCCGCGTGCACAAGGTGGTGCACCACTTCCTGCTGCACGCGACCGGCGGCGAGCTCACGGTGGCGGGTGACCCCGACGGGGAGGCGGAGGACGTGGCGTGGGTACGCCTGGTCGACCTCGACGAGCGGCTCGCCTACCCGAACGAACGCAGGCTCGCCGCCGCCGCCGGCGTCGTGCTCGCCGAGTGCGGATGACCCCATGAGCCGCACGACCGGCCGGGCCGGCGCTGTCGGCCGGGCGCTCACCGTCCTCTGGCTGACGGCCGCGGCCGCGCTGGCGGGCCTCGCCGCACCCCCCGCCGCGACGGCCGCCGACGAGCCGGACGACGGTCTGCCCCTCGACGTGCGCGTCGCCGCGGTCACGCCCCAGGTGCTCCAGCCCGGCCAGGACCTGACCGTGACCGTGCGGGTGCGCAACGACGGGCCGACGGCCGTGGAGCAGCCGCGCGTCGTCCTCTCGATGGACCGGACGGCGTTCATCGGCCGCTTCTCCCTGGACCGGTGGCGCACCGCGGCGCCGACGGACCCGGTCGGGACCGACCTGGTGGTGGCCGACCTGCCGGCGGCACTGGCGCCCGGTCAGCAGACCACCGTCGACCTGGTGCTCCCGGCGAACCAGGTGCGGCTGTCCACCCGCGCGACCTCCTGGGGGGCCCGTGGCCTGGCGGCGAGCGTCGTCGACCGCGCGGACCCGGCCCGGGTGCGCCTCGGCGTCGTGCGGACGTTCGCGCTCTGGTTCCCCCCGCAGGAGGTCAACGCGACGCGCGTCAGCGTGCTCGCACCGGTCGTGGGGCCCGCCGCCGACGCCACCACCGACGCCTGGGTGCCCGCCCTCGAGGCGGCGACGTCGCCCGGCGGGCGCCTCGCCGACGTCCTCGAGGCGACGGCGGACGCCCCGGGCGTCACCTGGCTGCTCGACCCGTGGCTGCTCGACGCCGCGGCGCTGGGCGGGGTCGCGACCCGCGCCTGGGCCGACGAGCTGGTCGCGGGCATGACGGACCGCGAGGTGCAGCTGCTGCCGTACCTGGACACCGACCTCGCCGCGATCGCCCACACCGGGCGCAGCACCCTGGTCGCCACGGCGGTGCAGCGCAGCGAGGCGGCCGCCCGGCAGCACGACCTGCCCGACGCCGCCCGCGTCACCCTCGCGCTGCCCGCCGACGACGAGCCGGACCTCGCCACCGCGGCGATCGCCGG
>AXCX01000578.1 GCA_000767215.1 Actinotalea fermentans ATCC 43279 = JCM 9966 = DSM 3133
TGTCGGCCGCCGTCGCCGGCCGCACGACGTCGCCCCGCCCGCCCGCGGGGACGCCCGTCAGCCGGCGCGCGCGCGGCTGCCCGATGGCGTACTCGTAGCCGAAGAGCCGGTAGAAGTACGGGATCCCCACCATCTCCTGGACCAGGTGCCCGCGGCGCGCGGACTCCGCATGCGCCCAGCCCATGAGGGCCCGGACGAGCCCGCGACCCTCGTACGCGGCGTCGGTAGCCACGAGCTCGACCTGCCCCGCGGGCAGCACGACGTCGCCGAGCCGCAGCGTCTCGTCCAGCAGCGTCGCGGTGCTCACCACCCTGTCGCCGTCGACGACGACCGCGGTGGACCGCCAGCCCTCGTCCGGGTCGAGAGCGACGAGCCGCTGGTCGCAGGCGTCGCCGGGCTCGCCGCGACGCTCGAGCAGCTCCCCGATCTGGTCGAGGTCGGCCGGACACGCGGTCCGCAGGACGAGCCCACCGGGCAGGTCGGCGGTCGGTTCAGGGGTCTGCTCGGTGGACACCGGACAACCCTGACATCCCCGACCCGCGGCGACGAGCCTTTTCGATCATCGGTCACGGCGGCAGCATCCGGACCAGCCGGTCGTCGCCGTCGCGCGGGTCACCCCGGCCGTCGGTGTTGTTCGTGAGCAGCCACAGGGCGCCGTCAGGCCCGATGGCGGCGGCGCGCAGGCGCCCGAGCGCGTCGACGAGCACCGCCCGCGGCTCACCCGCGCCGTCGGCCGTCAGGGGGACCACCCACAGCCGCCGGCCGCGCAGAGCCGCGAGGTACACGGCGTCGTCGGTCACCGCGATCCCGCTCGGCGAAGCGTCGTCGGTCGGCCAGACGGCGAGGGGGTCGACGAAGCCCGCGACACCGCCCGCGCCCTCCACCTGCGGCCACCCGTAGTTGCTGCCGGGCGTGATCTCGTTCAGCTCGTCCCACGTGTTCTGGCCGAACTCGCTCGCGAACATCCGCCCGGCCCCGTCCCAGCCGATCCCCTGCACGTTGCGGTGGCCGAGGCTCCACACCGGGCTCCCGGGCGTCGGGTTGCCCGGGGCGGGCGCGCCGTCGGGCGTCAGGCGCAGGATCTTGCCGGCGAGCGAGGCGGGGTCCTGCGAGGCGGGGCGCTCCGTGGCGTCGCCGGTCGTGACGTAGAGCATCCCGTCCGGGCCGAAGGCGAGCCGCCCACCGTTGTGGTTCTCGGCCGCGGGGATCCCGGTGAGCACCGGCGTGAGCGGGCCGAGCGAGCCCGCCAGGCTGTCGAGCTCGCCGCGCACCACCTGGTTGCCGTCCGGGGCCGTCCGGTAGAGGTACACGAGCCCGTCGACGGCGAACTCGGGCGACACCGCGACCCCCAGCAGGCCGCCCTCGCCGCGGGTCACGGTCCCGGACGCCAGCTCGCCCGCGCCCGGCCCGGTCAGCTCGCGCACCCCGCCGGCGTCCAGGAGAAGGACGACCGCCCGGTCGCGCAACGTGACCAGCACCGCGCCCGACGGCAGGAACGCCAGGCCCCACGGCGCGTCCAGCCCCACCAGCACGTCCTGGGGATCGGCGGTGGCGGCGGCCAGCGCGGGCGGCTGCGCCATCGACGGCGGGTCCGGCGGG
>AXCX01000579.1 GCA_000767215.1 Actinotalea fermentans ATCC 43279 = JCM 9966 = DSM 3133
CGTCGCCGCCGAGGGCTGAGGGGCTCGCGGCCGAGGGCACCATCGGACTCCCGAGGGACTGAACCCCGGGTAGGACCCCCGGGTCGGCGTACCTGCGCAGTCACGCCGACCCGGGGGTCATTGGCCCGAGCGCGCACGGGCGCCGGGCCTACCCTGCCCTCATGGCTCGCTACGTCGACGTCCACCCGAAGGACCCGCAGCCGCGCGCGATCGATCAGACGGTGGCCCTGCTGCGCGACGGCGCCCTGATCGCCTACCCGACCGACTCGTGCTACGCGCTCGGCGCGGCCATGGACAGCCATGACGCGGCCGACCGGATCCGCCGCATCCGCCACCTCGGGGACCGCCACCACTTCACGCTCGTCTGCGCGGACTTCGCGCAGATCGGCCAGTACGTGATCCTCGACAACGTCGCCTTCCGCGCGATCAAGGCGGCGACGCCGGGCCCGTACACGTTCATCCTCCCGGCGACGAAGGACGTGCCGCGCCGCCTCGCCCACGCGCACAAGCGCACGGTCGGCGTGCGGATCGTCGACCACCCCGTGGCCGCGGCCCTGGTGCGGGCGCTCGGTGAGCCGCTGCTCTCCAGCACCCTCCTGCTGCCCGGGCACGACGAGCCGATGACGGACGGCTGGCAGATCAAGGAGGAGCTCGACCACCAGGTCGACGTCGTCCTCGACGGCGGCGAGACGGGCACGCAGCCGACGACCGTCGTCGACTGGTCGGAGGGCTACCCCGAGGTGGTCCGCGAGGGCGCCGGGGATCCGAGCCGCTTCGCCTGACGCCGGTCAGTCCCCGCCCGGGACCGCCGGCGCGAGGCAGGCGAGCTCGCCGTCGCCCAGGCGGGTGAAGACGTTCGCCGACGCCGGGCAGTCGTTCACGCGGGTCACGACGTCGACGGCCACGTACTGGTGCGGCTGCGAGCAGGCCACGACCTGGACGGCCGGCCCCTCGTCGGTGAAGCAGTCACCGACGCCGACGTCGACGGGCCCGTAGGCGGCCCGCAGCGAGGTGACCACCACCAGGACGGCGACCAGCACCCCACCCCCCACGAGCGCCCAGCCGAGCACGCCGACGTGGCCGGTCCCCGCCCGCACCGCCCTGGCGTAGGACCAGACGGCCCGTCCGACGAACAGGCCGCCGGCGACGAAGCCCCAGGTCCAGACCCTGCCGAGGCCCGTCGAGAGGGTCAGCTGGAGCACCGCCCCAGCGACGACCAGCAGGCCGAGCCCGAGGACCAGAGAGATGACGGCGTTCTGCCGGTGGTCGTCGCCGTCCGCCCACGCCCGGTTCGGGGCCGAACCCACCCAGGCCTCGGGCCGGGACGACGTGCCGACGGGGTACCCGGCGGCCGCGGCGCTGGCCGCCACGGGCCCCTCGGGCTGCGCGGAGCCCCCGGCCCAGGGCGCCCACGCGGC
>AXCX01000580.1 GCA_000767215.1 Actinotalea fermentans ATCC 43279 = JCM 9966 = DSM 3133
CCGACCGCCTGCGCCACCGACGGCGCCGCGTTGCTCGTGGCCGCCGACGACGAGGCGCTCACCGACCTCGCCACCGACCCCCGCGCGACCGCCCTGGTCGTCGACCCGGCGGACTCCGCCCGCTGGCTGCAGGTGCGCGCCGACGCCGAGGTGACCCTGCCTCCCGGGGCGAGCCGGCATGCCGGGGCGACCACCGCCGTCGTGCGCCTGGTGCCGCGCCGCGTGGTGTGCGACGCGATCCACTGAGCGCACGCGGGCGCGCGGCCCGCGTCACATGATCGGCATCCGGCCGACCCCGTGCCGGTGATCTGATCTTCTTACCGTTCCTCACCCGCGCCGCCGGACCCCGGAGGCGCCGAACGGAATGAGGACGCACCGATGACCGACCGCGAGCTCGTGGCCCCCGACGAGATGAAGCACCTCGTCGAGCGCTTCAACTACTCCCCCGCCGTCAAGGTGGGGAACCTGCTCTTCGCCGCGGGGCAGCTGGGGCGCGACGCGAACATGAAGGTCATCGACTCGAGCCTCGAGGACCACATCGTCGCGGCCTGGGAGAACGTGGGGAAGGTGCTCGCCGCGGCGGGCGCGACCTACGAGGACATCGTCGAGATGACCA
>AXCX01000581.1 GCA_000767215.1 Actinotalea fermentans ATCC 43279 = JCM 9966 = DSM 3133
GCTGCCCCTGTTCCTGGAGATCAAGGACCGCTACATCCCGCGGACGGCCGTCCCGCCGGCCTGGACCGCGATCGGCATCACCGAGCTGACGTTCCCCGGCCAGCTGGTGGAGATCAAGGTCGTCGCGCTGATCCCCTGATCGCGACGGCCCCCCGGGCCGGGCGTGATGCGCGGCGACGCGTCACGTCCGGCTCGCGGCGGGCTACACCCGACCGAGGCTCAGCCCCCAGCCGGGCTCGGGCAGGGGGAACTCGTTGAGCCGCGGCACCGCGGGCGCCCCGCCGACGGCGCGGGCCCAGTCGCGTACGAGCGCCATGTCGCGCCAGTCGCCGTGCGGCACCCACGTCTCGAGCTCGGCCGCGACCCTGGGCTCCAGCCGGCCCGCGAAGACCGCGTGCCCCCGCACGTCGACGCCGCGCAGCGTGCCGTCGAGGCAGTCGGGCAGGTCGCGGTCGAGGCCCGTCGTCTCGGCGACGACCGCGTCCGCCTCGGGCGTCCCGCCGAGCGGACCCGAGGAGAACAGCCACACGGCCGGGCCGCCGCGCAGGTCGCCGCGCACCCGCCGGATCAGCCGCCGGGCGTCCCACAGCCACTGCTCGTGGTAGATCGCCGAGCCGATGAGGACCACGTCCGCGTCCCGCGCGTCCTGCACCACGGGCGCCGGCAGGATCCGCACGCGGTGCCCGCACGAGTGCAGCATCGAGCCTGCGGCCTGCGCGATGCCCTTCGTGGCACCGTGCTTGGTCGCATAGGTGATGAGCACCTTCGCGGCCATGGAGCCTCCGGTTGCGACACCGGGGCGTCGTTGCCCCGGGCGACCTCACTTCGAGGCTGACCGACCGCGGCCCGACCGATGAAGGGACCTAAGTCCTATACACGGGTGCCGCGGGCGATCGATGCGGCGGCCTCCTCGAGCCACAGCGCACGCCGCGGGCACGCCCGCACGGCCCGACGCGCGGCAGCCGCGGC
>AXCX01000582.1 GCA_000767215.1 Actinotalea fermentans ATCC 43279 = JCM 9966 = DSM 3133
AGGGGCGCGGCCGGGGTGCCGGGCGGGGGTGTCGGGACGGGTGCGGGGACGGGCGCCGCGCCCGTGCGGACGTCCGCGGTGCCCGTCGCCACCTGCACCGGGTGGAGCCGGAACGTCACCGGGTGCTCGACCTCGGCGAGCTCGGCGGGCACCACGGCGCCGAAGTGCGGGGCCCGGCTGGTGTAGCGCCGGGCGATCGCGTCGAGCACCGCGACGGCGTCCTCGGGCCGCTCGGCGGGGTCGTGGGTGACGTCCGTGCGCAGCTCGAGCCAGCGGCCGTCGTCGTCGCGCAGCAGCAGGGTCGCGCGCGGGCGCTCGCGCAGGTGCCGGGCCTTGGCGAACTCCGCCATCGTGCTGAGCACGACGTCGTCGCCGTCGGGAGTCACCCAGACCACGGAGACCTGGAGCCGCCCGGTGCCGAGGTGGTTGGTGAGGATCGCGGGGAGCGGGCGCTCGAGGAGGTCCCGATGTGAGTCGGGGAGCATGCGTCGATCATGGCCCGCACGCAGGGCGCCCGGGGCGGGTTCTGCCGGCGCTCAGCGGCAGGCGGCGCGCAGGGCGTCGTCGATCATGATCGCCTGCCCGGCGCCCACGATGTCCAGGTCGCGCCGGACGCCGAGCGGGCTGCGCACGGTGACGGGGCCCCATTCGACGTCTCCGGTGGCGGTGCAGTCCGTGAGGCGCCAGGCGACCATCAGCCAGGCGGTCTCGCCGTCGGCGAGGGCCTGGGGCAGCGCGGCGCCGGCGGGGTCGATGCCCGACGCGCGGAGAAGGTCCTCCGGTGACGCCACTGCGGCGAAGAGGTCGGTGAGGTCTGCCCTCCCGTCGGCCTCCGGCACGAGCCACGCACCGACGACGACCGCGGCCCGGGCGTCCCCGACGGCCTCGACGGTGATGGGTCCGGTCGCCGTCACGCGGGCGAGGCTGAGCGGCATCGGGTCGGCCGTGCTGCGCAGACCGCCGCCGGTGACAACCAGCGCCGGCCGCAGGAGCGGGGCCAGGAACCACGTGCCCGCGAGCAGGACCACCGCGAGCGCGCCGAGCACGACGTTCCGCCGGGTCGACGGCTGCGGGACGAGCGTCTCGAGCGTGGGATCGAGCGGGGGGCCGGATGGGGGACCGGAGACGGGACCGGAGAAGGGACCGGGCGTTGCGGCGACCATTGGCCCAATGTACTATGCCAATAGGCCAGACGGAAGAGGTGAGGGACGTGCCCGGGACGCTCCTGCTGGCTGCTGCGGCAGCCGTGACGCTCCTCGGGGTCGGTGGCGTGCTCGTCTCCGGCACCCGGGTGTACGGGCGCGACATCCTCTGGCTGGCCGGACGTCCGGTCACGGACCAGGAGGCCGACGTCTGCGCGCGCTACCTGCGCCGCCACCGGACCCACCGCGTCGTCGGCGGGCTCGCCGGCGTGGCGTTCGCCCTGGTCGTGAGCCTGCGCTGGGGCGGCCCCGGGCTCGTCCTCGGCGGCGCGCCGCTCGCCGACCCGCTCTTCGGCGGCGTGGCCGGCGTCGTCGTGGGGGCGCTGTCGGCTGAGACGTACCGGCTGCGGCTGCCCCGCTCCGCCCCGGCGACGGCGTCG
>AXCX01000583.1 GCA_000767215.1 Actinotalea fermentans ATCC 43279 = JCM 9966 = DSM 3133
CGCGGCCCGAGCGCGTCGCGGGCGTCGCGCTCGTCGGAGGCTTCCCGGCGGCCGACGGCGGCCGCTACGCCGACTTCTTCCCCGTGGCCGACGGCGTGATGCCCTTCGCGGGCTGGGACGCCTTCGAAGAGGCCGACGCCGCCGACCTCGACGACGCCGCGCGCCGCGCGTTCGAGACCCGCGCCGTCGCGGTGCCCGAGGGCGTCGTCCGCGGCGTCGTGCGCCTGCGCGACGAGCGGCGGTTCGCGGTGCCCGTCGTCGTGGTGTGCCCGGAGTTCTCGCCGGACGACGCCCGCGCCTGGGTGGGCAGCGGCGACGTGCCGGAGCTGGCCCGGGCCGCCCGCGTGTCGTACGTCGACCTCGACAGCGGCCACTGGCCGATGCTCACCGCGCCGGCCGAGCTGGCCCGCGTCCTGTCCGAGGCCGTCGACGGCGCCGACGGCGACGCTGCGGGACGCGCCGGCTGAGCACCAGGGCGCGCCCCGCAGCGGGTGCGTCGGCAGGGCACGCCGTCAGCAGAGGGCGGTGTCGACCGCCTGCTCGGCTGCGGCGAGTGCCTCCATCGACGGCACGAGCGACGTCGTGACGATCGTCGCCGCGCGCCCGTCCGCGACCACGCCGCCCCGGCTGGAGTACCCGGGGATGTCGCCGCCGTGCCCCCAGGCGACGACGCCGCAGCTCAGCTCCGTGCTGATGAGCCCGAGGCCGTAGCCGTCGCCGGGGTACTCCGGCGGCATCGGCACGGTCGTCTGCATCTGCTCGAGCTGCGCCGCCGGCACCA
>AXCX01000584.1 GCA_000767215.1 Actinotalea fermentans ATCC 43279 = JCM 9966 = DSM 3133
GAAGCGGTTGAGGTCGCTCGGCGTGGACACCATGTCCCCCGCGGCCCCGCCCATCGACGGGTCGAGGCGCGTGATGTCGTCCAGGGTCCCGTCGGGCCGCGGGTGGTAGCCCTGCGGATACCGCCCGCGCAGGTCGCGCTCACCCGGCAGCGGGACGTACGTGTCGTGCAGGCCGAGCGGCTCGATGATCCGCTCGGTGACCTGCTCGGCGAGCGGCCGGCCGGTGACCCGCTCCACGATCAGCCCGGCGAGCACGTAGTTCGTGTTGTTGTAGGCCCACCGCTCGCCCGGCTGGAAGTCCGCGCCCTGCGCGAGCGACAGGTCCACCAGGTCTCGCGGCTGCCAGTACCTGTCGCGGATGGAGAAGAAGTCGGGCGGGCTGCCCAGGTCCATGCCGAGCAGGTACTCGGCCAGTCCGCTCGTGTGCTGGAGCAGGTTGCGCACGGTGATGGCGGTCGCGTCGATGCCCTCGCCGCGGACGACGCCGGGCAGGTACGTCTCGACCGGCTCGTCGAGCGCGACCTTCCCCTCGGCGACGAGCTGCAGCACCACGGACGCCGTGAACGTCTTCGTGTTGCTGCCGATCCGCACCTGGCCGTCGGGTGGTACGCGGCGGCCGGTCGCCAGGTCGCCGACCCCGGCGGTGTCGTCGCGCTCGCGGCCACGGGCGTCGACGACGGTCGCGAGCACCCCGGGGAACCCGTGGTCGGCAACGAGCCCGTCGAGGGCGACCTGCAGCTCGCGGTCGGGCGCCGCCGGACGGGTGGGCGAGGCGACGGCCGTCGGGCCGGGCTCCGCT
>AXCX01000585.1 GCA_000767215.1 Actinotalea fermentans ATCC 43279 = JCM 9966 = DSM 3133
CACCACGGCGGCGACGGCGTCGGCGGTGGCCGCCAGGGACCGCCACGGCACGCGCGCACTGTCGCCGTGGCCCGGCAGGTCGAGGGCGAGCACGTGCAGGTCCGCGAGCGCGGGCGCGACCCGCCCCCACATCCACGACCCCGCGCCGATCCCGTGCAGCAGGACGACCGCCGGGGCGCCAGGCGTCCCGGACTCCACGACGGCGAGGTCGTCAGCCACCCGCCCAGCATGGCGCGTCCCGCCGAGCACCGCCGGGAGCGCGGCCACGGGAGCGACACGCCGTTTGACCCGCCGCCGAACGGGTGAAAACGGCCCCGTTCGCCGACACACCAGGCGAGACTTGCCCATCGGCGCGATCGAGGACGAAGACGAGCGAGGTGGGACGTGGACCGGATCCCGGTGCTGGGGCACCGACGAGGCGGCGACGTCGGCGTGCTCGCGCGCCGGGTCGTGGCCCTCGGGATCCTCCCGTGCCTGCCCGTCGTCGCCATCTCCTGGTTCCGCGAGGCCGCCACCGACGTCTGGGTCGCCGTCGGCTACCCCCTGCTCTTCGTCTACCTCCTCCTCTTCTCCTGGGTGCTGCTGCGGCGCCCACGACTCGCGACGGTCTTCGCGCTCACCACGCTCGTGGGGCTCGAGCTGTGGTGGCTGCTCATCATCTGGGGGCGGTCCGCCGAGGCGCCCGACGCCGCCGCGGCGTGGGGCGCGCTGTACCCGACGCCGCTCCTCGGCGTCGTCGTCTGCCTGATCGTCGGGTTCTTGTTCCAGCGCACGCGCGTGGCGTTCGGGCACGGGCTCGCCTACGCCGTCGTCGCGACCACGGTGCTCGCGCTCGCCCTGCAGCGGCGCCCCGGCGGCGGCGACTACGTCTACGAGGCGGTGCGGTTCGGCTACTACTGCGCGGTGTTCCTCGGCCTCGTCGTGGTGCTGTCGGTGGCGAAGGAGCGCATGGTCTGGGCCGTCGACCACGCCAGCCGGGCCAACGCCACGGCCGACGCCATGCGCGGCATGGCCTACCGGGACGAGCTCACGGGTGCCGCGAACCGCCGCCGCCTGCTCGAGGAGCTCGCCCACCAGGCCGAGCGCACCGATCCCGGCAGCCCCGTCAGCGTCGTGTTCTTCGACCTCGACCACTTCAAGCGCGTCAACGACACGCACGGGCACGACGTCGGCGACCGTGTGCTGCGCGTCGTGGCCGACGTCGCCGCGCGCACGGTGCGCGACGGCGACCTGGTCGCCCGCCTGGGCGGCGAGGAGTTCGTCATCGTCGCGCCGGGCATCGGCCAGGAGGACGCCGTCGGGCTCGCCGAGCGCCTGCGCCGCGCCCTGCCCGACGAGGTCGCCGCGGCCGTCGGCATCCGGACGACGGCGAGCTTCGGCGTGACCGTCCTGCGCCCGGGCGACGACGCGATCGACGTCCTGCGCCGGGCCGACGCGCGGATGTACGCGGCCAAGCGCGGCGGACGGGACCGCGTCGAGTGGGTCTCCCCCGCCCGGCACGAGGACGACGCCCGGCTCCCGGGCTCGGCCGACGCGCGGCGGAACGCGTGAGGGACCGCCTGGGGCTCACCCG
>AXCX01000060.1 GCA_000767215.1 Actinotalea fermentans ATCC 43279 = JCM 9966 = DSM 3133
CGCGACCGCGAGCGCCGCCGCACCGCTGACCACGAGGGCCGTGCCGCCGACCGAGCGCTCCGCGGCCAGCCAGCCCGCCGCCGACGCGGCGACGAGCACGCCCGTCACGGTGCCGGAGACCGAGTCGACGAGGCGCGCGCGGCCGTCCTGCCGGGCCAGCTCGTTGACGAAGGCGAGGAGCACCGCGAGCGCGACGACGATGGGCAGCTCGCGCAGCCAGGGCGCCCCACGCGTCCCTGCGACGGCGAACACGGCGCCCACGCCCCCGATGGCGATGACGACGCCCGAGCCGAGCACGTTCGGCAGCCCGAGCAGCAGCGGCCAGCCGACGGCGATCGCGAGCGCGAGCAGCGACGCGGCGACGACGATCGGCAGCTCGCCGGTGCCGTCGAGCTCGGGGAGCCCGACGACGTAGGAGGTCACGGCCATGACGGCCGCCAGCACCGCGGTGAGGACCGCGCGGGTCGAGACCTCCATCAGGCGGCCGGGCGCTCGAGGGTGCGGATCACGCACGCAGTGTCCCAGATCCCCCGCGTCCGCGGTGTCCACGACGGGAGCCACGGGCCTTCCGGGGCGACGTCGGGGGGTACGGTTGGGCCACAGCCGACCCGCAGGAGGCCCGACCGGTGGCAGACCTGTTGCTGCTGACACCCAGCGCCGGGGGCTCCGCTCAGGTGCTCCCCGCCCTCGGCCTGCTCAGCCACCGGGTCCGCGTCCTCCCCGTCGAACCGTCCGCGCTGCTCGACGCGCCCGACGCCGACGTCCTGCTGCTCGACGCGCGGCGCGACCTCGCGACGGCCCGCTCCACCTGCCGGCTGCTCCGGGCCACGGGCCTGAGCGTGCCGCTCGTCCTCATCCTCACCGAGGGCGGGCTCACCGTGGTCACGGCCGAGTGGGGCGCGTCCGACATCCTGCTCGAGGACGCGTCGCCCGCCGAGGTCGAGGCGCGGCTGCGGCTCGTGATCGAGCGCGGGGGCGCCGCGGAGCCGGACGACGAGCTCGCGGAGATCTCGTCCGGGGACCTGACGGTCGACGCCGGCGGGTACGTGGCCCGCGTGCGCGGCCGCCCGCTCGACCTCACCTACAAGGAGTTCGAGCTGCTGAAGTACCTGGCCCAGCACCCGGGCCGGGTCTTCACGCGCGCCCAGCTGCTCCAGGAGGTCTGGGGCTACGACTACTACGGCGGCACGCGCACCGTGGACGTCCACGTGCGCCGCCTGCGCGCGAAGCTCGGCCCCGAGCACGAGCAGCTCATCGGCACGGTCCGCAACGTCGGGTACCGGTTCGAGCCGCCGCGCGAGCGGCGCGCCACCGCCGACGACGAGGCACCGGCCACGTCCGCCACGGCCGAGTGATGGCGGCGCGGCGTCGCGCCACCGGCCGGGCGACCGCCACGAGCGCCCTCTTCGGCCGCCTCACCGCCGGTGGCGAGCGCAACCTGCTGGACACCCTGCGCGCCGAGAAGGCGGGCGGGACGCTGCTGCTCCTGGGCGCCGTCGTCGCGCTCGTGTGGGCCAGCTCGCCCTGGCGGGACGGGTACGAGGCGATGCGCGGCACGGTCGTCGGGCCGGCCGCGCTGCACCTGGACCTCACGCTCGAGCACTGGGCCACGGACGGCCTGCTGACGATCTTCTTCTTCGTCGTCGGGCTGGAGCTCAAGCGCGAGGTGGTGGCGGGCGAGCTGCGCCGGCCGGCCACCGCGCTCGTGCCGATCGTCGCGGCCGTCGGCGGCATGGCCGCCCCCGCGCTCATCTACGTCGCCGTCAACGCGACGGCGGCCGACGGCGACCTGGCCGGCTGGGCCATCCCGACGGCCACCGACATCGCCTTCGCGGTCGCCGTGCTCGCCGTCGTCGGCCGGAACCTGCCGAACTCCCTGCGGGCCTTCCTCCTCACGCTGGCCGTGGTGGACGACCTCCTGGCGATCGTCGTCATCGCCGTCGTGTACTCCGACGACATCGCGCTCGGCTGGCTCGCGGCGTCGCTGGCCGCCTGCGCGGTGTTCGGGCTGCTGGTCCGCCGCCGGGTGACGACGGCGTGGGTGCTCCTGCCCGTCGGGCTCGCCGCGTGGGGCTTCATGCACGCGTCGGGCGTGCACGCGACGATCGCGGGCGTCGTCCTGGGCTTCACCGTCCCCGCGCTCGCGCCCGACGACGAGCCGTCGCTCGCCGAGCGCTTCGAGCACCGCTGGCGGCCGCTGTCGGCCGGGGTCGCCGTGCCCGTGTTCGCGCTCTTCGCCGCCGGGGTGGCGCTCGACCCGGCGACGCTCCGCGAGGCCCTCGGCGACCCCGTGGCGCAGGGCGTGGCCCTGGGCCTGGTCCTCGGCAAGCCGATCGGCATCGTGACGGCCACCTGGCTGACCGCCAAGGCCACCCGGCTGCGGTTCTCCCCGGGCGTGACCTGGGCCGACATCGCGGGCCTCGGCCTGGTCGGCGGCATCGGGTTCACCGTGTCCCTGCTCATCGGCGCGCTCGCGTTCGGCGAGGGCAGCGAGCGCGACGACCACATCCGCGCCGCCATCCTCGTCGCGTCGCTGACGGCGGCCGTGCTCGGCGCCACCGTGCTCGCCTGGCGCGACCGGCACCACGCCTCGCTGGCCGACGGGCTTCGGGACGGCCCCGCCGACCGGTAGGTTCGGCGTCTGTGACCGATCCGTCCGCCGTCCTGGTACCCGGGCCCTGGCGTCACCGGTTCGTCCCCGCCAACGCGGCGCGCTTCCACGTCGCCGAGATGGAGCCCGTCGGCGGCGACGGGACGCCGGGCGCCGACGCCGGGACGCCGGCCCCCCTGGTCGTCCTCCTGCACGGCTTCCCCCAGATGTGGTGGGCGTGGCGCGCGCAGCTGCCCGCCCTCGCCGAGGCCGGCTACCGCGCCGTGGCCATGGACCTGCGCGGCACGGGCGCCTCGGACAAGCCGCCGCGCGGCTACGACATGTCGACCCTCACCCAGGACGTCGCGGGCGTGATCCGCTCCCTGGGCGCGCAGGAGGCGGTCGTCGTCGGGCACGGCATCGGGGGGACCGTCGCCTGGTCGATGGCGGCCCTGCAGCCGGAGGTGACGCGCGCGGTCGGCGCGTTCTCGGCGCTGCACCCGCTGCGGATGCACTCGTCGTCGGTCGTCCGGGCCATGGGGACGCGCACGACGGCGCGCCGGCTCGCGTTCGTCCAGCTCCCGTACTTCCCCGAGCGCAGCATGGTGCGTGGCGACCTCGTGGCGCGCGTGCTCGCCGACTGGGGCGCGCCGGGCTGGCCGCCGCAGGACCTGGTCGACGTGTACCGGTCGGCGGCGGGCATCCCGTTCGCGGCGCACTCCGTGATGGAGATCCTGCGTTGGCTCGTCCGGTCCACCCCGCGCGTCGACGGGCAGCGCTACCTGGCGGCGCTGCGGCAGCCGGTCGCCGTCCCGGTGCTGCAGGTGCACGGCTCGGCCGACCGCGCCATCCCCGCCGGCGTGGCCAGCTGGGGCAACGGCGCGCCCTACCGGTTCGAGTCCGTGCCCGGCGCCGGGCACTTCCTGCCCGAGGAGGCGCCGGAGGCCACCACCCGCATCCTGCTGACCTGGCTCGCGTCGCTCGCCTGAGCGGCCCGGGTCGAGGCGCGGCCTCAGTCGACCGGCGCGGCGAGGCCCGTCGGAGCCGGTCCGGCCCAGCCGACGCCGGCGACCCGGGCGGCACCGGTCTTGACGAGCTTCGCGGCCGCCGCCGGCTCGGTCTCGCCGATGCCGTAGGAGGGGCACAGCGTCGCGACCGGGCAGGCGCCGCAGGCGGGGCGCCGCGCGTGGCAGGTGCGGCGGCCGTGGATGATCACGCGGTGGCTGAACATGGTCCACTCGCGCTTCTCGACCAGCGCGCCCAGCGCAGCCTCGACCGCGACCGGGTCGCCGCCCGGCTCGACGAGCCCGAGCCGCGCCGTCACCCGCAGCACGTGCGTGTCCACCGGCAGCCCCGGCACGCCGAACGCGTTCCCCAGCACGACGTTCGCGGTCTTGCGCCCGACGCCGGGCAGCGTCACCAGGTCCTTCATCCGCCGCGGCACCTGACCGCCGTACCGCTCCACCAGCGCCTGGCCGAGGCCGATGAGCGAGCTCGTCTTGGCCCGGAAGAACCCCGTCGGCTTGATGAGCTCCTCGAGCTCAGCCCGGTCGGCGGCCGCGTAGGCGGCGGCGTCGGGGTAGCGCGCGAAGAGCGCCGGCGTCACCTGGTTGACCCGCACGTCGGTCGACTGCGCGGACAGGATCGTGGCGACCAGGAGCTCCAGCGGCGTCGTGAAGTCGAGCTCGATGACGGCGTCGGGGTAGCGCTCGGCGAGGACGCGGTTGATGCGGCGGGCGCGGCGGGTCCGGGCGAGGGGGCTCTCCACGGCCGTCACTCTAGGTGCGCCCTGCGACACCGCGGAGTGGCCGCGCTCCCACAAACGTTTCGAGCACGTTAGGCCGAGGGGGTGAAACGCCCTGGGCCGATGGGGTGAAGCTTGGTCGCCACGCTCAAGTGCGCGAACGCCGCCGCCGAAGGTGCAGGTGAGCGCGGTCCAGGCTGCCGCGCCCACGACGGACGGGGGAGTTCGGGGACGATGGCAGTGGCACAGGTCAGGGAGCGGCGCACGGCGCGCGGTCACGACGCCCGTGCCGCTCGACGTGCCCTGCGCGCCGAGAAGGCGCAGCTCCTGCGCTGGCGCCGCCTCCTGCGCGCGCGCCTCGACCTCGCCGTGGCGGCGTACGCGCCGCCGGACACGCTCGGTGCGATGAGCTGGGACATCCTGCCCGAGGCGCAGATGGCGCTGCCGCACCCCCAGGAGCTCCTCGACGCCGTCCGCGCCGCCGGCGAGAGCGACCAGGTCGCCCTCATGCAGCGCCTGCGCCTGCTCGACAAGCAGCTCGCCGAGTACGAGGCGCACGTGGACGCCGCCCTCGAGGCCTCCACGCAGCGGATCCTGGGTGCCTTCGCGGCGGGGCAGGGCGAGGACGACGACGCTCGCTGAGCCCTCCCGCATGAGGCAGGATGGGAAGGGGCGCACCCTCCGCGCCCCTTCGCCGATCAGGGACGAGGACGTGGACGACGTCGTGCTGTCAGCCCCGCTCTTCGCGGGGATCGACCCGGAAGCCGCGCGGGCGCTGCTCGCGTCGATGTCGCGGGTGGACCTGCCCCGGGGACAGGTGCTCTTCCACGAGGGCGAGCCGGGTGACCGGCTCTACGTGATCGCCGACGGCAAGCTGAAGCTCGGCCGGCGCTCGGCCGACGGCCGCGAGAACCTGCTGTCGATCCTCGGCCCCGGCGAGATGTTCGGCGAGCTCTCGCTCTTCGACCCGGGTCCGCGCACGGCGAGCGCGACGGCCGTCGCCGACGCGCGGCTGCTCGAGCTCGCGCACGAGGAGCTGATCGCCTGGCTCGAGCGCTACCCCGCCGTGGCCAAGCACCTGCTCGAGGCGCTCGCGCGCCGGCTCCGCCGGACGAACGAGGCGCTCGCGGACCTGGTGTTCTCCGACGTCCCCGGTCGCGTCGCGAAGGCGCTGCTGGACCTGTCGACCCGCTTCGGCCAGCCCGTCGAGGACGGCCTGCGCGTCGCCCACGACCTCACGCAGGAGGAGCTCGCCCAGCTCGTCGGAGCGTCCCGGGAGACCGTGAACAAGGCCCTCGCCGACTTCACCGCGCGCGGCTGGGTGCGGCGCGAGGGACGCGCCGTCGTCCTCCTGGACATGCAGCGGCTGGAGCGCCGCGCCCGCTGAGCAGCCCTGCGGGCCCGAGCGGGCCGGGCGGTCAGCCGAGCTCGACGACGAGCTCGACCTCCACCGGGGAGTCGAGCGGCAGCACGGCCACGCCGACGGCGCTGCGCGCGTGGACGCCCGCCTCGCCGAACACCTGGCCGAGCAGCTCGCTCGCGCCGTTGATGACCTGCGGCTGGCCCGTGAACGACGGGTCGGAGGCGACGAAGCCGACGACCTTGACGACCCGCTTCACGCGCTCGAGGCTGCCGGCCTGCTCGGCGACGGCGGCGAGCGCGTTGAGCGCAGCCGTGCGCGCGAGGCCCGCGGCGACGTCGGGCGGCACGAGACCCGGGCCCTCGCCGACCTTGCCGCGGACCGGGAGCGCGCCGTCGACCATCGGCAGCTGACCGGCGGTCCAGATGTGGTTGCCGCTGCGCACGGCCGGCACGTACGCCCCGGCCGGGGCGACGACGGCGGGCAGGGTGATGCCCAGCTCCGCGAGGCGCTGTCCGATGCTCATCGGGGCCTCAGCCGGCGAGGGGGCGCTTGAGATAGGCCACGAGCCCGTTGCCGTCGGGCCCGGTGACCACCTGGACGAGCTCCCAGCCGTCGGCACCCCACTGGTCGAGGATCGCCTTGGTGGCGTGGACGATGAGCGGGACGGTGGCGTACTCCCAGCGAGTCATGCCCGCCAGGCTAGCGGCCGGCCGCCTGCTGGTGCGCGAGCGTGCGCCGGTTGCGCCCCATGCGGTAGCCGCCCGGCCAGGAGACCAGCTCAGGCTCCGCCTCGATGACGTCACGCCACGAGGAGACGTCCGGGTAGCGGCGCAGGAGCGCGCGACGCTCCCGCTCCGTCATGCCACCCCAGACGCCGAACAGGATGTGGTGGTCGAGTGCGTCGATGAGGCACTCGATCCGCACGGGGCAGGTCGCGCACACCTCGCGCGCGGAACGCTGCGCCGCACCCTCCACGAACAGGTCGTCCGGGGGCGCGCCCGAGCACGCGCCGTACGCGGTCCAGTGCTGATCAGCCACCAGACCCCTCCTCTCCACCGACGACCAACCACTGTAGACAACGGATGGTCGCGCTCCCATGGGCCGTTCGGGTCGACTTTCCGTCGAGACGGAGGGTGGATCTCGACGGATTCGGCCGCTACGGCCGCAATCTTTCCCGATCCGGACGATCCGGTCCAGGGACCTTTCGGCCCTCCTGTCCCGGAACCGCGCGCGCTCGTGCACAGGATCTCCACCAGATCCGTGGCCACGGCCCGGGCCCGCCCCCACGTGCTCCCGTACCCTGAGGACCATGGTGTCGTCTGTCCGCTCGGCCCCTGGACGCCGGATCACGGCCCCCCAGGTGCTCGGGCTCCTCCTGGCGTTCGTGCTCATGTCCGGCCTCGGCGGGGTGCTCTCCGCGGGCCTCGTCATGCCGGCGGTCGGCGCGACGAGCACGGTGACCAACCAGTCGGTGCGTCTCTTCGACGACCTCCCCGAGGAGCTCGAGACGCCGGCGCTCTCGGAGAAGTCCGTCGTGCTCGCGTCCGACGGGACGCTGCTGGCGGAGTTCTACCTGCAGAACCGCATCGTGGTCCCGCTGGACCAGGTGTCCCAGCCGATGCGCGACGCCGTCGTCGCCATCGAGGACCACCGGTTCTACGAGCACGGCGCGATCGACCCGCAGGGCATGCTGCGCGCGCTGGTGCAGAACGTGACGACGGACGACACGCAGGGCGCGTCGACGCTGACGCAGCAGTACGTGAAGAACGCGCTCGTGCAGGCGGCGCTCGAGGCCAGCTCGACGGACGCGGAGCGGGCCGCGGCCATCGAGGCGGCGACGACGTCGGACGGCACCGAGGGCATCGCCCGCAAGCTCGCCGAGGCCAAGATGGCCATCGCGCTCGAGCAGCGGTGGACCAAGGACCAGATCCTCGAGGCCTACCTCAACATCGCCCAGTTCGGGCTCTCGGTGTACGGCGTCGAGGCGGCCGCGCAGTTCTACTTCTCGACGTCCGCCGCGAACCTCAACTACCTCCAGGCCGCGACCATCGCCGGCATCACGCGGGGCCCGAGCCTGTACGACCCCACCCGGAACCCGGAGGAGTCCCAAGGCCGCCGCGACCGCGTGCTCAAGCGCATGCTGGAGACCGGCAAGATCACCCAGGAGGAGTACGACGCCGGCGTCGCGATGCCGATCGCGGACACCCTCTTCATCGGCGTGCCGAAGGCGACGTGCATGGCCGCGAACGCCGTCGGCGGGGCGGGCTTCTTCTGCGACTACGTCACGAAGATCATCGCGACCGACCCCATCTTCGGCGAGGACAAGGCGAGCCGCAGCCAG
>AXCX01000586.1 GCA_000767215.1 Actinotalea fermentans ATCC 43279 = JCM 9966 = DSM 3133
CAGCGTGTGCGCGAGCCCGTGCGTCGCGCCGCGCTCGAGGTTGTGGTGCGCGCGCCAGGTGGGCGGGGTGGCCGTCGCCTCGACCGTGATGTGGTCGGCGACGTCGGTCAGGCCGAGCTGGGCCAGCCGGGCCAGCACCGCGCGCCGGGAACGGTCCAGCTGGACCGCCCACTGCGCGTCCTCGGCGGCGCGCAGCTCCGGGTCGTCGCCGTCGTAGACCATGTGGCCCGTCGGCACGACGGCGATGAGCGTGTCCCGCCCGGGCGGCGCGGTCGCCGGGTCCAGCCGCGTCGGCGCGTGCACGTAGACCGAGGGCAGGTCGGGCAGCGGCTCGTTCCGCTCGATGCGGTCGAAGTTCTCGCGGTAGCAGTCGGCCAGGAAGAGGGTGTGCGGGCTGAGCTCGGGGTACTCGCGGTCGGTCCCCCAGAAGAAGCTGATGGTGGAGCCGGAGTAGGTGCGCCGCGCCAGGCGCTGCGCGGGGCGCCGGTCCGGCAGCAGCCGCCGGTACACGTAGGGGAGGTCCGCGCTGGCGACGACGACGTCGGCCGGCAGCCGCCGGCCGTCCTCGAGCACGACGCCGGTCGCGCGGTTCCCGGCGACCTCGATCGCGCCGACGGGCGCCCGGTACTCGATCGCGGCGCCCGCCGCCGTCGCCGCGTCGGCCATCACCTCGGCGATCCGGTACATGCCGCCCGTGGGGTACCAGACGCCGTGGGCGAGCTCGCTGTACGGCGTGAGGGAGAACGTCGACGGGGCGCTGAACGGGCTCAGGCCCATGTAGACGTCCTGGTAGGTGAACGCCGCGCGGAGCCGGTCGGAGTCGAAGAAGCGACCCATGTGCCGGTAGTGCGGCGCGAGCGCCTTGATCCGCAGGGCGAGGACCGCGTTCGCGGGCGTGAAGAACTGCGTCGCGCGCCGGAAGTCGCGGTCGACCAGGCCGGACATGCCCAGCTCGTAGTGCCGCCGACCCTCCTCGACGTACCGCAGGAAGCCGCCGAAGCAGCCGGGCTCGATCGCCTCGAGCCGGCTCCGCATGGCCGTGAGGTCGGACGTCATGGCCAGCCGCGTGCCGTCGTCGAACACGACGTCGTAGGTGGGGTCGACGCGGACCGGCGCCAGCGCCGCGTCCATGTCGACGCCCAGCCGCTCGAGCTCCCCGCGGTAGAGCAGCGGCATGATCAGCAGCGTCGGGCCGGTCGAGAACGTGTGGCCCTCGCGCGTGAACTGGCCCACCCGGCCGCCCGGCTCCCCGTTCTTCTCGACCACCGTCACCTGAAGACCGCGGCGGGCGAGGTGCGTCGCGGCGGACAGCCCCGCCATGCCGGCGCCGACGACGACGGCGGTGGGCGCGCTCATCGGGCCACCGCGAGCGCGCGCGGCGCCTGCCGGGG
>AXCX01000587.1 GCA_000767215.1 Actinotalea fermentans ATCC 43279 = JCM 9966 = DSM 3133
CAGGCCGGCCACCCGCAGCTCCTTCGCCGGGCCGGCGCCGGTGCCGAGCTCGAGCAGGTGCCGCGCCCGGCGGCCGTCCTGCGCGGCGTCGTCCCGGGACCGGCCCAGGATCGACTCCGCGCGACGCCCCAGGAGCAGCGGCGGCACGGCCGCGAGCGGCAGCAGGAGCAGCCACGGGTCCAGCCGCCCGAGCAGCACACCGGTGATCGCGATCGCCAGGCCCAGCCCGACGGCGGCCAGCACGGCCTGGAGCGCCTGGAAGCCCGCGCGGTTGATCTCCGTGCGCAGCACCTGGATCCGGTCGGCGTA
>AXCX01000588.1 GCA_000767215.1 Actinotalea fermentans ATCC 43279 = JCM 9966 = DSM 3133
CTCGTCGAGCCGTTCGCCAGCTCGATCAGGCGGCGGTCGAGGTTGCCCGTCGCCGTCTCGGCGAGCTCGAAGTAGAAGATGTGCGCGAAGTGCCCGGCCGTCAGCGAGGCGATGACGGTGACCGCCACCGCGACGGCGGCCCACGTGGCCCCGTCGGCGTCGTGCGCGACGGCGGCGTCCGTGAGGGCGGCGAGCGCGGGTGCGGCGAGCGGGAGCGCGGCCGCCTGGGCGAGCATGAGGGCCAGGGAGATCCACGCCCGTCGCGGGTCGAGCCGCCAGCACGTGCGGGTGTAGGCCCAGGTGCCCCGGACGACGTCCTTCATCGTTCCTCCGACCCCGTCGCGGCGGGCTCGGCGGGCGCCGCGGCCAGGAGCTCACCCTCGGCGTCGAGCCCCGCGGCGAACCGCTCCGCCTGGAGGTGGAACAGGCGCGCGTAGTGGCCGTCGGCGGCCATCAGCTCGTCGTGGGACCCCAGCTCGACCACCCGGCCGCCGTCGACGACGACGATCCGGTCGGCCCGCCGCACGGACGAGAACCGGTGGGAGATGAGCAGGGAGGTCACCCCGGCCGTGA
The DNA here is from genome assembly GCA_000767215.1 of Actinotalea fermentans ATCC 43279 = JCM 9966 = DSM 3133. Taxonomy (GTDB): domain Bacteria; phylum Actinomycetota; class Actinomycetes; order Actinomycetales; family Cellulomonadaceae; genus Actinotalea; species Actinotalea fermentans. The sequence goes on from AXCX01000588.1 coordinate 574, forward strand.
GCTCGACGAACCGGTCGAAGAAGGCGACCTCGGCGCGCACGTCGAGCGCCGACGTCGGCTCGTCGAGCACGAGCACCCGCGCACCCGCGTGCACGGCGTACAGCGCCCGGGCGATGGCGATCCGCTGCCACTGCCCGCCGGACAGGTCGGCGCCGCCCTCGTACGCGCGGGCCAGCGGACTGTCGAAGCCCCTCGGCAGGGCCTCGACGACGTCGAGCACGCCCGCCCGGTGCGCGGCGGCGCGGACACCGTCCGGGTCCGCCAGGTGCGGGGCGCCGACGGCGATGTTGTCGGCCGCGGACAGCTCGAACCGCACGAAGTCCTGGAAGATCACGCCGATGTGCCGGCGCCACTCGTCGGCGTCGACACCGGCGACGTCGACGCCGTCGACGGTGATCCGCCCGGCCGCCGGCTCGTAGAGCCGGGTCAGGAGCTTGACGAGCGTGGTCTTGCCCGCCCCGTTGACGCCGACGATCGCCGTCGAGCGACCGGCCGGCAGCTCCAGGTCGAGGCCGTCGAGGACCGGCGTGCGCGAGCCGGGGTAGGTGAAGTGCACGCCCTCGAACCGGATACCGGCCTCGGGCGCCGCGGGTGCGAGGCCCCCGCGGGCGCCCTCGTCGGTCGGCTGCGTGACGGCGGCGCGATCGGCGGGGCGGGCGGGGGGAGCG
>AXCX01000589.1 GCA_000767215.1 Actinotalea fermentans ATCC 43279 = JCM 9966 = DSM 3133
GGCCCGGGTCTGCGTCGCTGTGGCCGTCGGCACCGCCCCGGGTGCCAAGGGGGCGGACGCCCGGGTGCGGCACCGACCTGCTCAGCAGACCCCGCCGCGCTGGGCCGTGGGTGTGCGGGGCCTGTGCGGTGGCTGTGCGCGGGCGACCGGCGCAGGCGGCCAGCGCGCGCGCACAGCGCGCACGTTCAGCGCGGGCGGTCGCGGTCTCGGCTCGGCTGCACCCGCTTCGGCTCGCCCGGCATCTTCGGGTACTCCGGCGGGT
>AXCX01000590.1 GCA_000767215.1 Actinotalea fermentans ATCC 43279 = JCM 9966 = DSM 3133
GCGCTCGTCGCGGTCGGCGAGCTCGAGCAGCGGCTCGATCGAGGAGCGAGGCCCGGCTCCGGCGACCAGCGGCGCGAACAGGTCGCCCACCGCCGCGAAGCGCTCCGGGACGGTGGTCACGGTGAAGTCGTCGGGGTGGACGTCGCCGAGCTCGTCCCAGCGCAGGGGCGTGGACACGGTGGCGCGCTTGTTCGGCCGGATCGAGTACGCCGACGCGATGGTCCGGTCGCGGGCCATCTGGTTGTAGTCGACGAAGATCTTGCGCCCGCGCTCCTCCTTCCACCACTTGATGGTCACCTGGTCGGGCAGGCGTCGCTCGAGCTCGCGGCCCAGTGCGATGGTCGCCCGGCGGGCCTGCGTGAACGTCCAGCGCGGCTCGATGGGCACGAAGATGTGCACGCCCCGGCCGCCCGATGTCTTGGGGTAGCCCTGCATCCCCAGCTCCTCGAGGATCTCGCGCACGTGCGGCGCGACCCGCGCCGCGTCGGAGAAGTCCGTGCCCGGCTGCGGGTCCAGGTCGATCCGGAGCTGGTCGGGGGAGTCGACGTCGGCGGCGGTCACCGGCCAGGGGTGGAAGGTGATCGTGCCCAGGTTCGCCGCCCAGGCGACGACGGCGAGCTCGGTCGGCGCGACCTCGTCGGCCGTGCGTCCGCTGGGGAACGCGATGGTCGACGTCTCGACGTAGTCGGGCGCGCCCTGCGGCACGCGCTTCTGGTAGAACGCGTCCCCGCGGCTGTCGGCGCGCGTCGCCATCACCGCGCCGTCGAACACGCCCTTGGGCCAGCGCTCGAGCGTGGTGGGCCGGTGCAGCAGCGCCCCGAGGATGCCGTCGCCGACCGCCACGAAGTAGCGCACGACGTCGAGCTTGGTCAGCCCGCGCTCGGGGAAGACCACGCGGTCCGGGCTCGTGACGCGCACGGTGCGTCCGGCGACCTCGAGCTCCTCCGCGGGTGCCTTGCTGGCGGCTGCCATGTCGTCACCGTAGACGCGACTTCCGACGGCGTCGACCGTTTCTGAGCGGCCGACGCCCGGCCCGCGTCAGCCCGCGAGCAGTCCCCGCCGGTGCGCGACCGCCACCGCCTCCGCCCGGCCCGTCACGCCGAGCTTGGCCAGCACGTTCGACACGTGCACGCTCACGGTCTTGCCGCTGATGAACAGGCGCTCGCCGATCTGCCGGTTGGTCAGGCCCTGCGCGACCAGCTCGAGCACCTCCGCCTCGCGCTCGGTCAGCACCTCGCCGCGGTGCGGCGCCCCCGCCTCGAGCCGGCC
>AXCX01000591.1 GCA_000767215.1 Actinotalea fermentans ATCC 43279 = JCM 9966 = DSM 3133
CCACGGGCAGCGGCGCGCCGGCGGCGACGAGGACCGCCGTCCCCGGCACGTGCCGCAACCGGCTGCCGGTCACCGGCACGTCGTCCACGACGGGCAGCTCGCCGGCCCCGCGGGCGTCCGCCGCGAGCACGGCGTAGCCGTCCCGGTCGGCCATCGGCACGACCGGGACGTCCGCCTCGGCCACCACGTCGCGGGCCACGATGCAGCCGTCCGCGTCCGAGAGCACGACGTCCAGCGGGGGCATCGGCGCGGCGGCCGCCAGGACCGCCGCGAGCTGGTCCGCGACGGACCTCACTGCCAGCTGTCCACGTACTCCACGAGCCAGTCCCGCAGGTCCGGACCGAGGTCGGGGCGCTCGCACGCGATCTGCACGACGGCCTTGAGGTAGTCCAGGCGGTCGCCGGTGTCGTAGCGACGGCCCCGGAAGATGACGCCGTGCACCCCGCCGCCCTGCTCGGCGGGCAGGCCCGCGAGCGTCGCCAGCGCGTCGGTCAGCTGGATCTCGCCGGCGCGCCCCGGCTCCGTCGTCTCGAGGATGTCGAAGACCGCGGGGT
>AXCX01000592.1 GCA_000767215.1 Actinotalea fermentans ATCC 43279 = JCM 9966 = DSM 3133
GAGGTTGCTGGGCGCACGCGCGGGGTCCGGCTTCTCGACGAGCCCGGTCACGCGCACGTGGTCCTCGACGTCGCCGGCGAGCGGCGCGATCTCCGCGCACCCGTACGCACCGACCTGCTCCGGCTCGACCTCCAGCAGCGCCACGACGGAGCCGCCGACCCGCTCCTGCAGCTCGATCATCTCGGTGAGCAGCGGGTCGCGCTCGTCGATGAGGTCGTCACCCAGCAGCACCGCGAACGGCTCGTCGCCGACGTGGTGGCGGGCGCACAGCACCGCGTGCCCGAGTCCCTTGGGCTGACCCTGACGCACGAAGTGCACGTTGGCGAGCTCGGTCGACCGGCGCACCTGGGCGAGGCGGTACTCGTCGCCCTTCGCCTCCAGGATGCTCTCCAGCTCCGGCACCGCGTCGAAGTGGTCGTCGAGGCTGCGCTTGGAGCGGCCCGTGATCATCAGGACGTCGGCCAGACCAGCGCGGGCGGCCTCCTCGACCACGTACTGGATCGCCGGCTTGTCGACGATCGGGAGCATCTCCTTGGGCGTGGACTTGGTGGCGGGCAGGAACCGCGTGCCCAGGCCCGCGGCGGGGATCACGGCTTTGCGGATGGTCATGTCTGGCAGGCTAGCGGCCCGGCGCGCCGCGGGCCCCACCAAGGGCGGAGATGTCGCGCATCGGCGCGCCGACGGCCGTCTCACCCGCACCCCCGGGTGCGCCCTGGAGCCGAGCCGACGAACTCTTTGCCATGATGTGACCATGAGCACGTCCGACCAGCCGTACCCCGAGCACCAGTCCGGGCTCGAGGTCTACGAGGTCAAGGAGGAGCTCCGGCGGGCGCTGCGCGCGCGGCGCGCCAAGCTGACGCCGCGCGCTCTCGAGGCGGCGGGCCTGGGCCTGGCGAAGGTGGTCGCGGGCGTGCCCGCCGTCGCCGAGGCGACGTGCGTGGCCGCCTACGTCTCGCGGCCGACCG
>AXCX01000593.1 GCA_000767215.1 Actinotalea fermentans ATCC 43279 = JCM 9966 = DSM 3133
CACGGCGAGGAAGACCGTCGCGTCGAGCGGGCCGACGACGCCGTCGCGCACCGCGCGCACGAGCGCACCGAGGCCGTTGCGGCCGGCGTCGCGGCCGCCGAGCGCGCCGTCGAGGTTGCGGTTCCCGTTGACGATGCGGGCGCGCCGGGCGACCAGGGCGTGCACCGACCGCGCCGCGTAGGACGTGAAGGTCTCGGGCACCACGACGCGCTCGTGGGGGGCGAACCGGCGGCGCACCCACCCGTCGTCGTTCGTCACCTCGGGGAGCTCGCCCAGGCGCTCGAGGGCGGGCGCGTTGAGCGCGAAGACGCCCGAGCCCACCATCGACCGCGCGACGTACGGGAGCGCCGTCCACGCGCGCACGTAGCGACGCACCACCCAGGACGCGGCGGACGCGTCCACCGCGAGCGTGGGGGCGGCGACCACGGGCCGGTCGGAGGCGAGCGCGGCCGCGACGGCGCGCAGGGCGCGGGTCGGCACCTCGACGTCGGCGTCCACGACGGCGACAGCCCCCTCGGCCCGGGCGACGCCCGCGCGGACGGCCGCGATCTTCGACGGCGCCGGCAGGTCGAGCGTCTCGACCTCGTGCCCGAGCGCCCGCCCGGCGGCGCGCGCGACCTCCAGCGTGCGGTCGGTGGTCCCGTTCGCCACGACGACGACCTTCAGCTCGCCCGGCTCGGCCTCCCGGAGCATCCGGTCCAGGCACCGGCCGATCACGGCCTCCTCGTCATGTGCGGGAACCACCACCGTCACGCTCATCGTTCGTCTCCTCGCGCGTCGCCTCGACCACCTCTGGCAGAGGGACGTCGGCCGGAGCGGCCATCGCGCCTGCGGCCATCGCCGCAGCGGCGACGGCCTGCGCCAACCCTGTCCGGAGCGGCGACCGCGCGTCCCCCTGGTCCGCCGTCGCACCGTGACCCCCGGCCGGCTCGTCTAGGACGAAGGTCCCGGTGATCGTGGCTCCAGCATGGGCGCTGACCACCTGATCGGCAACCCTGAGGCCGAGAGCGACGGCGGTGAGGGTGACGTTCGCGTACCCGCCACGCGGGAACGTGCTCGAGGAGGCGACGTACAGGTTGGGCACGCCGTGCACCGCGCCACGGGGGTCCACGACGCCGTCCGTCGGCCGCACGCTCATCCGCGTGGTGCCCATGAAGTGGTGCGAGGAGGAGGAGTCGACGAGCGGCCGCCCGTCGACCAGGGCGGGCTCGAACCGGCCCCACCCGGCGCGGGCGAGCGCCGCGGCGTAGACGTCCTGCGCGCGGCGGACTGCGGCGACGTCCTCGTCGTGCCAGCGCCACTCGACCCGGAGGCGGCGCTGACCGAGCGGGTCGCGCACCTGCGTCAGGCTGACCCGGTTGTCCGGGTGCGGCGCCTGCTCGGCCTGGTGGATGACGTCGAAGTACGTCAGTGCCGACGTGTCCCCCGCCGACCAGCCGCCGCGCCCCAGGCTCGAGCGCGGGTGCCGCGCCCCGGCGAGGGCCCGGACCACGACGCCGTCGAGCCCCCGCAGCGCG
>AXCX01000594.1 GCA_000767215.1 Actinotalea fermentans ATCC 43279 = JCM 9966 = DSM 3133
CGCAGCGACGCGAGCGCGGCGACGGCGTCCTCCCGCCACCGCGCGACGTCCAGCCGGTCGAGCGCCTCCGTGGCCGTGCGCAGCGCCTCGCGCAGCTCGCGCTCGGCGTCGGCCAGCGAACCGATGGCGGCCATCACCCCGAGCGTCCACGCCGGCACCGGCAGCACCCGCCACGTGACGAGGTGGCCGGGCTCCGCGGGGCTGCCGAACGACCGGACGTCCGGCACCGCCGCGAACGCGCCCGTGGGCGTCTCGACCAGGACGCACTCGCCCGCCTCCACGGCGGCGGCGCTGACCTGCGCGGGCACCCCGACGACGTCGCCGGGCACGGGCAGGACGGCCGCGACGGCGACGCCGGGCATGCCCCAGGCGAGGAGCAGGTCGGTGAGCGTGCTGCCGGGCGTCCACCCGCCGTCGTGCGCGACCACGGCGTGCGGCTCGTCGTCGTCGGTCACGCCGGCGACCGCCCGCTCGGCCAGCGCGGTCCCGCCGCGCACGTGCGGCAGCCACGCGGCCAGTGTCACCGACCGCGGCAGGTCCAGGACCGACGCACCCACCGGGCCAACCTAGCCGCTCCGGCGAGCGGTGCCGCGCGCACGTTAGGGTCGGGGCCATGGTGCTCGACCTGCAGGACGTGACGCTGCGGCGCGGCACGACGACGATCCTCGACGCCCTCTCCTGGCACGTCGCCGAGGGGGAGCGCTGGGTGGTGCTCGGGCCGAACGGCGCCGGCAAG
>AXCX01000595.1 GCA_000767215.1 Actinotalea fermentans ATCC 43279 = JCM 9966 = DSM 3133
ACGACCCTGCTGCAGATCGCCTCGGCGCGCATGCACCCCACCAGCGGGACCGCTGCGGTCCTCGGCTCCCGCCTCGGGACCGTCGACCTCTTCGAGCTGCGGCCGCGCATCGGCGTGGCGTCGGCGGCCCTGGCGGACAGGATCCTGCCGTCGGAGCGCGTGCTCGACGTCGTGCTCACGGCCGCGTACGGGATGACCGGGCGGTGGCGGGAGCGCTACGAGGCCCTCGACCACGAGCGCGCGCGGGTCCTGCTGGACGTGTTCGGCGTCGGCGGACTGGCCGAGCGCACGTTCGGCACGCTCAGCGAGGGCGAACGCAAGCGCGCCCAGATCGCGCGGGCGCTCATGACGGACCCGGAGCTGCTCCTGCTCGACGAGCCGGCCGCGGGCCTCGACCTCGGCGGGCGTGAGGAGCTGCTCGGTGCGCTCACCGAGCTCGCCCGCGACCCGCGCTCCCCGGTGATGGTCCTGGTCACGCACCACGTCGAGGAGATCCCGGCCGGCTTCACGCACGCCCTGCTGCTGCGCGGCGGTCGCGTGGCGGCGGCCGGCCCGCTGGCGGAGGTGCTCACCGCGGAGCAGCTGTCGGCGACCTTCGGGCTGGACCTTGAGGTGGTCCGGCACGGCGAGCGGTGGAGCGCTCGCGCCCGCAGCTGAGGGACCTGGTGAGCACGCCCACGGCCGAGGTCGCCCGGGTCAGCGCGCGTCGCGCAGCCGCGCGGCGAGCTCGGCCGCCTCGCGCGTGAAGGTGCGCCAGGCCTCCGGCGTGGC
>AXCX01000061.1 GCA_000767215.1 Actinotalea fermentans ATCC 43279 = JCM 9966 = DSM 3133
TCACGACGACGCTCAACGTCGGCATGCAGGTCGCCGCGAACGAGGAGGTCCAGGCGGGCGTGCCCGTGCTCGACGCGTCGGGAGTCGGCTCCGCCATCTCCGTGGTGCAACCGGGTACGGGCCAGGTGCTGGCCATGGCGCAGAACCGCGTCTACAACAACACGAGCACCGTCGGACCGGGCGAGACCTCGGTGAACTTCAACACCGACAACAAGTACGGCAGCGCCAGCGGCTTCCCGCCCGGCTCCACCTTCAAGCCCTTCACGCTGCTGCAGTGGTTCAAGGACGGCCACGGCCTGTCCGAGATGGTCAACGGCACCGCCCGCATGCGCAACGAGAACGAGTTCACCACGTGCGGCGCCCCCGGGCCCAACAAGCCGTGGAAGCTGGGCAACTCCGAGGGCGGCAGCGGCGTGATGACCGTCCAGGACGCGACCCGGCGGTCCGTCAACAACGCCTACGCCGACATGGCGGCCCAGCTCGACCTCTGCGCGATCATGGACGGCGCCGCCGAGATCGGCGTGCACCGGGCCGGCGGCCTTGCGGGCGACGGCAGGTTCGACCCCTTCCCGGCGAACGTCATCGGCAGCCAGTCGATCGCCCCGCTCACGATGGCGAACGCGTTCGCCACGTTCGCCTCGGGCGGCGTCTACTGCGACCCGGTCGCGATCACGAGCATCGTCAACCGGGCCGGCGACCAGCTGCCCGTCCCCTCCGCGAACTGCCGCCAGGCGATCGACCCCGGCATCGCCGCCGCGATGAACTACGCGCTGAGCCAGGTCTGGACCGGCACCGGGCGCCCGATCGGCGCGCTGCCCGGCCGCGTCGCCGCCGGCAAGACGGGCACGACGTCGGAGAACGAGCACACGTGGTTCGTCGGCTACACGCCGCAGCTGGCGACCGCGGTGTGGGTCGGCTTCCCCGACGGCATGCGGCCGATGCAGAACGTCCCGATCAACGGCGTCACGCGCCGCAACGTCTACGGCTCCACGATCGCCGGCCCGACGTGGAAGCGGTTCATGATCCGCGCCCTCGACGGACAGCCCGCCCTGGGCTTCGCCGCGCCGCCGCAGCAGTACCTCACCGGCATGAAGTTCACCGTGCCGTCGATCGGCGGCATGTCGGTCGACCAGGCCGCGCGGACGCTGAAGGAGGCCGGGTTCAACCCGACGGTCGGGAACCCGATCTACTCCTCGTACGCGCCGGGCTCGGCGGCGGCGTCCGACCCGCCGGCCGGGGCCTCGATCGTCCGCGGCAGCGGCGTCACGATCCACCCCTCGGCCGGACCGGAGCCCGTCGTCGTGCAGCCGCCGCCGGACCAGAACCCGCCGCCCACTCCCGGAGGCGGCAACCCGCCCGGGAACAAGCCCTAGTGGCGTTCCGCTCCGTCGTCGGCGGCGCGGCGCTGGCCGGCGCGGCGGCGCTCGCCTACGCGGCCGCCGTCGAGGTCCGCTGGTACACGCTGCGGCGGTTCGTGGTCCCGGTGCTGCCCGACGGCGCCGGCGAGGTCCGCGTGCTGCACCTGTCGGACCTGCACCTGCTCCCGACGCAGGACCACAAGGTCGAGTGGGTGCGCTCGCTCGCGGCGCTCGACCCGCACCTGGTCGTGACGACGGGCGACAACATCGCGCACCTGCAGGCCCTGCCCGCGCTGCTGCACGCGTACGAGCAGCTGCTCGAGCGCCCGGGCGCGTTCGTCCTCGGCTCGAACGACTACTTCGCACCCCGCCCCAAGAACCCCGCGCGCTACCTGCTGGCCGACGCGCGGGAGGCCAACCCCGCCCCGCGGCTCCTCCCCTTCCCGGAGATGACGGCGGCGTTCCGGGCGGCGGGCTGGAAAGACCTGACCAACCGGCGCGACGCCGTCGTGCTCGGGGAGGGCGACGACGCGCTGAACGTGGCGCTGGTGGGCGTCGACGACCCGCACCTGGACCGCGACCGCTTCCCGGCCACCACGCGCGGCCACGCGCAGCCGACGGCCGTCGGGGGCACGGTCGGGCGCGGGACGCTGCGGCTCGGCGTCGCGCACGCCCCCTACCGCCGCGTCCTGGACGCGATGCACGACGACGGCGCGGACCTGATCCTCGCCGGCCACACGCACGGCGGCCAGCTCTGCGTGCCGGGCTGGGGCGCGCTGGTGACGAACTGCGACCTGGACACCCGGCGCGCGAAGGGCCTGCACGGCTGGCCGGGCGCCCGTCCGGACGCCCCGGGCGGAGCGGGGTCGTCGTGGCTGCACGTGTCGGCAGGGCTGGGCACGTCGCCGTACGCGCCCGTACGGTTCGCGTGCCGGCCGGAGGCGACCCTGCTCACGCTGGTGCCGCGCGAGTCCTGAGGGCTGCTCCCCGGCTCTCGGTGACCGCGGGACGAACGGGTTTCATGGCGGGGTCACGGCTGGGCTATCCTTGCCGGGCACCTTCGGGGTGTGGCGCAGCTTGGTAGCGCGCTTCGTTCGGGACGAAGAGGTCGTGGGTTCGAATCCCGCCACCCCGACGCATGGAAGGCCCTGACCGGCGGACGTCGGTCAGGGCCTTCGTCGTTCTCGGGTCCGGGCGGGGTCCGGCGCCGTAGGCTCGCGGGCGTGCTCGAGTTCCACGTCCCCGCACGGGCGGAGTTCGGCGTGCGGCAGGCGTGGCTGTCCGATCCCGAGCTCATGGCGTACAACGCGGACTGGGACGTGAGCCACCCCGGCTACGACCGCGCCACGGGCTGCGTCGCGTGGCCGGAGAGCGAGTGGGACGCGTTCGCCGCGCGTCTCGCGCTGCCGCCGGACCGCCAGGGCTACTTCTACGTCCGGGACACCGACACCGGCGAGCTCATCGGCCACGCCCACTACACGGTCGAGCCCGACGGCGCCGCGCACATCGGGATCAACGTCGTCCCCCGGCACCGGGGGCGTGGCCGCGGCGAGCAGGTCCTGCGCCTGCTCGTCGAGCGGATCTGGCAGGACACCGCGGCCGTGGAGATCGTCAACGACTTCGAGGACGAGCGCGAGCCCGCGGTCCGCGTCCACCGCCGCTGCGGCTTCGTGCCCGACGACGACACGCACTCCCCCTGGGGACGCCCGACTCGCGTGTGGCGGCTCAGGCGGGGCGCCCGGCTCGCTACTCTCCCCGCATGACTCCCGTCGTCGTCGGCGACCCCGGCACGCGGCCCACGTGGGACGAGTGGGCCCTCGGCATCGCCACCGCCGTCGCCTCGCGCGCGGACTGCACGCGCCGCAAGGTGGGCGCCGTCATCCTCGGGCCCGACCACCGCGTGCTCTCGACGGGCTACAACGGGTACCCGCCCGGCCAGCCCGGCTGCCTGACGGACGGCGCGTGCCCGCGCGGGCGGCGCACGTACGAGGAGGTGCCGGCGAGCTCGCCGTACGTCGAGGTCGGCGAGCCGTGCCAGGCGCTGCACGCGGAGGAGAACGCCGTCCTGCACCTGCCGAGCGGTGCGCGGATGGGCGCCACGGTGTACGTCACCGACGAGCCGTGCCCCAACTGCCAGCGGTTCCTCGCGGGCGCCGGCATCGCGCGCGTCGTGTGGCCCGGCGGCGAGCTGACCTACCGCGCAGGCGTCTGACCAGCGCATCGGCGCCCGAAACGTCCCCTTTCCCGGTATTGCCCCGGCTCTCGACGTGCGGCACCCTGATCTTGGCGTCACGATTCTCCAGCAGGGGTGAGAACGAGGAGGTCCACGTGGCACGGACCAGCAAGGACAAGGCAGCCAGGGCCGCCGCGACGGAAGCACCGGTCGGAACGACCACATCGGCGTCGACGTGGTCACCGGTCCCGGACGCGGCGACGGTGCCGCGGACCACCGTGGGCGCCCGCAGCGGAGGGCTCGGCATCGGTTCGCCGATCTACGAGGAGCTCGTGGCCGAGCTCGGCGACCCCGCCGCCTGACCGGCCCGGCCCCGCCGGCCGGGCGTCCCGGCGGTTACGCTCGCCCGATGGCGATCCCCGACTTCGTGCTCCGGCTGCGCCGTCGGGTCGGCTCCGAGCTGCTCTGGATCCCCGCCGTGTCCGGCGTCGTCCTGGACGACGCCGGGCGGCTCCTGCTCACCCACCGCGTCGACAACGGCCTGTGGGGCCTGCCCGGCGGGATCCTCGACCCCGGGGAGCAGCCCGCTGCCGGCGTGGCGCGCGAGATCCGCGAGGAGACCGGCGTCGACGTCGAGGTGCTCGCCCTGACCTCGGCGATCAGCGGCGACGTCATCGAGCACGCGAACGGCGACCTGGCGCAGTACCTCGTGCTCGCCTTCCACTGCCGCCCGGTCGGGGGCAGCGGCCACGGCGCGCACGCCGCCGACGACGAGAACCACGACGTCCGCTGGTTCGCCCTCGACGACCTGCCCCACCCGCTGTCCGACGGCGGCGACGAGCGCCTCGCGCACGCCCTCGCCCACCGCGACGCGCGGGCCGCGGGACGCGAGTGGGCCGGGCCCTACGTGCGCTGAGGCCGCGCGTCGGGCCGGGCCCGCGCGTCGGGCGGCGTCAGGTCCAGCGGAACAGCTTGGCCGCGAGCGGCACCAGGACCGCGGTCCACACCGCCATGACCACCAGCTCGACCCCGGGGAACGTCCCCTCGTACCAGCCGGCCGCGAGCGCCTGCGACGCCGCGCCCAGCGGGGTGAACCGGCTGATCGTCTGGACGACGTCCGGCATCAGGGGCAGCGGGAACCACACGCCCGCGAAGAACAGCGAGGTCATGTAGACGAGCATCCCCGTGCCGGTGGACGCGCCCGCCGTCGGCGCGACCGCCGCGATGAGGAGCCCGACCGACATCGACGCCGCCGCGCCGACCACGAACGCCAGCAGCGTCACCCCGACGTCCCGCGGCATGCCGACGCCGAGCACCAGCGCACCGCCGAGCACGGCGAGCGTCGAGGCGATCACGAGCATCGCGAGGTTGATCAGCAGCTGGGCGACGAGCAGGCGCGACGGCGGCAGCGGCGTCGTCGAGAGGCGGCGCAGCACCCCCTTCTCGCGGTAGGTGCCCATGACCGGCGGCAGGGTCGTGTAGCCGACCGTGCCGATGGCGAGGGCGAGCACGATGGGCGTGTAGCCGGTGATCGCGGTGATCTCCGACAGCACCGGGCCCTCGCCGAACGGCTGGTCGGCCCACGGCATGAGCAGGCCGAGGGCCAGCAGCAGCACGGCCGGGAAGAAGAGCCCGAAGAACACCGCTGACGGCTCGCGCAGGTACAACCGCGCCTCGGACACGGTGAGGGCGGCCAGGACGCGCGGGCTGCGGGCGGTGCCGACGGCGCCCGACGCGCGGGTGGGCGTGGGGATCGTGGTCATCTCAGGACTCCTTGCCGTTGGCGCCGACGATGGACACGAAGGCCTCCTCGAGGGAGCCCTGCTCCACCCGCAGGTGCAGGGGCCGCAGACCGGCCCCGGTGACGGCGAGCACGACGTCGACCGCGACCTCGGCGCCGCGGACCTCGTAGTCGGCGCCGTCGACGACGACCGACTGCACGCCCGGGACCTGCTCCAGCAGCCCGTCCGGCAGCGGCTCGCGGAGCACGAACCGCACGGTCTGCGCCGTCGCGCGGGCGGCGAGCTGGGCGGGCGTGCCCTCGGCGACCACGCGGCCGGCGTCGATGAGGAGCACCCGGTCGGCGAGCCGCTCGGCCTCCTCCATGAAGTGCGTCACCAGCAGGATCGTCACGCCGCGGTCCCGGATCCGCTCGACGACGCCCCAGGTCTCGCGGCGCGCCTGCGGGTCCAGGCCGGTGGTGAGCTCGTCGAGGATGGCGACCTCGGGGTTCCCGACGAGCGCGAGCGCCACCGACAGCCGCTGCTTCTGCCCGCCCGACAGCCGCCGGAACTGCGTGTCGACGCGGTCGGCCAGGCCGAGGTCGCGGACGAGCTCGGCCGGGTCCGCGGGGTTCGCGTAGAACGACGCGTACAGGGCCAGGGCCTCGCGCACGGTGATCTTCGCGGGCATCTCGCTCTCCTGGAGCTGCAGCCCGAGCCGCTCGCGCAGGGCCTCGCCGTCGCGCTGCGGGTCCAGGCCGAGCACGCGGACCTGCCCCGCGTCGGGCACGCGCAGGCCCGCGATGGACTCGACGGTGGTCGTCTTGCCGGCGCCGTTGGGACCGAGGATGCCGACGATCTCGCCGGCCTCGACGGTGAACGAGACGTCGTCGACGGCGACCTTGGGGCCGTAGGCCTTGCGCAGGCCGGCGACCTCGATGACGGGTGTTGCCATGGGAGCCTCCGGGTCAGATGAGGGCGGCCGTGCGGACGGGCGTGCCCCGCAGGATGCGTTGGAACGCGACGGCGACGAGTGCGAGGACGGCCACGACGGTGGCGCCGCGCGCGAGACCGCTGTCGAGGAACGGCAGGTCGGCGCTCAGGACCACCTGGAGCAGGATCACCGGCCCGACCGTCAGCGGGAGCGTGAGCGTGCCCCACCACGCGCCGGCGCGGTAGTACACGATGCCGACCAGCAGCCCGCAGAGCTGGCCGCTGGCCGCGGCCACGAGGTAGGCGGCGAGGAGCGGGCCGATCTGCGAGCTGTCGCCTGCCAGCAGGACGTCGTCGCGGATCGCGTGCTCCCAGCCCACGGCCGCGTACAGCCCGCGCTCGAGCTGGATCAGGCCGACGACGCCGGCCGCGTACACCAGCGACATCGCGACGGCCGCGAGGAGCGCGGCACGCCCGAGGGTGCGGCGCGAACGACCCAGCCCCACCTGCACGTTCACCTGACCGACGGCGATCGCGATCGCCCAGGAGAACGAGAACCAGATGACCCCCTGCCGGGCGAAGCCGACGACGGAGTAGTCGGGCGGCCGCACCACCGCGAGGACGGTCAGCGTCAGGGCGGCGGCGGCCACCACGACGAGCAGCGCCCACCGGGCCACCATGAGCTGGCCGCGGAGCAGCCCGCGGGACGTCTGGGCGACCGAGTGTCCGAGGAACCTCATCGCGCGGCCTCCTTCCCATCCTTGGAGGTCAGGTCGACGAAGAGGTCCTGCAGGTCGACGCCGCCGAGCTCGAGGCCCGCGGCGTACGCCGCGGCGGCGTCATCGGGCGTGAGCGAGCCGTAGAGGGTGACCTGTGCCGTCCGGCCGAGCGAGCGGCGACCGATCGCCCGGCGGCCCGCCACGAACGCGTCGACCGCGTCGGCGGGGCCCGTGACCGTCGCACCGCGCGAGCGGAGGGCGTCGGCGTCGTCGGCCAGGAGCACGCGACCCTCGTCGAGGATGACCACGTGCTCCAGCAGCCGCTGGATCTCGTCGATCAGGTGGCTCGAGACGACGATCGTGCGTGGGTGCTCCGCGTAGTCCGCGAGGAGCGCGTCGTAGAACGCGTACCGCGACGGCGCGTCCATCCCCAGGTGCACCTCGTCGAGCATCGTCAGCGGCGCGCGGGACGCCAGCCCGACGACGACGCCGAACGCCGACTTCTTGCCGCGCGAGAGCTTGGACGGCCGCGCGCGCGGGTCCAGCTCGAACGTGTCCATGAGCGCACCCGCAAGGTCGGGATCGAACGTGGGTCGCGCCTCGGCCACCAGCCGGAGCGTGTCGCGCAGGCTCGCGTCGCTCGCGACGTCGCCGCTCTCCCGGATGAGGCAGACCTGCTCGGTGACGCGCTCGTTCTCCCAGGGCTCCTCGCCGTCGACAAGGACCACGCCGGCGGTCGAGCGCCGGAACGCGGCAAGGACCGAGAGGAGCGTGGTCTTGCCCGAGCCGTTGCGGCCGAGCAGACCGGTGATCGCGCCGGGGGCGATGGTCAGGTCCAGCCCGTCGAGTGCCACGGTCGAGCCGTAGCGGACCACCAGGCCGCGCACCGCGACACCCAGGCCGCCGTCGGCGCCGCCGTGCCCGGCGGCTGTCTCCGTCGCGCTCATCGGTCCCCCTCCCCCGTGGCGCCGGCCGCGCGGAGCCGCGCGACGACGTCGTCCAGCGGGATGCCGAGGACGCTCGCCTCCGCGGCGACGGGGTCGACGACGTCGGCGAAGAAGCGCTCGCGGCGCTCGGCGACGAGCCGGTCGCGGGCACCGGGTGCGACGAACATGCCGACGCCGCGGCGCTTGTAGAGCGTCCCCTCGTCCACGAGCTCGGCGAACGCCTTGGCGGCCGTCGCGGGATTGATGCGGTACGCGGTCGCGTACTGGGTCGTCGACATGACCTGCTCCTCCTCCCCGAGCGCACCGCTGACGACGTCGGTGCGGATCTGGTCGGCGATCTGCAGGTAGATCGGCTCGCGCCCGTCGAAGGCCACGCCGCGCTCCTATCGCCTCACTGGTTCATTACTTGAGTAATGAACCACAGAAGCCGGGATGGGTCAAGAGGCGGGCGAGGCCACCCGCGCGGCGCGGCGTCCGGCCCGCGCGCCGGCGGGCGCCGTCGGCGGGG